>SKYV01000259.1 GCA_007127745.1 Balneolaceae bacterium
CTGCCGGACAATGTGATTTTTCTTTATAAAAAAGCGGAAATTCTTGAGCAGCTTGACAATAACACCGAAGCATTGAACGTATATAAATCAATAATGGATAAAAATAACCCTGCACTTCCCGAACTGACAAAAAAAAGCGGGAAAAAGGTGACTGAAATTGAAAAAATCACACAAAAATATTAGTAAATATTCGAATAAATATTAACTTTAAAGAAAGTGGTGTGTTATAAAGATTGCACAATGAACTGCCTATGCAACAAACGTTACGAAACTTTCAGACATACATAATTCTGCTTCTCTCCGTATTTTTGATTTTGAGTACGGCCGGGATTGCGTGGGGACAGGTACTTCTGGTGGATGAAAATCCAATTGAGGTACGGTTCGCCAAAGAAACATCTCAGATTACAGGTTCTGGTGTAACCCTTTCACTTTCTGAACTGAGCCGTTTTATGAGTGCCGATCCGGATGCAGATCTTGCCGAATGGAATGAATATAATCCCGGAACAGAAACTGCCGGCCATTATTTTATTCCAGATGAGGGGCAATATGTTGCTGCAGGAGTTGTAAGTTCAGATGGTACTACCGGGTCTGATGAGTTTATTTCGCTTGGATTCAAAAACGAGGCAAATTTTCATGTTTCCGGTATGATGGTAGCTTTCGATTTTATATACAACCGGGAAATATTGCAAAATAACTATACACTCAGGCTCAACTATCGGGTGAATGGTGGCAACTGGAAGAGAGCAAGCGGTGGAACCCTTCAAACCTCTATGCTGGGACGAACAGAGGATGAGTGGAGTACTTTTTCGCTTCAATTGAATTTGAATGATATCTATTTGCGAAACGGCGACCAGATTGAATTAAAGTGGGAACTGGATGAGCAGGATCAAGTTAATAACCACCTGCCTTTAGCTATTCAAAAAATAGAAGCGTTTCCAGAAAAAAGCATTGTAAAAAATCTTGGGCCCGGATCAATTATCATCACAGAAATATTACCCGGCACCAAGGTGGATGATCTGGATTTCGAATATGTTGAATTGTACAATCCCGGTGAATCTCCGGTTACACTGAAAGGGGTTGAGATGGTCACAAATATGGGAGAGGTAGTGATTCAGCGGGATATTGAAATAGCCCCGTACGATGTAATTCTCTTTTCAAATGTAGACGTGTCAGGTTTTGAAGGAATTACAAACAATTATGTGTATGATGGATCACTGATTCCCTCCAATGGCGGCAGAATTGAATTTTTGTATCATGAGCAAACAATTGCCGGGGCAACCTACGAACCCTCTGAACCCGGTGTGGCATTGGAGCTCAACAATGCCTTAAATGCACACGACGGATACACAAGTATGCAGCATCTGATTCCTGCCGAAAACTCTTTTATCCCCGATCTTACCGGCTCACCTGGTTCTTTAGGCAGCACAGCTCCATTTTATAAAAAAACATTGCGGAATGAAGGTTGGTATTTCATGACGCCACCGGGAGAATTTATCGATCGTTTCAGCAGAAACAGTTCACTTGAGTTTTACGGTTTAAATGGAGAACGTACTTCGGTGGAGTTGCTGGAGCCGGGTACTCCCGTTTTTATTAAGAAATTGGATGATAATCCGGTTACAGTAGTTGTTCAGGGGCAGCACGGGTTCAACAGAGAAGAAATTGCAACCATAAATAAGGGCCAGAGAGTATATATGGGTTCTTTTACGAGCCCCGACGAAACCGCATTAAGAAACCTGACCAGAGACGGGGATACTGGATTGGCACCCGTTGTAAAAATCTGGAATGAACAGCAGCAACGATTTAATCTCGTTCGGACCGACCAGGAGAGAATTGAGAACTGGAGTCCGTTTGTGATGAACCCGGGAATGGGTGATAATATTGATGTAAATCCCAGAGCCTCCAAAGCTGCACCTGCACTTGAACGGTTTATTTCATTCTCACTTTTTGAAGGCAGTTCCGGCAACCGCAAGCTTGTGGACGAAGCACTTCTCGGTTTTTTGGAAATTCCGGCTTACGGCAGTGACGATGTCCGTTTCGATCTGCCAAAACTGACGGCAACCTTCCAGAGCCAATTATCACTGAAAGATCAGTCATTACTATATCTGAACAGTGCCGAATCATCCGATCCGGCCAATGGTTTTCTTCATCTGCCTTACCAAATTGAAACTTCTTACCAGGTTGGGTTGGGGTATGAACAAGGTGGTACGGTCGCCAGAGAAGCTTCCCTTGCATGGTCTATTCCGGATGAAATTCCAGATGAATGGATACTGACCCTCGAAGACAGACAGACCGGCGCTACCATAAATATGAGGGAAGAAAACAGTTACAGATTTCGAAATTCCGGAAACCAACCCACTGAGCTCGAAGAAGAATTTTCGGGGCTGACAGTACTGATTCCAAAAGAGCGGAACCGATTTGTTGTAAATGTAGAACCGTATGAGCAACTGATTGAAGAAGAGGAGGAAGATGAGAGGCCGGGTACTGTAGAATTGCGTCAAAATTATCCAAATCCTTTTAATCCATCTACAAATATTTCATTCTATTTGCCGGAAGAACGCCCGGTACGCGTGGGAGTTTATAACATTGTGGGGCAGCAGGTTTCACTTTTAATAGATGATACCATTCAAGCCGGTGAGCACTCAGTAATTTGGGATGCAACCAACCACCCAAGTGGTATTTACATTGTTCAGCTTGAAACAGGTAGCAGAATCCTCACCCGAAAAATTACGTTGATTAAATAAATGTTATCAGTACATTGTTAATCTCTCCAAAATCAATACGATTAATTTTTCAAAAGAATATCATCAAAAATATCCGCAGATTGGGTTCACCTCATTTTATATTCCTAAATTATTCATAAACAGAAAATGAAGAATTCAATACAAATTAACATCAAGTCTAAACAAAGAATAAAAATCATTCATGCAGTTTAAAACAGTTCAGGGCATTGATGTACCCGAAATAGGTTTGGGTACTCATCGATTATTTGGAAAAGATTGCACAAAAACCGTTTTGGAAGCTATCAATATCGGTTACCGACATATCGATACAGCTCAAATTTATAAAAATGAAAAAGAGATCGGGGATGCAATCCGCTCCTCTCATGTGGACAGGGAAGAGCTTTTTCTGACTACAAAAATTTGGCACACTAACCTCGATCATGATGAGGTGCTGCAATCGGTTGAAGAAAGCCTGGAGCAGCTTCGGACCCATTATGTTGATCTTCTTCTTATCCACTGGCCCAATAGTCAGCATGAGCTGAAGCAAACCTTTAAAGCCATGCTTGCCCTCAAAGATCAGGGGAAAGCCATGAATTTGGGAATCAGTAATTTTCCGCTGAACCTGACCCGTGAGGTTGTTGAGGAGCTGCGTATTCCCATAGTAACGAATCAGGTGGAATTTCATCCATTTCTCGGGCAGTTTGAACTTCTTGATATGACCTACGATCATGATTTCCTGATCACAGCATACAGTCCGCTTGCACAGGGCAGGGTGATGGAAAACGAAACGTTAAATAATATTGGCAGGGAATATGGTAAAACTGCTGCACAGGTATCACTAAGATGGCTGATTGAGCAGGAAAATGTGATTGCTATTCCCAAGGCATCGTCCAGAAAACATCTGGAAGAAAATATCGATATTTTTGATTTCCAGCTTTCTGATGAACATTTTGAACAGATCGATCAACTCGAAAAAGACCAACGTATTGTAAATCCGAGTTTTGCTCCGCAATGGGATTAACTCAGTCACGTGGCTGATTTACTGCCAAACGGAATTTGATTTTGCAATCATGTTTTTGGGGTCTTGCCGGAACAGTGTATGAGTTGCTGACTGAATCCCCTGCTCTCGTTCAATTTCCTGCGAGAGGTAGATGTTGTCACCAAATTGGGCTTCTGATAAAAACTGAATATTTAACTCCCGGCATTTGAGTGCGTTGTCTTGGTGGTGGCCGGTAATCCACTCAATAAATTTCACATTATTTACGTGGTTGTTCATGTCGAGATCCTGCCTGCCAACCCGGGTTATCAGTCGGGATTGATTATCCGGCAGTGAATCGATTGAGGTTCGGTTGTTTTCAAGCACATGAACATCTGATCCGGCCCCAAATTTTAAAATTTCATCAGGGATCTTTACCGGCCTTTTTGTTTTTAAGTCCAGCACCATCCATTGACTCAGGCCTACAGCAATGGTTTTACCGCTGCTGTTTTTCAATTCATAATCTCTGAATGCCCGGATTCCTTCTCCGGCAGATGGCCAGGTTTGAACGGTAACCGATTCCCAGCGTTTTGGGTACTTATACACCTTAACATGGAGTTGATAGAGTACCCATGTCATTCCTTTTTTGAACAGGTCTGATATATCAAACTGCATTTCGTATGCATGCAAGCCAGCCGCCTCCTGAAAATAATTACAGATATGCGGAAGAGTGCTCTCTCCATTGTGATCGACCTCGTAAGACCTGACTTTGAATGTTGAGTTGTAGAGATTTTTTATGTTCGTTTTTTCCAAAGAATTAAATTTCATTAAACATTTCTTTTAAAATACAATCTCTGCACAAACTGTGTGAATAAAATTTAAATCAGAATGATAATGCAGAGTTTTAGAGTTCAATGTGTTCATTTGTCAAGTGGTTTTCTGCGTCAATCATCTGAGGTCTTTGCAATACTGCCTGTTCGATCGCTGATGTAGGGGCAGGCGGTATTAAATCCTTTTTTAAGGAACCCATCTGAGGGTAAACATAACCGTCTGATGGGTTCTGAAAAGCATTCATTGAAAGGGTGAAAAATATGAAAAGTATAATCAAAAATAGTTAAAAAAATTATAATAAAATGATTAATAAATTTTCTAAAAAATAAATAAAAATAACATAAATGATGAAACAAAAGATTTATGAAAAAATTCATAAACTTGAATTATGAATAGAAATAATGGACCCGGATATCGACAATTAAAAATGTGGATAACTTGATGGCTGTGTGGATAACCCGAATAAAATTATAAATCAGGGTTAAAACGGATATTTTATCCACAAAGAAAAATTAAAGTATTTCATATAGGAGGGAATCTAATTTAAAATTCATGAAAAAAGGCTATCATAAATCGTGCGGTCTTGTGATTGTGGGTTATGTTGAATGAACTCCATTTCAATTGTGGATAACTTCGGGCTTTTGTGGAAAAGTAATTGATTTTTTTCTTGCTGTCTCTTGCTCTCTCGGATATATTGGAAAGTAATAATTTTCAGTTATTCGATGAGTTCTAACTACTCCATCTTCATCAAACAGCAATGCTAATACTCGGTTAAAACAGGAGACTTTTTATGAAATTTGAACGCTTATATACAGAAGCACAATGGAAAACGCCTTACGAATCAATCAAGTTCGAAAAGCGAAGATCTGAAATTAAGAACCCGGATGGTTCCAGGATTTTTGAAATGGAAGATGTAGTTGTGCCATCAAGCTGGTCTCAGGTTGCTACTGATATTATAGCGCAAAAATATTTTCGCAAGGCGGGAGTTCCGGTAAAATTGAAAAAGGTTGAAGAAAAAGGTGTCCCAAAGTGGCTTCAGCGTTCCAAAGCGGATGAAAAAGAGCTGAAAAAGCTGGATGAAGATAAACGCTACACACACGAAATTGACAGTCGTCAGGTATTCAGCCGTTTGGCCGGCTGCTGGACATACTGGGGATGGAAGCACGACTATTTTGATTCCGAAAATGATGCCAAGATATTTTACAGCGAGCTATGTTACATGCTTGCCAAACAGATGGCCGCTCCCAACAGTCCGCAGTGGTTCAATACCGGACTACATTGGGCATATGGTATTAACGGGCCTGCTCAGGGGCACTATTTTGTGGACCCAAAATCCGGTAAAGTGAAAAAATCGAAAGATGCCTATACCCACCCGCAGCCACATGCCTGTTTTATTCAAAGCATTGATGATGATCTGGTGAATGAAGGTGGCATTATGGATTTATGGGTGCGGGAAGCTCGCCTCTTTAAATACGGATCTGGTACCGGCTCCAACTTTTCGGACTTGAGGGGAGAAGGAGAGGTGTTAAGTGGCGGTGGTAAGTCGTCTGGCCTGATGAGTTTTCTGAAGATTGGCGACAGAGCAGCAGGCGCCATAAAATCGGGCGGAACCACTCGCCGTGCGGCAAAAATGGTCACACTCGATCTGGATCATCCCGATATTGAGGAATACATCAATTGGAAAGTGCGGGAGGAACAGAAAGTAGCAGCGATTGTAACCGGATCAAAAATCACTCAAAAGCATCTGAAAAATATTATTCAATTGTGCCATCAGCCGGTTGAACTTGAGGGCAAATCGTACAATGGCGCCGTTAGCCGTGATCCTATCAAAAATAAAAAACTTGGAAAAGCTATCCGCAATGCCAAGCGGGATCAGGTACCGCTCAACTATATCGAACGGGTCATCCAGTTGGCAGGTCAGGGGTTCACTGATATTGAATTTGATGTGTACGATACCGACTGGAATTCAGAAGCCTACATGACAGTTAGCGGCCAGAATTCAAACAATTCCGTTCGCGTACCAAACAGCTTTATGCGTGCATTGGTTGATGATGACGACTGGCATTTAATCGGGCGAATTGAAAAGCGAAATGCAAAAAAAGAGGGCAGATCTCCCAAACCGATGAAATCCATGAAAGCCAGGGAATTGTGGGATCAGATCAGTTTTGCGGCATGGTCTTGTGCCGATCCGGGTACTCAATATCATGATACAATCAACGAATGGCATACCTGCCCCGAAGACGGACCGATAAAGGCAAGTAATCCTTGCTCTGAATATATGTTTCTGGACAATACCGCCTGCAATCTGGCATCACTGAATTTGATGAAGTTTTTCAAAGATGAAGATTGCAAAGAATTTGATGTGGATTCGATCCGCCATGCTTCACGGCTGTGGACAACCGTATTGGAAATATCTGTGCTGATGGCTCAGTTTCCATCAAAAGAAATTGCTGAACTTTCGTACATATTCAGAACCCTGGGGCTGGGTTATGCCAACCTTGGTGCTGCGCTGATGGTACAGGGTGCCCCGTATGACAGTGATAAAGGAACGGCAATTGCAGGTGCACTCACAGCAATTATGCACATGAAGGCATACGCAACCAGTGCCGAACTGGCTAAAGAACTGGGAACGTTCGATGGGTATGAACGTAATAAACAGCACATGCTGAGAGTCCTTCGAAACCACAGGCGTGCAGCCTATTCTGCCCCGGATGAAGAGTACGAAGGCCTTACCATCAAACCGATGGGTATCAGTGACGAATACTGCCCCGGATATCTGCTGAAAGCCGCAAAAGAAGAATCTGACTTTGCGGTGGAAATGGGTGAAAAGCATGGCTACAGAAATGCTCAGGTTACTGTGATTGCCCCCACGGGAACCATCGGCCTTGTGATGGATTGTGATACAACAGGCATTGAACCCGATTTTGCCCTGGTGAAATTTAAAAAGCTTGCCGGTGGCGGATATTTTAAAATTATCAACCAGAGTGTGCCGCTTGCCCTCAAAAATCTGGGGTACAGCAAAAAAGAGATCAGTGAAATTGTGCGGTATGCAAAAGGATCTGCTTCACTGGATGGCTGTCCGCACATTAATGAAGAAACACTGAAAGAGAAGGGCTTTACGGATAAAAAGCTTGATGCTATTGAACAGGCTTTGCCCGGCAGTTTTGATATCAAATTTGCATTTAACCACTGGACACTTGGCGAAGACTTCAGCAAAAATGTTCTCGGCATAACTGAAGAACAGTTGTCAGATCATAATTTTGATATGCTGAGGTATCTCGGATTTTCAAAAGAACAGATTCAGGAAGCAAATGATTATGTTTGCGGAACCATGACCGTGGAAGGCGCCCCGCATCTGAAAGAAAAAGATCTGGCTGTTTTCGATTGCGCAAACAGGTGTGGACGAATTGGTACAAGATATATTTCAGCCAAGGGGCACATAAACATGATGGCTGCGGCACAACCCTTTATTTCGGGTGCCATTTCGAAAACCATTAACCTTCCGAACGAGGCAACCGTTGAGGATTTCAAAGATGCTTACATGGAATCCTGGGAAAAAATGCTCAAAGCTAATGCGCTATATCGCGATGGCTCGAAATTGAGCCAGCCGTTGAATTCCATGAGTGATGTGCTTGAGGAGCTCGAGGATGAGGATGATGAAGATATGCGTGCCGAGCAGGATCAGGTGATTAAAACCGCAGAGAAAATTATTCATAAGTATGTGGCCCGACGCCAACGCTTGCCATACCGGCGCAGTGGATACACTCAGAAAGTGAAAATTGGCGGTCAAAGTGTGTACCTGAGGACCGGTGAATATGAGAACGGACAGTTAGGCGAAATATTTATCGATATGCACCGCGAAGGTGCCGCATTCCGTAGCCTGATGAACTGTTTTGCTATTTCCATTTCACTTGGATTGCAGCACGGAGTACCGCTTGAGGAGTTTGTGGATGCTTTTGTATTCACGAAGTTTGAACCCAGCGGAATGGTAAACGGCAGTCCACATGTTAAAATGACAACCTCGGTTATAGATTATATTTTCCGGGAACTTGCAGTTACGTATCTTGGAAGGGATGACCTCGCTCATGTAGCACCCGAGGAAATTCTGAAACGAAAACTGCGGCCGTCTGAAGAGCAGGAACTGGCAGATGAAGTAGCCAAGCAGTCGAAAACAAAAAAAGCTGAGCCTGTAAAGGAAAAAACAAGAGTGGCCAAAACTGCCAGCCGGGAAGTATCTGAAAGTGATTATGACCGTGCCAAACAGCTTGGATATACTGGTGATTCCTGCCCTGAATGCGGAAGTATGACGATGATACGAAATGGAACCTGCCAGAAATGTATGACGTGTGGTTCCACGACAGGATGCTCTTGACATAATGCATCATCCGGAACATTCCGGATCGATGTTTGGCTTGATATGTCAAAATAAGCCCGCCGGGAAGATATCCCGGCGGGTTGATTTTTTTGTTGAATCAAGAATTTACTTCTTCATTTTTGATGGTTGATTTGAAAATCGATTAAACTCTATCTCTGATCAGATGCGATTACTCTACATTTTTCCACATCCTGATGATGAATCTTTTGGGCCTGCACCGGCTATTTCTGCCCAGTTAAGGCAGGGGCATGAAGTCTTCCTCCTGACACTCACAAAAGGTGAGGCCACCAAACAGCGTTTTAGACTGGGAGTGGATAAACAAGAGATGGGAGAGATCAGATATCGGGAAATGCAGTGTGTGGAAAAAACCCTTGGACTCAGTGGTATGACCGTTCTGGATTTGCCGGATGGCAAATTGAAAAATATGAATCCGATTGAAATTGAACAGGCTATTGAAGAGCAAATTCACAAACTAAAACCGGATATTATTATTACTTATGCGGTTCATGGTATAAGTGGATTCCACGATCATTTGGTCAGCCATGCAATTATCAAAAGAGTGTTTTGCAAGATGAAACAGGAGGGCAGCTCTTATCCTGAACGGCTGGCTTTTTTTACCAGAATGGGAGAAGTGGTGAAGGATGGAAAGTTCAGGCTGGAGGCTTCCGATGAGGATGAGATTGACTACATTGAAGTGTGCTCAAATGAAGATATGGCACAGTTCAAAAAAGCTCTCGATTGTTACGAAACCTATCAGGAAGTTATTGAGGCAAGCAGAGTAAAAGAAGTAACGACAAACGAAGTTCCATTTGAAATTTTTGGTGAGGAGATCAGCAAGCCTCTAAAAAGTATTTCAGATGGGTTAGAAAATTAACGTGGAATACTTCATTATTTTTATCTCACTCCTTGCTAACATTAAAGGAATACCAAAGTTCAGATCTGACTTCTGAATCTGGATAGACATTATGCAAAATGGTGGGCTCGCAGATCATATCCGTCCAAATGTTATTTTGCTTTCTCCCATTATGCCAGTACAATCGATTATTTATAATAGAGTGGTTGTGGCAAGGGTTGGGATAACTGTACTGAGCAGAATAGATTCCGACATTGCTGTGCTCCCACGGTTCGGTGAACAAAATGTTACCCTGAACGGTAATCCATTCTCCGCCTGCAATGCCAATACCCACCTGACCGGGATTAATACCAAGATTTCCTTTTGCAACCTGATATCGTCCGCCATCATCACCGAGCATTATGAATGAGCCGGTCGGGTCGTTTCCATGGCCTCGTGCCCGGTTGTAATTCACCTGTATTGAATCCTGTTTGGTACCTTCGGATTGAAAAATTGAAATCCAGTCCACAACATCTTCGGCACCTTCCCGAAGATAATCACCAACACGCTCCATTGTATTATACTGAACACGAATTTGTTCTCCTTCGCATTTATCGAGTTGAACAAAATTTCTCCCAATGTTAATGGCCGAATTTTGTTCGATAATTATCGGCCCCTTAGAATCGGTAATTAAAATACCGGCCGATAGTTGGGTAAAATGAGAATTTGTGATATGGATTCCCACCATGTCGTTCATCTTGATGGCACCATTTTTATTACCGGTCCCCGAGCCGGTATCTTTAATGGTCAGGTTATCAAGAGTAATTCGTCCTCCATCACGAAGGTGAATGCCATTGTCTTTATAATTTCTGATTTTGATTCCATTGATGGTAATGAATTTGGCTTCTCCGGAAAAAGCAGCCGATACACGATTTCTGCCATCCATTACAGCGCCTTCTTCGCCAATCCAGGAATTTCCGTTTTTGGGGTGCCGGACAGTCTGATTGGTATGCACTCCGCTTTTTACAATAAACGTGGTGCCTTCAGGAAATTTATCGTTTGCTTCCTGAAAATTATCTCCAACTTCGAGAATGTGCTGATCAGGTCCTGTTTTTATATCACAGGCCGCTGCTACAAGAATAAATATCAATAAGAGTGGAAAGGTTAAATCTAATCTACTCACAAAACTTCGGATTTCTGTTACATAAACTTACCAACGTAATTATCAATACTGATAATTTTTTAAAGTAGGGATCTTAAACAGTAATGACCCCTAAACCACTATATTATTAATATTTTTTAATCAATACTGTCTATAACTAACCCTATGACTTTATATTAATAAAATTCAATTTAAAATTAAATTGTTTTCGAATGTTTAGAGTGAAATGGGTATTAACCCCGGATAAAAAGAGGCTTTGCTGTACCTATCAGACGGTTTGATTTACCATCCGGTGAGTGACTTATAAATGTGTTTTATCCGTCTGACCATGAATTCAGCGGTCGGCCGGGCAGTATTGCATAGCTCTTTTTGTTAAATAAAAAAAAAAGCTGAATGAAATTTCATAAAGTTTAAACTACGCACCAGTAAAAATTCTGTGTTTCATTTTATAAATCGACTTGAAAAATGGTATATACGGAACCTTGGAAAAAATAGTAACTTCCTGAGCAAAATTTGTCTTCTCATCAAGAAATTTAAGTATAGTGTTGAATGAGTTTTTCCGAAAAAAATCATGGAATATTTTAAGGGATATATCCGGCTCATGTTTTAGAAGATAGAGGAGCATCATGTCGTAAACCCGAAAACGGTAAGAAGATACCGGGCGATCGGGAAGTGCAAAATTATTTTCCAGTGCATTTACGATTTCTCGGCACTGTTCATGAATTCGCATAAAAGCATAGCCCGATGACGGTTTTGCAAATCCGCCAATTATCCCGATGTTCATTACGTTCTGGCAATACCACTGGTTATATTTTCGATCCTCCATCGGTATTACTCCCTTTTCTTTTCGCAAAATTTTAAAACTCTCCTCGTTTAAATCATACTTTTGAGCCAGATACCTTTTCAATTCTTTTTCATACACATCAGCAGGAAGTAAACTCTCCGAAAATATAGTGTACTCAACAAGAGCCCGGGTTTTTTGATAGGGCAGGAGGTACATAAAAGTTACACCATTTTGCTGAGGTACATCAAAATCCATAAAAATGGCTCTCTCGGGATTAAATAACTCTTCAGAGGTTTCTATTTCCCAGCCTGTAAAGTGTTGCAACAATACATTATCGGCTTTTGACCGGTGATAATCTTTTGGTTTTTTTACGCTTTGAAAAACCAATTCCGATGAATATGTACCATCATCAGTAATAGTGAGGGCTTTTTCTGATTTGAAATCAAATTCCTGAATGGAGGTTTCCACTAAATCTACTCGGCTGCTTTTGCGGGCGAGGTAAAGAATTTCTTTTGTATAATCAATGCTTCGGATGCATTGATATTTATACTGATTCAGTGATTCAGCAAAACGGTTTTCTGAAGTTCTTACTTCAAGTTTTTTCCAGGAATGGTAAACAAGTTTTGCCAGCGGGAAGGGACCTTTGTTCCAGAAACACCACGTTTTGCTATTGTCCGGTTTAAGTGATTGGTCGAGCAAGAGAATTCGCAAGTTTTCCAGATGTTCCGAATTCAGTATATACCATAGCAGTGTCAACCCTGATGCTCCGGCACCGGCAATAACAATATCGTAGTCATTATTTTTCATCAGTATATAATAGAAAAACCCCGCTACACAGTTCGGCAACGGAGTTTTACCCTAAAGAACAGCCTCAGGCTGAATTAAAGCTTGAACTGTAATTTACTAGTTTTTCTGTTCTGATTAGTAACCATACCCATTTTAAAACCGTTCATACCGGAACTTAAAAATTTCAAAACCGGAATGTTACATTCTACAAGCTTAAATCCAGGTTCACCTGTTCATATGTTTTCATGAAGAGAGGCAAAACAATCGCCGCGGCATAACAAGCTATCCCGAACATCACAAAAGCAGTTGCAATCTGATGGTCATATTCAAGGAGATTCCAGTGCCGGAGCAGGTTATGCCAGTCGTGCGATTCCGGACCAAGATCTCCTATGAGCGGAAGCTGTCGTTTGCCGGCATCAGCTGCATAAAATGCAATACTAAACCAGGCAGACCCCAAAAGATAAAGTCCAGCCTGAACTCCTTTTGGGGTTTGATTCAGGAGGAAGTAGCCGAGAATAATCAGCGAAAAGAGAATTTCATTAAGTGAACCTCCCAGAATAGTTAAAATCCGGTTACCGAAAATACTGAAAAATGTATGTCCGGCTTCATGAACAATCAGCAGAAAATGGGTCATCAAAAATTTTTCGAGATTTACAGGAAAAGGGAATGAATAGCTGATGCTAAAGAAGATATTGTAGTTCAATACCCAGTGTGCCTGATGGATATGATATCCGATAAACGGCAGCAAAAGCAGGGAAAACCACCAGTTTTTTGCAATAGATTTCCAGTTTGACAATTCCCCAAATTGAGTCATCTTCACTGTTATTCGTCCGGATTGTTGCGGGTTGATTTTGGTAACTCATGAAAGGTTTTACGCCCTTTTAAATAATAATCGACGGCAATCAGGCCCGGATACATCAGATCTGGCGGAGTTATTTTTTTTACATGTTTTCGGATTTGTCTCCTTTTTGAAAACATTTTTTTTGCAAGCTTGTAAAATGCAAAGTGAGATTTAATGACTGCGACCAGGTGGGCCGGTTTTCCCAGAAGCAACAGGCGAATTCCCGAGACACTGTCCAGAATCAGGCGGGGAAAAATTTTGGGGGCCAATCCGTTGTCCAGGTTTTTGGTGAGCATGCACAAACTGTTTCTGTAGTTGTAGTACACTTTGCGGGGTGATTCAGAATCCATCGAACCACCGCCAAGATGGTAAACCACGCTTTTCGGTTCATACAAAATGGTTTTCCCCATTTTTAAACAGCGCCAGCAGAGATCAATCTCTTCCATATGAAATTCAAATGCCTCATCAAAACCACCTGCTTTTACAAATAGATCTTTTTTGATGGCAAACGCCGAACCCGATGCCCAAAAAATGTTTGCCGGTTCTTCGTATTGGCCGGTATCTTTTTCGACATTGTCAAAAATCCTGCCACGACAGAATGGGTACCCGA
>SKYV01000090.1 GCA_007127745.1 Balneolaceae bacterium
TCCATGCATCACCTCAAAATAAAAAAAGGGTAAGAGAAAAACCCTTACCCTTTTCATCATACTGGTATTGCATCAGTTTCTTAATATCTGGCGACGGTTATCACGTATGTTTGCATCGCTTTTCAGCCTGTCAAGAAATACTTCGTTAAATGCCATAAATTTCTGCTGTTCCAGCCTGTTGCGTATTTCGCTGCGCTGGCTTGCAGTCATTTCAGACGGATCGGCAATGCTTATGTCATCAGTCTGAATGATAAAAACAGCATTTTCGCCTCTGATCGGGCCGGACTGCTCTCCGGTTTCCATTCCGAAAATGGCACCAATCACACCCACTTCGCGGCCGGCACCCGGAATGGATGTTCCGCCCATACGAATGGCTTCGGCCAGTTGCACTTCTTTTTCTGACTGAGCTGCCAGCGTTTCAAGATCGCCGTTGTTTGCCAAAAGATCGCGCACACGCTGGTAGGTCATTTCTTTGCGTTTTTGAGTTCTTACGGCATTTTCAACCTGTGATCGTACTTCATCAAGCGGGCGCACACCCTCGGATATGCGTTCAAGCATCTGAACCACAACAAATTGATCGTCCAGTTCAACAGGATCGGAAATTCTGTTGCGCCGCAGGTTTTCAAGTTCATTCACCAATACCTGGCTTTGGCCTACACCGGGAACAAACGGATTATCTTTGGTTGCGGTTGCCTGGCGGATTTCAAGATCACGGCGTTCGGCTTCGCTCTCAAAGCCTTCGGATGAAGCGTAAAACTCAAACTCTTCAGCGGTTTCGGCCAGCCGGTCGATGGTGCCAATGGGGTCTGCCCGTACTTCATAAGAGAGCACACCAAATTTAACTTCATCCCCGCGCTCATCAATTTTTTTGAATACATGCGGTGCCTCATTAATCATCATAATTTCACTTACCTCGCCCACTTCGAGATCGAAAACAGGCAGAAAATCTTCTCTGATTTCATCTCTTGTAACATAACCACCGCTGAAGGGAACATCAGACTGATATTGTGCAAGGAAAAGAGAATCGTTTTCTGAGTTTTGGAATGCGATCCGAAGATCCTCAACATCATTAATAGCGTTGAGCGTATCTTGCGCGGTGGGTGTTTTATCCCAGCTTACGTACCGGAACCGATAGGTTTCGCTACGTTCAAACTGTTCGGGATTGTTTCGGTGATATTCCCTCAGATCTTCCTCGGTTATTGAAATTTCATCGTCAGATACATCCGAATAGGGAAACCGAAGATACCGGATATCGGCAAACGAGTTGTTTCTTACAAATTCGTTATTAATGTCGAGCGAACTGACTCTAAGGCCGGATGAGATGTAGTTGCCCATTTTTTGCTGCCGGCGGTTGTCGCGCAGTTGCTGTTCAATCATAATCCAGGCCTGACTGTTTTCGGGAGACTCAATTGCAGCCCGAAGAGCAATTCGGTCGATATTTCCGTCAGCATCAGCAAATTGCTGGCGTATAAACGGATCGGGGTTATCACCGGTAATCATATCGATCAACTCCTGATCGGTTACGGCAATGCCCATCTCATTCATTTTCTGCTGAATAAGGCGTGATGCAACCAGATCTTCCCAGGCCTGATTTTCATACATTCTCCGTGTTTCAGCGGTCATGCTTGAACCGGTCTGCTGGCTATACTGGTCGGTGTAAAAACTGACCCTGTTATTGTATTCTTCCAGTGATATCGGGTCTCCGTTTACCACACCCAGGCTGGTCGGGCCTTGAGTAATACCGCCAAAAAAGTCAACATCTGCCAATACCCATAAAATTCCAAAAGAGAAGATCAGTATCCATAAAATGGATGAAGTACTGTTTCTCATTTTTTCCATTACACCCATAAAAAATCCTCTACATATGCTTTTTTTAACAATTGAAATACATCTGATTCATAGCCCCGAAATATACAACTCTAAACCACCAAGAACAACGAGACTGAGTCTGTAACGAAGTTAAAGCCATTCCATTTTAGAAAATATCAATAATACTCATGTGGCGCAGATAACGGCCCGGATTTTCGTTAATCCCTTTGATTAAATTATTTAATTCTACGGTAAGAGAATCCAGGTTATTGTACATCGACGGATCGTTCACCAGCTTGCCGAGGGTTCCCTCACCATGGTTAACTTTACTCAGTATTTCATTCAGGCTTGATGTGGTCTCCTCAAGCTCTACCCGCAGTGTTTCCAGTTCATTCACGTTTTTTTCTATTGTTGCCATCAGGCTGTCTACCCTCGGGCGGCTGTCTGTAACCAGTGTATCGAGCTGGCCGAGCATTCGGCTGCCGGAGTCGATGGCATCTCCAATTTCATCCTGTTTGTCTTCCAGCATTCGCGATAGTCTGCTTGTTGACTCATAGATATTATTGAGTGTCTGATCGACTGTGGTGCGGGTATCATCATCGAGTGTTGCGTTTAACTGCTGTAAAAACTGGTTCAGTTCATAAATCGTGTTCGACACATCGTCACCCAGTTCCTCGCCTTTCTGTCCCAATACTTCCATCATCGTTTCAGAATAAACCCCTTCAATTTCATCTCCATGCTGTACATATTGCGTGGATGTACCCAGCTCAACAACAATGGATTTTCCTTCAACAATACCCAGCGAAGTAAGTATGGCCACTGATTCCTTTGGAATGGGAATGTCTGTATCAATTCTCATAAAAACCCTGACATTGGCATCGGGGGTGAGTTCAATTGCGCGTACCGAGCCCACACGCACCCCTTTTATGTAAATCTGGCTTCCGCTGCTGATGCCGTCTGCGCGGTCGAAGGTTGCAACAATTTCCATGGATGGGCGAAAGATGGGAACGTCTCTCATAAAACGAAATCCGATGATTGCTACAACCACAGCCAGGAAAACAGTGATTCCTACTTTGGCTTCATTACTCAATTTCATATTCTTTCCTTACAGTTTTATTTGATATTCACTGGCAGTTATAAAATTCACCAAATCTTTCTGGCTGCTGGCTCTCATTTCATCAATTGTACCGAACCAACTTAACCGTTGATCGTTCAAAAAAGCAACCTTTTCAGCCACTTCCAGGACACTGTGCATATCGTGTGTTACAACAATGGAGGTTACATCGAGCTGTGCTGCCATTTCATTAATCAATTCATTGATCTCTTCAGCCGTTTCAGGGTCCAGTCCGGAAGTCGGTTCATCGTACATTATATACTCCGGCTCCAGAATAATTGCCCGGGCCAGCCCCACGCGTTTTCTCATTCCGCCCGACAGCTCCGAGGTCTCCTTCTTTGCTGCGCTCTCAAGATTTACATGGCTCAGCGCAAGCATTACTTTTTCCCTGATCTCATCTTCGCTGAAATCTGTAAAATAACGCAGTGGAAAAGCCACATTTTCAAACGTATTGATGGAGTCAAATAGTGCCGATCCCTGAAATAATACCCCAAATTTTTGACGGAGTTTTCTCTGTCCCACATAATCCATCTCGTGGATATCTTTCCCGTCAATTAGCACTGCGCCTTCGTCGGGGCTCAGCAGCGCATTAATATGCTTTAAAAGTACAGATTTTCCACACCCAGAACGCCCGATAATGGCGGTGGTTTCTCCGTTCTCAATCGGGAAATTTACATCTTTCCAGACCAGATTGTTTCCGAAGCTTTTTGTAAGATTTTTAATTTCGATCATAACAACAGTGCGGCTAAAATAAAGTCGGCCAGCAAGATATAGATACAGCCCAAAACTGTGGATTCGGTTGTGCTGCGGCCCACACCTTCGGCTCCGCCACGGGCATAATATCCCTTATAACAGGCTATGGAAGTAATGATAAATCCAAACACATATGACTTCACAAATCCAAAAACTACATTCCACGGATAAAAATACATTCTGGCGCCTTGTAAAAAATCATCAGGCGGAACGGTTCCTGAAAAATATCCGGCTGCAAGCCCGCCGCCAATTCCAAAAATGCTGGCTACAATATAGAGCACGGGAAACATCAATACTCCGGCCAGTACGCGGGGCACCACCAAAAAAGAAACTGAATTGAACCCCATCGATTCCAGGGCATCAATCTGTTCACTTACCCTCATGGTTCCCAGTTCGGTAGCCACTCTTGCACCTACTTTTCCGGCAAGCACCAGGCCCGAAATTACGGCGGCAAGTTCAATCAAAATCGACTCCGACACTATGGCACCAATGGTTGAGAGCGGAATAAAGGCAAACTCGAGCTGATAAGCTGACTGAAGGGTCATTACAGATCCGGTAAAAATTCCCACCAGAATGATGATAGGCACCGAATCATACCCGATTTTCACCAGTTCATGAAAGAGATTCTTACGATACGTACTGAATTCTGTTGATGAACGCAGCGCCTGATAGAGCAGGGTGCTATATTTGCCAATTTCATTTAATGCATACATGCAGCATCTGTCTTGTACTAAAATATGTTGTCTGAAAAGTTTCTATTTTTCATCAATTTTCAGAAAAACAATATTACAAAAGTTTTGCCCAAAATGTGAGCCGGATTGATGATACGTGAAACCCTTTTTAAACCTGAACTGCCACCAACCGGCCGAACATTGCAACCCGACTGAAGTGTCACGTTTTAAAAGACTATTTTGGTTTATGAAAAGCAGATCGCGATTTTATCTGTTATCTTTATCACTGAAACGAAACAAACACATTAACGATATAATTTTTTTGCATGATCCGATATTTTACAGCAGGTGAATCTCACGGACCGGAGCTTACCGGCATTGTTGAAGGGGTTCCCGCAGGCCTCGAACTTACCGAAGATTTTATAGAGCAGCATCTCGTGCGTCGCCAAAAAGGATATGGCCGCGGCGGCCGAATGGCATTCGAAAAAGATCATGCAGAAATCAAGTCCGGTGTCCGTTTTTCGAAAACCACCGGGGCTCCTGTTGCATTTTCGATGATCAATCGCGCATTTGAAAAAGATAAAGACAATTGGCCCAGGGTTATGGCCAAAGAAGGCGATCGTGGGGATATTGAAAAAATAACTCTGCCCCGGCCCGGCCATGCCGATCTGGTTGGCTATCAAAAATATGGTTTTGAAGATATCCGGCCGGTCATTGAGCGATCCAGCGCACGCGAAACTGCTATGCGTGTGGCTTGCTGCTCGGTTGCCCGAAAATTTCTAAAGGAACTCGGTATAGAAATCGGAGGACACGTTATCCAGATAGGCTCGGTGGGTTATCAGGGCTGGCATGAGGTGCGAAATGTGGTGGACCCTCTTGTTGAAAAAGGCGCAGAAACGGTTTACAAAACCGCAGATGAATCGGATGTGCGCTGCATCCACGAACGTTTGAGTGAAAAAATGCGCGAGGAGATCAAGCACCGCAGAAAAGAGGGAACCTCCCTTGGAGGCATTTACGAAATTGTGGTAACCGGTTTGCCGGCAGGCCTCGGCAGCTATGTTCAATGGGACCGTAAAATTGACGGACAGCTCGCCCAGGCCATTCTCAGCACACAGGCCATGAAGGGAGTGGAAATCGGGCTTGGGTTTGAAGCCGGCAAAACTCACGGGCATCAGGTTCACGACGAAATTGTGCACGACGGAACAACCTTCAAACGCAGAACCAACCGGGCCGGAGGTATTGAGGGAGGTATGACCACCGGCATGCCGCTGATTATCCGAGGTGTAATGAAGCCGATCCCCACCATGCTAAAACCGCTCAGAACGGCCGATGTAGAAACCAAAGTAGACCAGGAAACGCGATACGAGCGCTCGGATGTTTGCGCACTTCCAAGAGCGGTTGTTGTGGCCGAAAGTGTTATTGCACCGGTTCTCGCCAACGCAATTCTGGAAAAATTCGGCGGGGATTCAATGAAAGAGGTCCTGGAACGTTACAACCGCTGATGTGATGGAAAATGCTAATAAAAATATCAAACTGCTTGCCGGGTATCTGAAAAAGAATCCAAACGACTCTTTTTCGAAATTTGCCCTGGCCCTGGAACTGCTCAAGCTGGATGAAGTATCCAAAGCACGGGTTTTGTTCGAATCGGTTCTGAAACAGGATCCCGAATATCTCGGTGTATATTATCATCTCGGGAAATTGTATGAAAGATCCGGACGGACGGATGATGCCCGAAAGATGTACACCTGGGGAATTGAACTGGCAAAAAAACAGAATAACGAACACACTCTGCTTGAACTGAAAGAAGCCCTTGAAATTTTAAAGATTGAAACGGAACAATGATTAAATATTTATCAAATCTGCTGCTAATACTCATCTTGTTTCTGATGCCGGTTTTTTTAATGGCGCCGGATGCCAACGCACAACAATCCGATAATGAGCATGTAGTGCAACAGGGAGAAACACTCTTCAGCATATCCAGGCAGTATGATGTTACCGTTTCAGAACTTCGGCTTTGGAACAACCTTGACTCGGATGACCTTCAAACCGGACAGGTTCTCCGGCTCACCCCTCCTACGGGCGAAGACAGGATTGTGCATACTGTACAGCCCGGCGAATCTCTCTTCGGTATTTCCAGGCAATACAACGTAACCATCGCAGAAATACAGCAATGGAATAACATCGACGGAACAGCACTTGATGCCGGCACCGAACTGATCATCTATCCTGTAGATGAAACCGAGGAAGAACTTCCTCCCTCGATTGAAGAAATTGAACAGATGGACGAAGAAGAGAGAACCTCAATCGTACGCCGACTTGATGAAGCACCCGCAGGCAGTGAAACGTATGTGGTGCGCAGCGGAGATACTCTGTACCAGATTGCCCGCGAACACGATATGACGGTGAATGAATTGCGGGAATTGAACAACCTGCAGGATGATATGCTACGCGTTGGGCAGCGTATAATGGTGAAACGGGTACGAACAGCGCCATCAGTGGCCGAAGGTGCTGAAGATTCCACCCCGCAGGGAAAATTCGCCCTTTACAGGGTTCAAAGTGGCCAAAATCTCGATACCATTTTGAGCCGGTTCAGAATGAGCCGTGCCGAATTGAATGCTTTAAATTCCGGTGTTGCTGAATCGGGAATTTCTCAGGGTCAGCAAATAACGGTACTGCTGCCGCCAACCCGAAATTTTGACAATCCCTACAAAAGCGACGCCAACCTTGAAAATCTGGGAACCGTGCCTGTAATGCGCTACAGCAACGACGACCGCGCCACCCCAACTACAAGCGGAGAACTTTATAACCCCAGCCAGCTGACAGCCGCGCACAGCAATATGGCTTTGGGCAATATCATTTACATCGAAAATCCGTCTAACGGAAATGGTGTCTATGTTCGCGTAAATGACCGTCAGTCCGGAGAGGGTTTAAAAATTTCACACAAAGCGTATGAGTTGTTAGGTTTCTCTGCCGTTGAGCAGCCTCAGGTAACCATTTACCTTGACGACTGATTGTGGCTTTTCATGGCAAAGATTATCTGAACAAATCACAGGGAATTCTGTACAGCTACCTGGCCTGCCTTCCCCTTCTGGCTTTATATGAAATTCTGATTCGAATTTCACAGCCACACGCCGACTATGCTGTCAGAATTTCGGTTGATGTCTGGTTCAGGACCATTTTCAATTTGCTGGGGATCAATGCAATATCTGCCATTTTGTTCATTGCAATGCTTGCAGGGGCCATCATACTTTACATAAAACGGGTTGAGCTCAAATATCTTAAGAAAAATTACTTTGGGCTGATGTTGTTGGAATCATTTATCTATGCCATTTTAGTGGGCACCCTGATTGGCGCTTTTCTCGAATCTATTCTGATGCTGAGCACCTCTAATCCTTTGCATCAGTTAAACAAGCTTCAGCTTATCGCCCTCTCCCTGGGTGCCGGCCTTTATGAGGAACTTTTTTTCAGGGTGATACTGGTCAGCATTCTGCTTTATACTTTCAAACAGATATTATCCGGTAAATATCTTACCTATTCGCTTGCTGCCATCATTGCAGCATTAATTTTCAGCGGAGTTCATTATATTGGTGAATATGGTGATATTTTTGCAGTTAGCTCATTTTTATTTCGCTTTATGTTTGGGCTGGCGCTCAATGTTATTTATGTTACAAGAGGTTTTGGCATAGCAGCCTGGACACACGCAATTTATGATTTACTGGTCATTATATTTTTATAATGCAATAAAATTATTTTTAGATACTTTGCAGAACATATCAAACGGGTGAGTTAACCGTCTGACCGTAAAAACCGCGGTCGATCGGGCAATTTTGCAAAGATCTCTTGTATTTGATTCTTATTTGGTATTATTTACAAATACGATCAATTCTTTCAATTAGATAATTTATCGGAGATATAGTAGATTTATAAGAGTTCATCAAAATAAAAGGCTAATTTCTTTGTTGATATTGAATTAATGACCTGACGCTACATTTAGAAATCGGATGGCAGAACTGACAAATAAAGAAAAAAGAAAACAGAAGGACTTCAATGAGGAGATCATTCCTCACCTTGATGCTCTGTACAATTTTGGGCTGAGACTCACTTCAGATCCCAACGATACGGAAGATCTGGTTCAGGATACGATTGTTAAGGCATATCGTTTTTTCAGCAGCTACGAGAAGGGGACCAATGCAAAAGCATGGCTCTTTCGCATTCTGAAAAACTCCTATATCAACAACTATCGGAAAAAATCCAAAAAGCCCCAGGAAGTGGATTATGATGAGGTTTCTATGTTTTATGAAACCATCCGGGCCGAACGAACTGAAACCTCCGATTTGGAGGATAAAATGTTCCGGGAGCTGATTGATGACGATCTTTCACGGGCACTGGATAAAATTCCCGAGGATTTCAGAACGGTGGTTCTTCTCTGTGATGTGGAAGATTTTACCTACGAAGAAATTGCCAACATGCTCGATGTTCCCATCGGTACTATCCGATCCAGGCTGCACCGGGGCAGAAATCTTTTGAAAGCCGAATTGATGGATTACGCAGCCAAGCGCGGCTATGTTGGAGATTAAACAGGCAGTTCTATACGGATGGTTGTTCCACTGTTAACTTCGGTATCGTAAACATATACCCGCCCGTTATGATAATCTTCTATAATGCGGCGCGTGAGGCTCAAACCGAGTCCCCATCCTCGTTTTTTGGTGCTGAAACCCGGTTTAAAAATCTCTTTTGCATATTTTTTATCAATACCGGAGCCCGAATCTTTTACATCGATAATCAGTAATGGACCGTCCTGCATTACACTGATCGACACATATGGATCGCTCACTGATTTTTTAATTGCATCCATCGAATTTTTGATCAGATTTTCCACAGCCCACTGAAAAAGCTCGGGATTGAGTTTTGCCTTGGCATTTGTTTGAATTGACTTTCTGACATCAATCCGTTTGCCGAGCTGAGGAAGCCGCCGCTCCATGTAAGATATCACCTCATCAATAATCGGTTCGGGGTCTACACTGATCAGCTCCGGCTGCGACCCGATTTTGTTGAACCGCTCGGCTATTCCTTTCAGCCGGCTCACATCATTTTCTATCTCATATGCAATTGAAAGAGTGTCTTCATCTTCCGAAATTTTGTCTTTCAGCAGCTGCAACCAGCCATATATACTTGAGAGCGGCGTACCAAGCTGATGCGCTGCCTCTTTGGTCATGCCCACCCAGAGGTTTGACTGCTCGGAACGGGTGATGCTTTTATAAGTGGTATAGCCTACACCCAGCAACAGCGCAAGAATACCAAACTGAACGTACGGGAAATACCGGAGGTATTGAATCATCGGGCTTTCGCCATAATAAACATACTGATGCTGCACACGGTGGCGGTCTTGCAGTGAAATGGTAATCGGCTCATTCAGTGCAGAAAACCTGTCGATCAAATATTGCAGATCTGCATCTTCATCATCTATGTATCGATAGGCATTTACAAAACCGGCCTCATCAACCACAATCACCGGAATGTTGAACAGATCTTCCGGGCGGATGATTTCGGTCATCACAAAATCGTTGGTAATGGTTGCCGATTCCGCCTCACGTATCAGCCTCGACAGGCTATCAGGAACATTTTCGTAATTGTGCAGCACATCAGCTACAAAGTTCAGGTTTCTGCTTATTTCCTGATGAATGGGATCAACATTGTGTTCAAATGCTTTGGCCCATAGCTCCACACTTTTTCGTTCCTGGTCCATGATTTTATTAATCAGGATCTGATTGTAAACAAAAGAAGCTGCAGCAAGTAACACCAGCAGAAAAACGAGAATAATTTTAATCCGGCTTGAGGGAAGTAATCTGTCCATGTAAAGCAGTTTTAAATCTGCATTAATTTAAAAAGATCTTGTATCTGACGCAGTCTTCAGTGTGCAATATCACACTGAAGGCATATACAAAATACGCGAGCCGGATTATTATTGCATCAGGCAGAGGCTTTTCTTTTTTCGTAAACAGGAGGAGCTTTTTTCTCGATTGTTTCCCTGGTAATGATGCAGCGCTGAACATTCTTCATTGATGGAATGACGAACATAATTTCCAGCATTGCATCTTCAAGTATGGAGCGAAGGCCTCTTGCTCCGGTTTTTCGCTCTCTTGCTCTTTCCACAATGGCTGTCAGTGCATCATCTTCAAACTCAAGCTCTACATCTTCCATATTAAAGAGCTTTTTGTACTGTTTGGTAATGGCATTTTTTGGCTTGAGTAAAATTTCAATCATTGCATCGTCCGAGAGCTCTTCAAGTCCGCAAATTATCGGCAATCGGCCTATGAGTTCCGGTATCAATCCGAATTTTTGCAGGTCCTCCGGCTCTACGAAGGTAAAAATCTTTGGATCGTTTTGATCAAATTTATTCTGTTCTTCGGAGTGAAAGCCCATGGAGCTGGAAGAGAGCCTGCGTGCAATTAACTCTTCAAGCCCGTTGAATGCCCCGCCGCATATAAACAGGATTTCCGAGGTGTCCAGTTGGATAAAACTTTGTTCGGGGTGTTTTCGTCCACCTTTTGGCGGGATGTTCGCCGTTGTCCCTTCCAGAATTTTCAACATCGCCTGCTGCACTCCTTCGCCGGAAACATCCCGGGTAATGGAGGGATTATCACTTTTGCGTGCTACTTTATCAATTTCGTCGATGTACACAATGCCGCGTTTGGCGCGTTCAACATCATAATCGGCAGCTTGCAGTAAATTGCTTAAAATACTTTCCACATCTTCGCCCACGTAACCGGCTTCAGTCAGCACGGTGGCATCGGCTATGGTAAAAGGCACATCTATAATATTGGCAAGAGTACGTGCCAAAAGGGTTTTACCGCTGCCGGTTGGCCCAAGTAAAGCAATATTGCTTTTCTCGATACGGGTATCATCCATGTTCATATCGGATGAGCTTGACAGACGCTTGTAATGATTATAAACGGCAACTGACAACGTTTTTTTCGCATCTTCCTGCCCGATGACAAATTCGTCCAGTTTATTTTTAATCTCAACCGGTTTAAGAATGGGCTGGTACTGTTTTTCACGACGGCGTGCCAGAGAGGAAAGATCACTTTGAATGATGCTGGATGCATCCTCCACACAGTGATTACAGATATACACATCCGGGCCGGCAACCATCGAATTTACATCGTGGCTCGACCGGCCGCAAAAGGAACAAAAAACCGATTCGTTGTCTTTCTTTTTACTCATAAAAAAATATTTTTAATACACTGTAAGGTAGATATTCTCAGGATTTTTTCAGAAAAATTTTAATCCGGTTCTTCTGATCTCCGGATTCCACCATTCAGCACAATTACCGTTTCATTACACGATCAATAAGCCCGTAATCGTGAGCTTCATCTGCACTCATCCATTTGTTCCGGTCAGAATCCTCGATAATCTGATCGATATCTTTGCCGGAGTGCTCCGCCAGAATTCCACTCAATTCTCTTTTGAGCCGGATAATTTCCTGGGCTTCAATCTCAATATCGCTGGCCTGCCCCTGAACACCACCCAGTGGCTGATGAATCATCACTCTCGAGTGCGGCAGTGCATGGCGTTTACCTTTGGAGCCGGCTGCAAGAAGTACAGCCCCCATAGAAGCAGCCATGCCCACGCAGGTAGTTGCAATATCACACTTTACGTACTGCATGGTATCATAAATAGCCATTCCTGAAGACACAACTCCTCCCGGACTGTTGATGTAGAGGTTAATGTCTTTTTCGGCATCCTGCGATTCCAGAAATAGCAGCTGAGCTACCACCGAACTGGCCACGGCATTGTTAATGGGTGTGCCCAAAATAACGATCCTGTCTTTAAGTAGACGCGAATAGATATCATAAGCTCTTTCGCCACGGTTGGTGGTTTCGACAACCATGGGAACCAGTGTATTTTGCACCTCGGAAATTTCTTTCATTGTTGGCATCTCAAAAAGGGGTTGTTTGTAGAACATAGCTGCCTGTATTATTCGTTATCTTTTTCTTTTTCTTGTTCTTGTTCTTGCTGTTTTTCGTTTTCTTTTTCTCTTTTCTCCCTGAATTCATCTTTGGAGAGTTCGTTGATTTTAACAACTTCACTTAATTTATCAAAAACTTTACTCTCCCGAATTGTATTTCTCAGGTTTTCAAGCTGAGAGGGATTTTGTGCATAGTAGCTTCGCATCTGGTCGGTTGTGGCTCCAAAACGGGCTGCTTCCACACCAACCTGAGTGTCGATATCTTCGGGTTTAATTTCAATGTCATCAAACTTTTCCTGCAGTGCCTGGTTGATGAACGCCCACTTTCCTTCCCGGATTGCCTGTTCGTCCATATTCTTTTTATAGCCTTCAACATCAAATCCTTCGGGTAGGTCGCCGCCCGACTGTTGTTTGGCATATTCAACGTAACTATTCAGAATCTGCTCTTTCATCACTTCGGGAATATCGAAATCGTGGGCCTCGGTTAAGGAATCGATGGCGTCCTGTTTGAACATATCATCGGCAGACTGGTCGTAATACTGCTGCATGCGGCTTTTGATGAAACTTTTAAATTCATCCACATTTTTAGCTTCGCCGTTTGATTGTTCTTTGACAAATTCATCGTTCAGTTCGGCTTTGTCCATTTCCTCCACTTTTTTCACATGAAGTTCGAATGGTTCTTCTTCATCATCAAAATCCATTTTTACCACATCGCCGACTTTTTTACCAACCAGTTTTTCCTTAAAATCTTCTGCTCCTTCCTGCCTCAGATCAATTTTCTGGTCTTCATCCTTTTCACCCTCGATCGGGTTTCCCTCTTCATCCAGCGTAATGGCATCGACCACAACGCGGCTCTCTTCTGTAATTTCTCCATCAACTTCTTCCCAGTTGCCTTGCCGTTCGAGTGTGCGCTCAATTTCCTCATCCACTTCTTCATCCGTCACATCGTGCACCATTTTATCCACACTGATCTCCGAAAGCTCCACAAGCTCAACGTCTGGTTTGGTGCCAATCTTAAAAATCACTTCCAGCCTGTCATCTTCCCAGGAAAAATCAACCATTTGAGTTTCACCCACCGGTTCGTGCTCAGGAACAATCTCTTTTTCGTAAACCTCTTCTACATAACTGTTAATCTCTTCCAATTCAATTTCTTTGCCAAATCGCTTTTTTATGATTCCGAGGGGCACTTTCCCGGGACGAAAACCGGGCATTTGAATTTGTGCGCGATATTTTTTGAACGCCTTCTCAAATTTGGGTGAGAGATCTTCCCTGCTTGCATTTATTTTGACCTCTTTATCGACGGGTGTTAATTCCTCAACAGATATGTTCACGTTTATTTTCCTTTTATTTTTATTTCAGTATGTTAGTGAAATGAGTTCGTACGAGAGGGGGGACTCGAACCCCCACACCGGTTAAAGTACCAGATCCTAAATCTGGCGCGTCTACCAATTCCGCCACTCTCGCATGGCAATTTGCTGATATGAATCAGAGCCTAATAAAATACGGGTTTTTGGCTGATGTTTCAACCTGTGGTTAA
>SKYV01000196.1 GCA_007127745.1 Balneolaceae bacterium
ATTGTTCTGTGATTTGATTTTTGGATTGTTGTGACAGGAAACAAAGTTTCATGAGTTTAATCAGGAAAACTGCATTGCTTCCGGGCAATCTAATGTAACTGCCGAAATACTTCGGCTTGATTGCTTACTAATAGATCACGAAACAGATAGGTAATTTCTACCACGAATGGTTCAAATCATGCCAATATTGACCCGGCAGATATGAATAGAAGGAAAGAGCAAAGCGTGTTGGGGGGATGAGCGGTAGTGATTTTGAGTCTTGAGGCTGAAATAAGTTGGATCAACGGCAAGCGTCAATCTCCCAGAAAGTCCGCTAAATGCGGCCAATCTTTCCCATACGAAGGAGTGACTTTTTTGATAAAATAATTTCGCATTAATTCAAGCGGTCAATGAACTCGGAGGGTAGAAGTCCATATCGTTCTTTGAAGCATTTCGAGAAATAGGAAGGATTGTTAAAGCCGGTTTCATAGGCTATCTGCGAAATATTATCCGGTTTCTCTTCAATTAAATCCAGTGCCCGGTTTAGCCTGAATTCTTTCATGAATTCTGTAGCTGAACGGCCTGTCAAATGTTTAAGATTTCGATACAATTGAGATTTGCTTTCACCGATCAACCTGCAGTAATTCCCGACACTAAACTCATCCAGGTTCCAGATCTTTTCGGTTGCATCCATCAACCGGTCTAAAAATTCCTCCTCCTGATAATTTAGCGTGTCCAGAAATTTTTCTTCCGATAACTCCCTCAGATTCTCTTGTCTATAATGCTCTCCTACATCTGATGATACCAGTATATGCCCGTGGTCAGCTATATAACTCAACCGCTCAGCAAATTGAACGGTTTCTCCAAAAAATTCATCACTTTCTGTTACCGGTTCACCGCCATTTATACCAATACATGGATATACAGAAACCCCGTCTTTTTTTTCTGTTTGATCCTTCATTCGCTCTTGTATGTTCACGGCACATTCAACAGAGTTCGATATGGACGTAAAAACAGCCGTAAATTTCTGATATGTACTATTTACAACCCGGCCGCCATGCATTGTAATCGAATCTTGAATGAGGTTGTTCAGTTTACTGAAAATCTCACGCGCTTTTGTTAACCCCGTTTCTGTGGGTATCAGGGCCGCTTCCTTTAATTCAAGGATCATGATTGACCGATATGCCGGATCCTCAAAGATATGTAATCCCAAATCAGTTGATCCGGCTGCAGGTTCAGGATCTTCAATTCTGCCTAAAAATGCCTCAACCAATTTGTCGTCAACTTCAATGATTTGATGTGGCACCATACCGTGAGCATCGTCATGCATATCCTGCAAGGATTGTCTGTCCGGGGCTTCAACCAAACAGAAAGCTGTACCCCGTTCTTCATCAAACCAGTATGTAAGTCCGCGGCAATTGTAAAGGTGCTGAATTTCAAGGTCCTTCTGATGGACCCTTGCAACATCTTCTGCTGTAACACCCTTTATATCATGGCGTTCCATGCAAATTGGCATGTTGATTTTGGTTTTGGTTATAAAGTGAAGTTATGCAGGTCAAAACTGTTAATATTACAGAGTTTAGTAACCTTAACGCTTACAATATCATATCATTATAATTTTTTTAGTTAAAACCAAACTGCTGCGAGTACATAACTATTATTGGAGTTCTTTTTTTGATCGGTTCTGAGATACTTTCTTCGCATACTCCCGCGTACCAAACGCTTTGTGAAGGGTGGTTTTGATGCCGGGCATCACTTCCTGCAACATGAACATCGGCTTCATCGGCAGCGGATTGATGATCAGCTCAGATATATTCTTTTTGATGCAGCGAATTACGCCATTGGCTACTTTTTCAGGCGTTGTCGGTTTCAGGATTTTAGGTGCGGGTCCGGCGCGCTCCTCCATCCGGGCGTACATGCCGTCATCCGATACAAATCCGGGACAGATGACCGAAGCGTTGAGTTTCGTACCGGTCAGCTCAACCCGCAGGGAGTGGGTGAACATGATCAGCCCCGCTTTGGATGCCGCGTAGGGTGTTTCGTTGGGGAAGCCGGTCTTCCCGGCGAGTGAGGAGATGTTCACGATATGGCCCCGGTTGCGCTCCAGCATACCCGGCAGCAAGCCTCTTGTAAGCAGCATGGGCACGGTGAGGTTCAGGGTTATCATCTTCTGTATGTCATCCGGAGAAAATTCTTCATACGGTGTAGAAATCTCAATTCCTGCATTGTTCACCAGGATATCGATCGGGCCGAGCTTTTGTTCAGCTTCTTTGATAAACGGCTGGATCTGATCTGTGTCCGTCAAATCTGCCGGGATCACCTCAGCTTTTATATTGTATGAAAGTATCTCATTACGCACCTTTTCAAGCGCATCAACAGATCGCGCCGTAAGCACAAGGTTGACTCCCTCTTTGGCAAGTGTCCTTGCGATGTGAACGCCCAGTCCCTTTGATGCTCCGGTGAGAATTGCATTTTGACCTGAAATATTATTCATAAAACGGGGGGATCTTAATCATCTACAAGTAAGTCTGATGAATGCGAAATTGTTAACGTCTTTTAAATCTCATAGTTCAAATATGATGAATATATCTTAAATCTATCTCGTCAGGATACTTTTTCTGCAGCAATACAAACCGATTCAAGCTGGATTTGCTTTCCGTTTTCTTCAAAACAAGGGTCAGTTTTATGGTACGAATCATCAACATTAAACCCGTTTTGTGCCAAAACAGATTTCCATTCACCGACCGTGTAAAGGTTGAAACCATACTGCGTAAACGGGAGCTCCATCATACTCTTTTTAGTTCTCATGCCGGTATAGAATCTACCGGCTGATTTCAACACACGGTATATCTCTTTTAAATGGTCTTCAGGATTCTCCCAAAAATAGATCACCATATTGCAGAATACAACGTCGAAAGTATGGTCTTCATAGGGCAGTCTATTGCTGCTGCCTTCGGAAAGGAATAGCCTGCCGGAATTAATAAATGTCATATTACCGGCCGTTGCCTGATTTACCATTTCTTTCGAATAATCAATTCCGTAAAGTGTCAGTTTATCTCTGAGTGATAGGAGCTCTTTAAAATGGAATCCGTTTCCAAATCCTATCTCCAGAATAGTGTCACCATCATTGAGATTCATTGAACTCAATGTAAGGTCGTACAAAGGCTTGTTGCCTTCATTCATTTTGCCGGCTATGGTAGCTGCAAAATCACCGGCAGGCTTGCGGAGCTGTTGGGCTATAAATTTGAGATCCTTCATGTTTGATTTGTTTTTTAAGCTGAATTAACTTTTGAACCTTTGTTCACAACTATAATTTGGCAGTGATGTCTCCCCTACTTTCGGAAGAGTCATAAAGATATCAAATCGGATACTACTGTTTTCAGTCTCTATACATCACCGGTTTCGAATAGGTCGTCTGACAAATACCGAAGCCCTAAATCACACAGCAGTGTAACCACTTCCGCGTAACCCGTATTTTACTACGTGGGAATGTGGATTTACAGATCACACACCGCATTCTACATTCCCCAAACCGCATATCAAATCAACCCAAATCCATTAATAACGATTTAATCTTCCCTGTGTGGCATTTCAACAGACTCCGGATAGATGGGAATCATAACATGCTCAAACGGAGTGTCGGCCCACATGATGTATGGCCCGCCTTCCATTGGGTCTGTGGGAAGCCCTTCAAACAATGACGGATCCGGGGCGATAAGCATGAGGTGCGGTCCGGTAATCACCCAGTCATTATCGGGGGTAGGCTCTTCCACATATGGGCGGATATTACTCGTCCCCTGATCTCCCCGGAGCATATAGGAGATCCCAATTCTGTCAACCTGCACATTTTCGTCCTGATTCATGTAGCTCTCTGCCCAGCTCATCCAGGGTTCATCCA
>SKYV01000019.1 GCA_007127745.1 Balneolaceae bacterium
ACAGGCTGTCCGGCGTACAACGGGCAGCTTGCCCGTTACTCATAAACCAAACAAAAGCAACCATCTTCTCAGCCTGCCGGTAATCCGGATTTTTCTCCTGATCTTTTTCTTTCCCTATTCTTAATCTTTCCCGGCCGGAGAAGCTCTCCGGCGTACATTTCTTGCTTAATTCTTTTCCACGCACTGGTTGCATTCAACCCACTCTTCACTCGGAATCTGCTGAATGGCTGATGGACTGTTCCCACGTTCAAATACCGGCTTAAAAAGAATTTTCCCTTCTTCGTGTTCGGTACCGCAAGTGTGGCAATTCACCTCGTGATCCACTCTCATGGGTGTGTAGCCGGTAATCACCCAGCCGTCGTGCCCCTGCCGGGCGGCCAGGCTTTCAAGCGCGGCCCTCACCGTTTGTGATTTATTACCGCTGTAAAATTTCTCAGACAGTTTGTTCAGAAGCTGAACCGTGGAGTCATCAAGCGTAAAATTGAGCCGTTTCATAAGTCAGTCTTCCTCATGGTTTTCGAATCCGGGGTGATGGTTGTGAGAGCTGTTTTTACAGACTCTGTGGTGCCGGTAATTCAGCCAATGGCCGGCAATCAGTGCCACACTCCCGAGAAGAGTTACCGAGACTTCAAACGTATGGCCAAGCCAGAAATGTCCGGCCAGCCAGCCAGTGGTAATAAATACCAGGCCGGAAACAAGTAAAAGTGAAATCTTCAGGTCGTAATGACTTCGTTTTAATGCAAAATAGACAACAGGTGCCAGCAATACGATAAAAACAGGATGAGCCCATTCATTGATCAGCGGTGCAATACTGAAAATCGGCAATACTGAAATAAAAACCGGAAACAGCAGACAGTGGATGGCACAAATACCCGAAACCCCGATACCGACTCGGTCCCACAGAACCGATGTAGTGATACTTTTATACGACAAAATTCTTCAATTTCTTTATGCGATTATCAAGTGTGTACAAAAATACACACTTTATATGTAAAAGTTCAAGCCAATTCTATTTGCCGTTATAATTAGTGAACGGGATCTTATAAATGCCAACTCTACTCTTCATCCACTTTTTTTGTGGCAGTAAACGACATATTTCCCTCCATAGACATGGCCCGGCCGCGAATTTGCTCTTCCTCAATGGAAAACACAGCCTGAACATCGTAACCATCCACAACCACTGTAAATTCAAATTCTTCTTCCTCAAACGTCAAATTCTGAACGGTTACTTCACGGCCGGTATGAAATACAATTTTACCTTCCAGTTCGGCCTCTTCATTATGATCAAATATCATATTGCCGCTGTTAAACTCCCAGGGTGCGCCATTCACATTAAACGACCATGAACCAAGCAGTGACGTTTCAGACACTGAACTGCCTGCAATTAAAAAAAGGAATATGACTGAAGATGCGAGATATTTTATGATATTTTTCATGATTGGATGAGTTGATTGTGTAATTTTCTGATTCAGCCGTTTGATAACAGCCCGTTTTTAAAATAATAGCGAAACTGATTTACTGAGGCAATTCCAACAGAAGATTTTGCATCTCTGGCTAACTTATGAATTATCTGGATTGTCTTCCGGATGATCGTCCCTTTCTTTCTCAAAATCTTCGAATAGCTCTTTGGCCTCTTCATCTTCCAGCTCGAGCTGACGCTCCATCAGAAGCCTTCGGTGTTCTGCCATGTCATCATCTTTTAAAATTTCATCAATTTCGCGCGGTTTAGGAAGTTCGCTTACAGAGTTTATGCCGAAGTGTTTCAGAAAATGATTCGTGGTTTTATACAAGAGTGGTTTCCCGGGCGAATCGGCTCTGCCCGCTACTTTAACCAGCATTTTTTCCAATAGCTGCCGCAAAATATATCCCGAATCCACACCGCGGATACTGTCCACTTCCGGTTTTGTGATGGGCTGGCGATATGCCACAATTGCAAGTGTTTCGATGGCTGGCTGCGACAAACGGCGATAAGCATTTTCGTGCTGATAAATACTGAGCCAGGGATGGTACCTGGGTTGAGTTGTAAATGTGTAACCACCACCTGTTTCTTCAATTCTGAAAGAGAGATCGTTCTCCTCAAACCGGGTATTAAGCTGATCAACTATTTCACGAATTACGCCTTTATCCAGAACGAGTTCTTCTTCACTCTCCTGAATAACCGCCGAAATTTTTTCCCACGATACAGGTTCGGGACTGGCAAAAATCAAAGCTTCGATTACAGACGTAAGCCGTGTACCATCAACAAAACGATAATCTAACATATCATTAATAATCAACTATTTGATGTTCCACGTTCGAATAATCTCACGAAATTATCGTTTATGACAAACCAGCGTATCTTCATCTTTTTCAGTAACTCTGTAGCCCAGCAGGTGAAACACTTCTTTCACAAGAAATCGGGCGATCGTGCGATTTACCCGGTAACTTTGCTCATTCATGACGGACACACCCGGCAGATACCTCAAATATTTGTGGAGAAAACTTTTCCGGAGATATCCTGAAATTTTCAGCCAGTATTCCGGCACCTCACGGATAATCATAAATCCGTCGTGTCCTTCTTTCTGATAGAGTGGCATAAAAATCCTTCCCGAAACCGGGGCTCTGATCAGAAGGCCCTCTTCATAGGCAAGGGGTGTGCCTTTTTTCACAGTATCAAAATTCTCGAATCCGCTGATCATTTCAAAAAAGTCGGGATCTTCAATATATTTATGATTTCGGACTTCATAGTACGTTTTGGGCACATTCGGGTGTGCCTGTAGCTTTTCTCCAAGCTTTTCAGTTTCAGCCTCACCAAGTTCATAAAGCCCGGTGGCATGCATAAGCAGCCACAGAAAAGCTTCACTTCTTTCAATTGATCGCTGATCTTCATGTGCACCGGCTTCAAACCCAAGCGCTTTGTGCCCCAGGTTGTTAATATAGCTCAGAAGCGTCCCGTGGATATTTTCCTCAATCCCCAAAACCTGCGGCACCGGAAATTTTCGTGCTATTTCACGGTTTTCGAGTGTATCGTTCAACAGAATAAATGCGCAACTTTGTGAAGACGTGGTGTGCAGATCAGCAAAAATAAACTCCCTTGCACTTTCTTCATGTGCCTCTAAAATGGCATCAACTACCTTTTTAATCTCCAGGCTCTCACTGTATTCCGCCGGTGTATTTATGCCGTTCAGAAATGGTGTTTCCTTGCTTGTATTAAAAATTTCCCAAAGCCGGTTCAGGTCTGTATCCAGGTAGCGAACGCCCAGTTCCAGAGCCTGCTTATTTCCGGTAACGGCATATACGGTGCCATTAAAAGGATGGGTTGAGCTATTCATTTTTTCAGATATAGCATCAATGGCTTTTAAACCTGCAGGTTCGTTTCCGTGTACGCCTGCAAAAAGGACAAGAACAGGCCCCTCTTTCGCTCCGGATTTAAACCACCTTATTCGTTCGGATTGATTAATTTTTTTACTCAGTAAATCAGTTTTTTGCATTACTACGTTTCTTCATCTTATCCCATATTTCCTGTGTATCTTTGTTGGTTATAATACCAATCAGCTCATCTTTTTCGACCACAGGCAAGCAGCTGACTCCCTTATCCAGCATCAGCAACATGGCATATTTAATATCGTCGTTCGGCCCGATTGTTACGGGGTTTTTGTCCATCACATCGGCTGCTGTAGCGAATTCATCAAATTCAGGACTGTTAAGATAACGAACCAGCCGCTTTTTTGTAATAATTCCTTTCAATTTTCCGGTCCGGTCTTCAACCGGCAGATGATGGATGTTTCGCCAGTCCATGATTTTCAACACCAGCTCGGCGATGTCATTTTCTGTTACGGTAACCAGGTCGGCCGTCATAATATTGCTTACAACATCATACTGAATTTCGAGCTCTCTGGCTTCGCTTGTTTTAGCGATATCCCACTCATGCACAGGCTTGTCGGAAAGTCTGCGATTATACATAATGGCCGTAAGTGCCACTGTTGACTCTTCCCTGTCGTAATTTTGTTTTAACTTCCGATAACTTTTTACGATCCACCGCGAACCGGTTGAATAACTCGAAACTCTTGCTTCAATAATCGAGAGATATTTGTCGATATCTTTCGGATCAATCTCTTTCTTTTCCAGGCCTTCTTTTGCCATAGGCAGTAAAATATCAAGAATCAGAGACTGTGCAGAATACAACTCACCGTCCCAAACCATTCCGCTTTGGATGCCCCACATTGCGGCTTTATAAAAATTTTCTTTCACATCTTCAAAAGGGATGCTTTCCCAGATGTTTTTATATTTATCCGGCATATTGCTCATCAGCCCCACCCAGAAAGTCAAATTGGCTATCTCGTCTTCCACCGTTGGCCCCGACGGTAGATACCGGTTTTCGATTCGCATATGCGGCACCCCGTTGGATACGCCATAACATGGCCGGTTCCATTTATAAATCGTGCCGTTATGCAGCTGCAACGCTTCCAGTTTAGGAATTTTTCCTTTTTTCAGCATCTCCAGCGAATCTTTTTTGATGTTGGTGAGAAACAGAAGCGTATGCCGGGCAATATCGTTTTTGTAAACATCACTCACACTGCGAATCCATCGATTCCCGAACGTAACTCTCTGCTCTCGTTCCCTCAGATGGTACCCCTTGCCGCGCGTGTCGATACTCTGCTGAAAGAGTGGAATTCGGGTTTCGGCCCAGAGCTGCTTTCCGATAAGCAGCGGCGAATTGGCACACACCGACAGCACCGGCCCGGAAAGCATCTGCGCCCAGTTGTAGATGTCTGTAAAATTGTAGGGGTCGACCTGCAGATGGCACTGAAAGCTTGTGTTGCACGCCTCAAACAGAATATTATTGTGGCTTAATATCAGCTCGTCAACTCCGGTGATGTTTAGTTCAAAATCTTCACCCCGCAATTCGTAGATAATATTGGCCAGTGCCTCATACCGTTTTTTCGGGGTCATATATTCCATCTGCACGGCCCGGAAGTCAATTGTTGGCAGAATTCCTGTCAGGATAATTTTCTCGTTCAGGCTGCTGGCAGCGGCATCGGCTTTTTGGAGCATTTTTTTAAGATGCCGCTCCATTTTTGAAAAACAATTTCCTTCCAGTAAAAAAGGATCCAGATTTATTTCGAGGTTATACCTTGCCAGTTCCGGCGTAAAATGCGGATCATCGATTTTCTGCAAAATATCGATGGCATTCAGCGACGGTTTAAAATATTTGTCAACCAGGCAAAATTCCTGTTCAGCCCCGATTCGGTTCACTCCTGTTTCAAACTGCTTATTCTCCAACATCAGCTCAATCGCTTCCACATCATGTAAAAGCTGTTTTAAAAACTTTTTTCTCGATTCTGGATCTCTGGCTATCGATAATTGTTGTTTGCCCATGGGATAATTTGATCGGGTGTTCAGCTAATAATTAAAGTCTTTCCTTTTTTTCATTTTCACTGTGCAAACGCTTTAACAGCCTTGAAGTAATAATCATGTAATTTTGTTCGGTAATAATTCCCACAAGCCGGTTATTCTTCACAACCGGCAAACAACCGATATTTTGTGTATCCATTATTTCAATAGCCTGGAGAATTGACGCCTCCGGGTGAATGGTTATCGGGTTTTTTATCATGATTTCTTCTACCGACGAGGCCAACTTTCCTTTATTGTAAATAATGTCATTAAACTCTCTGTAAAGTTTCCTCATGGTGATCAAGCCTACCAGGTGCTTGCTGTCATCTTCAACGGGAACGTATCGGATTCGTTTCCATTCAAACAGGTTTGCCACCAACTCGATGATATCATCTTTTTGAACGGTGAACAGATCGGTGGTCATAAACTCCTCAACCAACAGGCTTGATGGCTGCCACATCTCCATATCATCCAGCCTGGCAAGTCCCCATTTATGCACCGGCTCTCCCTTCCGCTGATTTTTAATCATGGCATTGGTAACAGCCGTAAGTGCCTGCTCGCGGCTCACCTCTTTCATTAGCGAATTGAATGATTTTACCATCCAGTAGCTTCCTGTTTGTGCAGCATCGGTTCGCTCTTCTATAATATCAAGATAACTGGAAATATCACCATTATGAACTCCGGCTTTCTCAAGTCCCTTTTTTGCGATGGGCAGCAGTTCGTTTATTATCAGATCTACAGCATTGTAGCGTTTTTCGCCCACCCACTTGAATTTTGTATCCAGTCCCAGTTTGGAAGCTGCAATAAAATTCATACGGGCATCATCAAAATCCAGCTTCTCCGATATATCAGGATAAACCTCACTCATACCGTTCAACAGGCCCAGCCAGAACGAGGCATTGGCAATTTCGTCGGTAACAGTGGGGCCGGACGGAAAAACCCGGTTTTCAATTCGCAGATGGGGCTTTCCGTTACTTATTCCGTAGCATGGCCGGTTCCAGCGGTAAACGGTTCCGTTGTGAACCTGCAGGGCCTTCAGTTCGGGTATTTTACCTTCATTCAGCAGATCATCCGGATCTTCATTTACTATGGAGCTGAGCAGCACCCGGTATCGGGCAATATCTTCTTTGTAGATTTCAAGAATGCTCTCTTTAAGCCACTCATTGCCAAATGTTACTCTGGGGCTGCTGTCGCGGAGATGATCACCCACTTTCCGGGTGTCGATAGATTGATGAAACAGTGCCACCCTGGTTTCGGACCAGAGCCGCTTCCCGAACAGAATAGGGGAATTAACCGCTGTTGCCAGTACCGGACCGGTAATAGCCTGAGCTACATTATATTTCATCACAAAATCCTGCGGCGCCACCTGCAGATGCACCTGAAAACCTGTATTACAGGCTTCAAGCAGAGGGGTGTCAAACCTCATCAGAAGTTCATCCATCCCCTGAATCCGAAGGTTATACTCATCGCCACGAAGTTTATTAATGGCATCGCAAAGTGCCCGGTATCGCGGCAGTGGAGTTAGATTTTCAATATCCAGATCCGATTTCCGGATGGTTGGCAGCACTCCGGTCAGCACCACATCTCCCTCAAATTTTTTGATGACATCACGAACCCTATCCAGCTGACTCAGAATATTGGCCTCCAGTTGAGAGAGGCATTTCCCTTTAAACTCAAGCGGGGCCAGGTTGGTTTCAAGATTAAACAGAGCCAGCTCTGTGGTGAATCCGTCATCGTTCAATGCCTTAAGCAGTTGTATTGATATGGGAGCCGGTTTGGCAAATTTGTCTACAAGGCACATCTCCTGTTCGGCGCCAATTCGTATAGGATCAGTTTCAAACATCTCCTCGTTCAGCATCCGCTCGAGGGCACGGATATCTTTCAGTAAATACTTGATAAATTCCTGTGTTTGTTCCCTGTTTTTAGCCAACTTTACGGATTCTGTGCCCATATATTTTTATTTAAAGAAGTAAAAAACAATAATTAAAAAATTACAGGGTAAAACAAATACTATTTCAAAATTTACACTTTCATTTTGTCATCCGATAATAAAATTACAAAAACAGCGGCAAGAACGATCCGTATTTAAAGTAAATCAGAGTTGAACAAGAAAATTCAAAAATTCGTTAAAGTTGAACTTTTATAGCCATTGCGCTGTAAATCTTGTTATTTTGGAAACGTTACTTATTGAAGTATGTTTAAACTTCTTGATTTTTACACCTCAAATAATTCATGAAACCGAAGAATTCAAACCGAAGCGAGATTGAATCGCTGATTTATCTGCTTGAGGATCCCGATCCTCAGGTTCAAATGGGCGTAAAAAAACGCTTTGAAGAGATTGGAGAAAACGCTGTGCCCTTGCTGGATCAGTTCCGTGCAGAAACAGTGAAAGACTCTGAAAAGCAGACCATCAACAATATCATCTACAATATTACTGTTGGATCTCTTTTTGAAGAATTTTCCGATATCATGGAACGGGGGGTGCATAACCGGCGCCAGCTCGAGAATGCACTGCTGCTGATTTGCCGGTTCGGAAATCCGACACTTAGAGTGGAGGAATACAGAAAAAAACTGGACAAACTCAGTTCAATCATCGGCAGTGATGTGGCCTACACACCTTCGGTCAGTGAGAAAATGCAGATTATGCTGCAGTATATTTTCAGAGAGCTTCGGTTTCGCGGGGATGCAACAGACTATCACAACCCCGACAATGCGTACCTGGACCGAGTGATTGACCGGCGAAAAGGCCTGCCCATCATGCTCAGTGTTGTTGTGATGAGTATTGCCCGGCGGCTTAATCTGCCTTTTTACGGGGTGAATATGCCGATCCATTTTATGCTCATGTATCAAACCCACAATCAGGAAATTTTAATTGATCCGTTTGATGGCGGCACGATTGTTACCTACAATCAATGCTTCTACTTTTTGAAGAAAAACGGCATTGATCCCCGTCCGGAACATCTGCAGAAAGCCGATGAGGCTGACATTCTGCTTCGCTGCATCCGCAATCTTATTCAGAGCTATGCAAAAGAGAAAGAAGAGAAGAGGGTGAATGATCTCCGGAAACTGCTCCAAATTGCTGAATTGAAAGGATAAGGTTTATCAGGCATCTACTGTGAGTGAAACACCGCCGCGCCGCGGATCACCATATCCCGAATACCCATCCGGACCGCCGGAAGCAGCGTGTGTCCCCCCGAAAAAGAGACTCTTTTCATTCCAGATTTTGTGGTTCAAAAAGGTTTTTGAAATTGCTGAAAGCACCTCTTCTTCAAATCCGTGTTCGGCATTTAGCAAGCCTTTCTCGAAATGGATCCTCGGGAAGGAGATCGCTTGTTCAAGCGGCATACCGAAATCAACCAGATTCAAAATCACCTGAAGGATGGCAGTCCGAATTCGGTTAGAGCCACCCGAACCAAATATGATTTTATTGCCGTTTTTCCGTTCAAGAATTCCCGGTGCCATCATCGAAGACATGCGCTGATTTTCCGGCCACTGATAAAATCCATGCGGATTCAGATCTTCTTCGCCCAGCATATTGTTGAGCATCATTCCTGTTCCGGGAATCATTACACCGCTCCCCTCTCCGTTGCTGGTCGACAAACCGGCCGCATTTCCATCTTTGTCAATTACACTGATGTGTGTAGTGCCTCTGGGTGAAAACAGGTTGGGCTGAACTTTCTTCTTGTACATCTCAATAAAGTCGGGATCCAGAATTACGTCCTCCGATTTTCCAATGGTTTCATCTACAAATGCATCAATTCTGGCGTGATCGGTCAGCTCTTGAACCTTGGCAAGCAGCGTAAGAGCTTCCTCAGAACCCGGAGAAAAATCGCCGTAGTTTAATTTTTCCATTAATTTCAAAGCAAACCCGATTAAAATGCCACCCGAGCTCGGTGGCGGGTTGATGGAAATGGTTGCATCTCGATAGGTAACTTCCAGCGGTTTTCGCTTTATCACGCTGTACTTTTGAAGATCTTTCCGCGATAAATGCCCGCCATTTTCCCTGCAAATAGATGATATCTCATCCGCTACGTACCCTCCATAAAACCAGGATTCTCCTTCACGTACCAGTTCTTCCAGGAAGTCTGCGAGTTCCGGTAATTTCAATATTTCACCCTGTCGGATCAGTTCATCCTGATTTCTTTGGCTCCCATAAATACTTTTGGGCATTTCGTATGAGAGAAATATCGGTTTGATGATATCAAAAATACCCGCCTGAAATGCGTTCATTTCCACACCATTGCGTGCCAGCTCAATGGCCGGGGTGGAAATCTCTTTGAGTGGCATGGAGCAGAGATCACTGTGGATTTCAAAAATGCCTTTCACCGTGCCCGGAGTAGCAATGGAACCCGGCCCGATATGAAATTCCTGCTGAACCTCACCAAAATCTGCCGAAATTGGAAAAAATTCTGATGATCTATTTTCCTGTTGAAGTGGAGTCTGCACAAAAAAGTCGTACAGAGTTTGTTCTCCTCCAGCAGTTTTTGCTATCAAAAAACCGCCGCCTCCCAGGGACGTGAGCACCGGTTCCGCCACACATGCTGCGAGATGTGCTGCCAGGACTGCATCAAACGCATTGCCGCCATTCCGGAGCATCTCCCCGGCCGCTTTCGCTGTTTCCGGGTGACCAGCTGCTATCGCGCCTGCTTTTCGTTTCATGGATATTTGTTATAATTCGAAAACATGGGTACAAGATAAGAAAGGATTTCAGCTTTTTTCTTTTTTAAACAGCAGTAAATCTGCACCGGGTTGAGCCCATCAGAAAGTAACGGATTGTAGAAATTTTGTTATCCGCTAAAACTGCCGTGCAATAACTGCCGTCTCTTTGAATGAGCGGTTACTTCCGTTCGAGCTGTTGTAGGCTTCAACCAAAACAATGTAGATTCCAATTCGGTTTTGCTGCCCATCGTCGGTGCGTCCGTCCCAAATAACAGATCCCTCAAATCCGGCAGGCTGACCCTCGACAAGATTTCTGACCAGGCGTCCGTACCGGTCATAAATTCGAATTCGCAGCATGTAATCGGGCTCATCAAAAACGTAATTAATAAACAGGTTATCTTCATGCCCGCCGCCGTCGGGAGAAAACGGGTTGGGATCCAGAAATACACCGGTATCGGTAATCACGGCTTCAGGTTCCTGGAAAATAGTGTTCTCAGTTCCTGGTGTACCGCCCTGCGGCGAAGTATTTGATCCCCAATTGGATGGATCATTGGTGGGAAAGTCGGGGTTAATTCGCTCCAGTGCAATTCCGCGTGTATCCACGATATTGGGATTGTGCCAGTCCGGATTATATTGAACCATATCTATCGTGGTACGTGTACTGTCGGCCAGATAAACCTGCCGGCCTGCATTGGGCAGACTTAGCGTAGTTCGATTGGCACGGAAAGCAAATGGTGCAAAGTCATCAGTCAGATCAAAAAACAGGGCTGTACGGCTGCTTGTAAACGGCATCCGGTCCGATTCGGGATAAAACAGGGCGTATCCATTAGCGGGAATCCAGCGGTTGGTGCTTGTTTCAGGGTCAATCCGCGTAACCTCATTGTTCTCATCTGGCTCATCGTGCAAGAATATCCCCTCAAGAGAAATAGCGTACGGCATGCGGTTGTAAATCTCAATGTATTCTGACTGATCCTGAATTCCGTCATGGCTGTCGGCTATCGGATTATACATGATTTCATTGAACACCAGATCTCCCGGTGACAGTGGCTGAGCCACAGGCTGATCCTGCCGAAGCTCGATGTTTCCCTGAAAATCACCCAGATTTTCAATGACGAGGGTTATCTCCTCCCCAGGCACCGCGGCAGAACCATCCAATACCACACGATTCCCTCGTGCAGGATTATATTTCAACACATCTGACTCAACCCCATTCAACAGAAAGCGCGAATTGTTATTCAAATCCGAACTACTCTGAGTTCGTTTTGCAAAAACATCTCCGGACTCTTCCTCACCAGCGGTCAGGTCCACAAATTCACTGAAAACCACTTCAATGGAGTCAGGGTGAAAAATATTGGCAAAAATAATTTCAGGTGCTTTTTCATCCGGCTCAAACCGGCTGTTGGGCTCAGCCGGAGTGGAACCGCGGTCATCCGTACTCATGGCCCAATTGGCCGGATCGATGGAGAGTGCTGCCGGATCTTTTCGCTCGAGCGATATTCCGGCCGGATTGTTATACCAGGCCGCATCGTAAAACAGACTGTCAATGGCTGCACTGTTCCCGTTTCGAAGCACCACAGCATCGGCCGTATTACTCAGCGACTGAAAACCGGGCAAATAAATGATTTTATCTGAACCAGCCGCAAACGATTCCATATCGGTGAACACCAGGTAATCGTTTTCGCGTATGGCTGTGCCGGGAGGGATATTTGCACTGCCCGAGGCATCCGAGAGTGACCAGCCTGAAAGATCGAAGTTGATATCAGTACGGTTGTAAATTTCCACAAATTCAGGACTTGATGAATCAAGCCGGCGATAAAGTATTTCGTTGATCACAATCTGTTGCGGCTGAACTTCGCCAAATTCAAGATAACGGACAGATACAGTTGCCGGATCCATCTCATTGCCAAAAATATCGGCCAAACCACTGATAGTGATGTCATAAACCTGATCGTTTACAAGCTCATCATTCACAAATAAAATCACCTCATCCCGGTCAAAAGCTACCATTCCGATTCTTACAGACGTTGCTATGGAGTAGTTGGAAATATCGGTTGCTGTATCCGCATCCAGTTGTTTGCTGAATCGTAAAATGAATCCCAGATCTTCATACTGAGTTGCGCTGATTAACTCGGGCGGATCGGGGTCGGGCTGAGCATCGTTTGGCAGCCCCGGCGTGCCAAGCAAAATATTGGGTGATTCTGCCCAGTTCTCTGCCAGATGAGACGCAACATCGGGACTCAGCCTCTCCAGGGCAATTTCGTTTCCGCCCCAGGTGGATGGATTGTATTCAAGCGAATCGGCCAGCTGATCACTTTCTGTAAACAGACGGATCTGATCAGCAACTGTTAATGTAAAACTCGGGTAATTCGACAGTTCAACGTAGTTGTGATCCCCGAAAATATCTGCCATCACTTCCGCATCATCGGTAATTACAACAAAATCTCCGGGTTCAAGCAGCAGATCATCACTTGTAATAATTCTCGGACTTTCTGAGGATACCTGTCTGCGCTGCAACCGCCAGTTTCGCAGGTTTATGATTTTTCCCGAGTTGTTGAATAACTCCACATAGCGGGCATAACCACTGGGCGGGCGGTACATAAACTCGTTGATAACGATGTCTCCTTCCTCAAACTCATCAAACACGGCAAACGTAAATTGTGAGTTATCGGCAATCTGAAATCCTCCAAGCGTTTGGATGTTGCTGACGGTAAGGACGAGTTCACCGGTTGGCAGATTGTCTGAAAACCTGAGCAGTACCTGGTTTTCTTCAGTGAGAGCGGCTGATGACGGAGCTGCCCCATTCACGGAAAAATTGCCCGTAACCACATCCGATTCACGGATAATGGCGTTGAATGTTACTAAAACTTCATCTCTTCCGAATGCGCGAATATCTTCAGCAAGCAGGTTAAAGTTTCTTTCCACCGCATTCGGTGCGCCAGGGGTTCCGAGCTCTTCGCTTGGTGATTCGGCCCAGTTTTCGGAATAAATGGATGACCGATCGCTCCGACGGCGTTCAAGGGCCACACCATCACCCCCCCAGTCAGGACTGTATCGCAGCGAATCGATGGTGGTGCCTTCGGCATTGGTGATTACGATCTCATCTCCGCCATTCTTCAAAGCAGAGAGCCTGCCGCCAGCGTTGATAAAAGAGATATCTGGAAAAATATCAAGAAGCTGCTCGTTTGGTAAAATAACAATATATGAATCAGGTGGAAGCACAACCTGTTCGCTGGTGATGGTACGGCGCGTACCGGTATCATTGGCCTGTTGCCAGCCTGCCAGGTCGATCGCTTTACTACTTTGGTTATAGAGTTCGATATAGCGGGTATAACCGTCCGGCTCATTGTACATAAACTCGTTGATCACCACATCGCCCGGCTCGGCAAGTTCGGTTTCATAGTAAGTAAAGCTCTCCTGTGCCTGCTCCAGTACATTCCCAAAAATATCGGGTATGTTCGATACGGTTAGGATATACGTTGATCCGGACGACAAGCTGCTGCCAAGCACAAGCGTTACCGTCTGGGAATTGGCAAATTCGAGTTCGCTGATGGAGACACCTCCATTCAGGCTGAAGTTTCCTGTTGAGATCTCATCAAAATCGAGTGCACCGGTAAACTGCACGTTCAGAGTGTCGGAACTGACAACACTGACTCCGGTTAGCTGCGGGCCTTCATCCAGCGGACCAATAGAGTTCTCCGCTCCGGGAGTACCCAAAAGATCCGACTCCGACTCCCCCCAGTTGTTGATGTCGTTTGCAGGTCCATCTACACTGCGACGCT
>SKYV01000068.1 GCA_007127745.1 Balneolaceae bacterium
ATATGGATCAGGATGCATTTCAAAAAGGAACTGCCTCTCCGGTATTTTTTGGTTCGGCCCTGAACAATTTCGGTCTGAATGTATTTTTGAACTATTTCCAAAACCTGGCCCCCACACCCCAGCCCTATGCCGATGTGAAGAATGAACTGCGTCCGCTCGACGAACCGTTCAGCGGCTTTATTTTCAAACTTCAAGCCAACATGAACCCCGACCACCGGGATTGTGCCGCTTTTGTGCGAATAACTTCAGGTAAATTTACACGCGGACTTGAAGCCGTTCATGCAGGTACCGGAAAGAAAATAAAAATGAGCACCCCCCATACGCTTATGGGTGATGAACGCAACATTATGGAAGAAGCTTATCCGGGGGATATTGTTTCACTGTTCAGCCCCGGTTTTTTCAAAATTGGTTCCACCCTTCATACTGAGAAACCCGTTAACTTTAATGTCATCCCGCTTTTCACACCCGAGCACTTTATGAAAGTCTCGACCAAAGACCCATTCAAACGAAAGCAGTTGCGCGAGGGATTGAAACAGCTTTCCGAAGAGGGTGTGGTTCACGTTTTTGAGGTACCCAACGGAGTTGGAAATGAACTGCTTCTGGGCACCGTCGGGATTCTTCAGTTTGATGTGGTAACACATCGTATGCAGGCCGAATATGGAGTGGAACTGAACCAGCAGAAGGTAACGTACAATTCGGCGCGCTGGCTTCCTAATAAGGATGAAAAAATCATAAAAAAGCTTGAAAACAGCTACTCCACCCATATTACCAAAGATATGGAGAACAACCCCATTATTCTTTTTGAGAGTGCTTATGCTCTGACCCAGGCTGAACAAAAAGTGGGTGCAGAAAATCTGTTTAAATATAAACAGGATTAACGCTCATATAGCAAAAAATTATTCGCGAACTATTGGCTCGCAACATGTTGAAAAATTCCATCTGTAAATCAGATTGCGAAATAATCCTGAAAGCCAGAAATTTATTATATGAATGGGTACAACGATTCGTTCATGTGTATAAAGAGTAATCAACCGATTCATTTTCAAACAGTAAAAGCATCATGAAAAAAACTTTAATCACAGTATTTTCACTATTTTTTATTCTCTTTACTTCATCTTGCCTCGATAGTGGAGATTCGCAGTCTTCCCAGGATGCAGTGGCAGAAATTGACCTCACCCTGATTGATCAGGAGTCAGGTGGACCCCTGGCAAATTTTGACGTCTTTATTCTTTTTGAAGTCGAGGGATTTAACCAGCCCGCCGGTTTCGACGAATTTACATCTGACGAATCGGGGAATATCTCAACGCAGATTTTCAGCCTGACTTCCGACCGGATAACAAAAATTATCCTGGAATACGAAGTGGGCGATGAAGCACGCTCTGCAGAAAAAGAGATCGATCTACTGTTGACATTTGAAGAGCCTTATAATTCGATCTCCATCAATGTTGAGCTGGATGTTTCTGATGTAGTTCCTGAATAAATCTGACAGATATTTTCCGGGTTTTTCTGCTGATCTCAATCCTGCTTATTGATGATGATTTGATCAGGCCCGGCCTTTTTCTGTACATGACAGCCGTCTTCATCAATCAAAAAGAGCTGTTCAACAGAAACGGAATCATTCGACGCGCTGAACAGAAGTGCAACGGGCCTCATCCCAATTTCATTTCTCAAGCCGTCGTGATATATCGTGTAAAAACCTGATTCGGGATGCCCTATTACCCCCTCTCCCGTGCAGTTCGAATGGTAAGAACTGCACAAATCTATCTCATTGCCTGTCCGATGATTTTTCACTGAAGCATCATCGAATATCACAGGCTCCTCATCCTCATACACCACCGACACACCAATCATCCGAAACTCGCTGGTGCATACCTTTTACCAAATAGCACCTCACATCCACTCATAGCCACCCAGCCGGCAGCTAAACAGAATAAAAGAGCCCGAAACCGTTTTGAATATATTCATCGGCTGAGTTTGTATTTTACGCATCATGTAAGGATTATATCAGTAATCTGATTCAATCAATTACGTTATGAAATTTGATAACAAGTGTTCATCTTTATATACACATGATTTTTTTGATTACCTATTGCTTTTTAAACATTTTGTTAATTCTGTAGACTTTGTGGTTATCAGGGCGACAATTTTTAAAAAGGTTTTTTTAGTATGCAGTTGACAGTTGACAGTTGACAAATTAATAATTTGGTCTTTATAAAGATTAACAATCTGATTTTATTTGTTTTGAAAGATTATAAGCCGTCTAAATTTATCCAAATGAGTTGTCAACTGCCTACTGTCAACTGCCAATTACCCACAAGGGTTTTTACAGAATCCACATTTTAGAAAATACCTCCACTAAACATTTCATATTAACTTTTTTGTTTTCATGAAAATTTTCACCACTTCACTCCTGGTTTTTATCGTTGCCGCAGGCCTGGTTTTTCAATCCGGCCATGCCACGCCGTTACTTTCCGAATGGCATTATGATCGTAATTCCACAACCGTTTCTGCCGATACCCTTGAGTGGGACCGCCCGCGTTTTGCCGAGCGCCATGGCGAACGTGAACAATTGGTTCGTTCGGGAATCATTGACCAGGGTATCACCGATCCGGATGTGATTGAGGCTATGAGAAATGTGCCTCGCCATGAATTTGTACCATCCATCCAGCAAAGAAATGCCTATCAAAACAACCCGCTGCCAATCGGGCACGGACAAACCATTTCACAACCCTACATAGTAGCCCTTATGGCAGAACTTCTTGAAATTGAACCGGGTGACAAAGTGCTGGAAATCGGAACCGGCAGCGGTTACCATGCAGCCGTACTCTCTGAGCTTACACCCTATATATATTCCATTGAAATTGTGGAGCCGCTGGGTGTGCAGGCCACCGATGTTTACGAAGAACTGGGCTACAACACTATCGAAACTAAAATTGGCGATGGCTATTACGGATGGGAAGAGCACGCTCCGTTTGATAAAATTATTGTAACAGCCGCCGCCGGACACGTTCCACCCCCGCTGATTGAACAGCTCAATCCAGGCGGTACTATCGTCATTCCCGTGGGCAGCCCCTATCAAACCCAAATACTAATGCGTGTATTTAAAACCGAAGACGGGGATATCCGCACCGAGAGAGTGCTGCCGGTCCGGTTTGTTCCAATGACGGGAGCTGCACAGGAATAAATTTATTTTTTAAAGATATCTCAGTACCTGAAACAACTTGTTATCAAACTGACCTGCATATGAAAATCTACCAGACATGAGCTCTGTTCAAACCCATTATAGCCGCTGGAGTGCGGTATCCATTTTTTTTGTATCGGTTGCCATTATTGCCCTTCAGTTGATGTTGATGAGGGCGCTTTCAGTTAGCCACTACTATCACTTTTCATATCTGGTAATCAGTACGGCACTGCTCGGCTTTGGTGCAAGCGGCACATTTCTGGCTCTTTTTTTTGATCTGCTGAAAAGAAACTTCTTTTCCTGGAATCTGATTTTTTATTTACTGTTTCTTATCTCCATACCGGCCTGTTACATCACCGCCCAATCTCTCCCGCTCGATACCCAATATGTGCTTTACAGCGGAGAACAGCTCACTCTGCTGATTTTTTATAACTTTTTGATGATGATTCCCTTCTTTTTTGGTGGGACCATTATTGGATTTATGCTCTCCTACTTCAAAAAAGAGGTACCTCAGTTGTACGGCGCCAATTTGATAGGAAGCGGTTTAGGGGGGATTTTGGCATTGGGAATGATGTATCTGGCACCGGCCTATCAAATGCCGGTAACCGTGACTCCCATTGTATTCATCGGCATGATTTTCTTTTTTTTATCCGGCTTTGGTCAGCCTCAGGTTCGTATAAAATCAGGCCTACTGCTGCTTTTTTTCGGCTTTGCAGGTGCAACTTTTTCCTTAGTTTCAGAACCGCCCGATACCGTTGACCCGTACAAAAGCCTGTCGCACTTTCAGCAGCTTGAACGGCAGGGCGATGCCGAACACCTTTTGCAAAAATACGGTCCCCGCGGACAAATTGACATTTTTGCTTCTCCTACTTTTCATCACACCCTGTTTGCAAGCCCGCTGGCAACTGCCCTGCCGCCCGATCAGCTTGCCCTTCTGACGGACGGCGAAGTAGCCGGCGCCATCTTCTCCATCGATCATGAAGAAGAGGCTGCCATCATGGAATTCACTCCGCAATCCCTCCCGTACCGGATGCTCGATCAGCCTGAGGTATTACTTCTTGGTGAAGTAAGTGGTTTAAATATTTGGCTGGCAAAACGAATGGGGGCCAGTTCAATCACTGTTGTTCAGTCCAACCCCCAGATCGAAACCCTGTTTCGATCTGAGTTGGCCGATCTCGGAGGTGGGGTTTTCCGGGACGAAAGAGTCCGGGTGATTACACAAGATCCCCGGCATTACCTGCAACAGACAGATCTTCGATATGATCTGATTCATATTGTTGCGGGAGAAACCACTGCAACCGGAACCGGTGGCCTGCAGGGACTGAATGAAGATTACCTGCTCACCAGAGAAGCTGCAGCCGTTGCGCGTTCCCGGCTATCTGACACCGGATTCATCAGCATAACCCGGGGAATCCAGTCGCCGCCGCGCGACAATATCAAACTGTTTTCCATGTTTGCAGATGCAATCTCGCATTTTAGTGACGATTCGCCGGCAGAACATCTGTTGGTAAGCCGAAATTATCTTGCAGCAAACACCATACTCTCCAACTCCCCGCTTTCCGAAGATCGGCTTCAGCGATTCCGTGAGGAAAGCGGCGAACTGCAACTCGACCTGGAATACTACCCGGGAATTGATTCGGCGGATATCGATCAGATGAATGTGATTGAAGGTCCGGATCATCGAAATTACTCCTACATCCACCACGCCATACAGCAAATTTTATTTGGCGATGCCGAAGCGTTTTATGATGACTGGGCCTATTATGTACGAAGCCCGGTGGATGACAGCCCCTATTTTCAAAATTTTTTCAAATGGGATTCACTCAATCTGTTTCTTGATACCTATGGTGATGACTGGTTTCAGCGGCTTGAGCTGGGCTACATTATACTCTTGATCACATTTTTACAACTCTTCGTTGTTGCTCTTTTGCTGATTATTGCTCCGTTACTTTTCCGGCTGCCCACGTACATTGCAGCCCCCAAAAAAATGCCGGCGCTACTTTACTTTTTCTCGATCGGCATCGGATTCATGTTTGTTGAAATTACATTTATCCAGATTTTTACCCGGTTTCTGGGAGATCCCATTGTCAGTGTATCGGCAATTTTAACCTCCATTCTGGTTTTTTCCGGTATCGGGAGCAGTATCCAGGATCATCTGGGACTGATCGCCGAACACCGGATGAGAATAGCCGTTTCAGCCATCATTTTAACTGCGTTGCTGGTTCTTTTCTTTTCCGATACAATTCTGAACCGGTTTATTCACCTTGATACCGGATGGCGCTTTGCCATTACTGTGTTTATGCTGATGCCGGTTTCGTTTTTCCTCGGCTGGATGTTCCCAAGCGGTATGAAAGTTTTGGAGAAACAGAGCGACAGCCTGATTCCCTGGGCGTGGGGAATCAACGGTTTTGCATCGGTAACGGCGGCGCCTCTGGCCATCATGCTGTCGATGTCCATCGGGTTCAGTAACGTAATACTTCTCGGCCTGGGCTGCTATTTAATTGCAGCAGCCACAAGCTGGATGTGGGGTAGTAAAACCGTTCAAACCGGCTGGTAAACGGCCTTCATCGTAATCTATCTGTTATTGTTGTCGCTATACACATAACCGTACGTTGTGGAACCATCCTCGTAGTGCACATCAAACCCGACAATTCCAAACCGGTGATTTGCGTAATACACCACGCTCGACAAACCAGGTATTCCGCTGCCGGTTTCTTCGATCTCAATCACTTTGATGTACATGAAGCCCCACATAAAATCATCTTCAGAAGAGACCTCCTGAACCTTTCTCCGAATAGTATGCCCGTCGCGTTTTAAACTGTAGGTATCACCTTTTTTTGCATCATAGTTTACCAACGTCAGGGTCTTACCATCATCGTACACATTTTGAATACCTTTGTCAGTGATCCGGAAATCCTGAGAGCCAGAAACTTTGTCTCCTTCTACCTCCAGATAAGGCAGTGATTTTGCCATTTCCAGAATCATTGGATTGCTGACAGTTACCGAACCTTGTATGGTAGAAATATTTCCATCACGGGCTATTACTTCTACTACACGGTCTGATGTACCCGGAAAAGCAGGTATGTCAAATGAATTACCAACAGCACCTAAAGGAGTTGGATCACCCCCGATAGGGTCTGTTCCCGAAGAGCTTGAGCTGCCGCCAAGAATATTACAGGCAGAAAAAACTAACGTTCCTATCAAAATAATTGATGTGAAAAGTATCTTATAATTCATGTTTCTTTGGTTTCTTTAGTTTTTAATTGATTAATGCTGGATACTTCTATGTCCTTTTTAAAGAGAAGGAAACGGAACGTAATAATGTAGGTAAGCAGGAACAGTATAAATATCATGGCTGATATAATAATGATAGGCCAGCCGAATATAGTGAGGTAGATTAAAATCCAGAGGCCGGCGGCTATATAAACCGAGTAGAAAAGTGCTTTAACTCTGACAGGATTATACCCGGCTATCTCTTGTTTTTCTCTGCTAAAGCCAATAAACAACAGCCCCAAAATTCCAAAAACCACGGCTATTTCGTCCAGGGCATTTGTCTGGGCAACAATCATCCAGCGGGTTTCAGCATACGATGTAACAATTGCAAAAACCGGAATCTCAAAAAAGTCCGGCCTGCCGCCCCAAAAATAAAGATAGGCTGCTCCGAAACTCAATAAAATCAGTAAAAATCCAACATACCTGAAGCGATATGGCAAGAGGGGTAATTGATGATATGATTGAGGCGTGTCTGCCATACTCCCACCATTTTTTCTACTTATAATATACACAGTTTAATCGGCAGAACCTGACTATTTGTTATTTTATTTAAAGAAATTTTTCCATATTGATATTAGATATTCAATTATATCTGTCTTATAAACTGAACTAAATACAGCTATACTTCTGGAGCTGGCTTATTTTTAATTCGTGTTATAGAATATTTAACTATAACTGTCAGATTTTATTTAAATGCCATCAAACAGATCTTCAATAGTCTGCCTATTCGTAGTTCTTTTTAATAATTTGCAGGGATCAAAAATCAGATAAATATCATCGCCAAATAAAAAGATAACATGAGAGAAGAAACGGTACTTAAACATCTTCCCCTGGAAATACCACACTCAAAATATCCTGTTGAATGGTGGTTTTTTAACGGATTCATTGAATCAGATAAAATGGGCAAGCGATATTTCATGGTTACGTTTTTCCGGTATAATCTGGCCGAAAAAGATATGCCTGCAAAAACGGGACACTCCGTTCTGCTCTCAGTGCTGAATCCTGAAACCGGAGAAAACCGAACACTCAGTCAGATCGATGAACCGGTAAAAAAGGAGCTGATTGAATACCTGAAAAATTTTCAACATGACAAGATAGACAGGGATTTGATCCAAGCCCTGATACATGAAACCAAATTGCACGGTCCGTTACGCCCTGTTATTGAAAAATTGGCAGAAAGTGTTTTCACCGAAAACAGTTTATTTATCTCCTGGCATGATCTTTCGCTCACTCAAACCGAAAATTTTTTCGAAATTACATTTCCACTGCTTGAGGATGATGAAAGCTGTACGATGCGGTTGTTTCCCCAGTGTGAACTGTTTGATATCGACCTGAATCAAGAACACGGGCTGTCTGATAAAAATGTTGGCTATCGCTGTTATCCGGACATGAGCGCTGAAGGTGAAATCGGAAATGTTCCGGTAACCGGTAAAGCCTGGATGGACCATCAATGGGGTGATTCGGCCTGGGCGGCAGCACCAGACAACCAAAAAAATCTGTATGGCTGGGACTGGTTTGGTATTAATCTGGATGATGGTACCCACTTGATTGTTCATCTTTACAAAGAGGCCGAGACCGGTAATCTAAGTTTTAGCAGTGCTATTAAACTTGATGATAACGGGAACTACACTTTTTTAAATGGCCTGAAAGCCGAACCAATTGAGTTCTGGGAAAGCAGCTCCACACGTATTCGCTATCCGGTTTCATGGAAAATTGAGATTAGCGAATTGGGGCTGAATATACATTTTGAGCCCATTGTTAAAAATCAGGAAATCATGGTTTTTGGTCTTGCAAGAGCCATTTGGGAGGGAGAAGGCCAAATTCACGGCACAATGAACGGAAAGCAAATTACAGGCAGAGCGCGTGCTGAATTTTATGGATACGGATTTATTTTTGATTTTCAGAACCAGGTAAAACGGTTTGCTGACCGGGTAGATTATCACATTGAACAATTCCTGCCAAAACAGATGAATGAAGAAACCATCCGCCATTATGCCGGTCAGCCGGACTGGCAAAACGATCCGGATGCTCTGACGGAAATGATTAACAAGCCCGTTTGGGATTTAATTATACGCCGTGGCAAGCGGTGGCGTCCAATATTCGGAATCTGGATTCAGGAATCTCTGGGAAGATCTGCTGACAAATATGAACAGGCAATTTCGCTCATCGAATTGTTTCATACTGGTTCATTAATCATCGACGACATTGAAGATCAATCAGAACTGCGCCGCGGCCAGCCTTCACTTCACATCAAATACGGGCTCAATACAGCACTGAATGCAGGAAATACACTTTACTTTTTGCCTTTTGTGGAGCTGTATCACAACAAGCACCTGTCAGACAATAGAAAACTTCAGCTTCATCAAATATACACCGATGCTTTCGTAAAAGCCCACCTTGGGCAATCCATGGATCTTTATTGGTCGAACCATATGAATGCTGAAAATCTGGAACACTGGCTTAATGGAGACATCGAATCAAAAATTTTGCAAATGTATGACTACAAAACGGCATCCGGTCCGAAGCGATTGGCCGAATTTGCTGCGATACGTGCCGGATCTGACGAACCAACCAAAGAGGCCGCCGTAAACTTTGCGATGAGTTTTGCCGTGGCATTTCAACTGGTGGATGATGTGCTGAACTTCAGCAATTCGAAAAAATGGAGTAAAGTTTGCGGTGAAGATATCTCCAGTGGAAAGCTTACCTATGCCATTGTAAAAGCGATCAGAATGCTGGGTGAGACCGACAGCAAACGTTTGAGAAAAATATTGGCCAATCAAAACCTGAGGCAGAAAAAAGAAATTCTTGACGAAGGAGTTTTTCTGGTAAAACAATCAGGCGCCCTCGATGTTTGTAAGCAGGAAGCCGAAAAGATGAGCAGGCAAGCCTGGGATGAATTTGCCCGGATTGTCCCGCCCAGTGAGCCCAAAATCATGCTCTACCTGCTCTGCAAAAAAATGCTTGATATGGCTTATGATACCTGAAAATTGAAAGTATTAACTGAAGTAACTCTGCTCATACATGGACTACGAGGAGTGGTTTTTCCTCAATCCCCACCATTTCGGTTCAGATACTGCCAGGCAATGGCCAGTAGAATCAGATAGGCCACCAGGGCAAACAGAACCATCCAAAAACCCTGAACTTCATCGCTAAAATAGTGTACGGGTGCGTTGATAAGCAGAAGCAGCGGAAACCCAAATACAAGAGCAAGTCCGCTGCCATACACCAGGTTATAGCTCACCGGCGATTTCATCCCCGAATCCAGAATGCGCAGCAGCACCAGTGCCGATTGCAGGGTGCCGGTCATATTTCCGAAAATGGCTGCAAACCGTTCAAGGGTATATTTCCTGAATGTATTATGTGTGAGTAAACTGATCACACTCCAGGTCACCAGCACCACCGCAATGGAAATAGTTAACAACGGCAGCCAGTAATGAGCCACCACTACAAGGCTGATTGCAGCCACCGAGGCAACGATCATAAAATCCATAAAGAGGTTCGAGCAGCGGGTCATGGTAACATCATCAATCAGCCAGCTTGCCCCAAACAGATCGGTAACTTTGCGGAGAAAGAGTGCCACCATTGCCGCAAATATGAAATGAAACGACCAAAGCGTTGAAACTTCATTTTCGGCACCCACCCGGATTAGCCCCAGTTCCATCAGGGAAACCATACCATAGGTAAGAATAAAAGCCAGTCCGATCAGCCCGATATGAAAACTGAGCGACTCAATATTTTCGGGAGATGTGGTTATTTTTTCATCACCATTGGTTTTCGGGTTGGCCACAATTCCCTTTTTTACATCCTCCGGCAACCCTGAGTCCGAATTGATGTACGTTGCCTTCCCTTTTTTGATTCCACGCCGAACCAGCCCGATCCCCACCGTATAAGCCACCAGAAATCCAGCGGCTGAAAAAGTCAGCCCCACAATTCCGCCATGCTCAAACCCAAACTGCTCCCAGTTTGATCCAATGGAGTAGGCAATACCGGGGTTCATGCCAAATGAAAGCGGCGGCAGAAATCCGATACCGACAAACAGTTCAGGCATTATTGTATAAAACAACAAAAATGCAATCAGCAGCCCGATGATGGCTTGTACCAGATAGACGGAAATAAAGATCATGCCAAATTTAACCGAAGAAAGGCCGATTTTTGATCTCGGTGCACGCAAGCCCAGGGCAATAAAAAGCAACGCCAGTAAATGGTACACATAGGTGCCAAGCCGGGCCGATGTAAGATCGATCAGGCCAAGCAGGTTAGCTCCCAGAATCAACCCCAGGGTGCCGGCAATCAGGTTTGCGGGAATCAGGTATTTTTGAAGCAGGCCGATTTTGCTGCGAAGCCAGGTGGCAATTACCAATAGCAACCCCATCCAGGCAAAATCGAGGAAAAACTCACCGGCCGAAATGTCAATTGTCCACGAACTCATCTACAACGATTTCACCGGTTTTTCTCCCTCCTTCAGCCGATCAATAAATATTTGCCACATCAGGGCGCTTTTTCCTTCGAGCACCAGTTGAAGTGTTGTTTCAGGGGTTGTGACCGTTATTTTATGATTTTGCTCAACAGAAATGTACCGAAGATCTTCCATGGGCAGGTCAAACACTTCCGAACCCATAGATATCAGCAGTCGGTCGGTTTTCAGTTCTACAAGAGCTCGGTCGAGCTTCACACGCTGGTGCACTTTATTTACCAAGTAAATCTGGCTCCCCAATTTTTGCAGAACCACATCCTCATCCGGTCGCTCATACACCATCGGCATTCGGTTGATTTTATCGTGCAGGTCGTTGACCGAATGTTCGTTTCCATGGCGGTCAACCAGCCTGGATGCCACATTCATTTTATATTTCATGGTTGATGTGCGGCTGTAAACATTTTCCCCATCCGGGGTAAATATCGAGCCGGCAACTCCCGAATCTGGGCATCGGTATAAAAACCGCTGTATGCCCGATGCCGGTTTTTTGCAGATTCTTGGATAAGTATCTTCGGGCGGGTTGTACTCATCAAAATCGATCATTTCCCGGCAATAGGCGGCAAAGGTGTCGTAATCTTCAAAATCGGATGCGTGAATTGGATCCATAAACCGGATTTCAATACTCCCCTTTCGATAATTATCGGCCCATCGCGGCCATCCAAGATGCGAGCCATGAAGCTGAACAGGATGAACCGGAATCCCCATCTTCCAGAACAGTTTGAGTGTGGTTTCAATCAGTGGTTTGGGGCGTCCGTCCCAGCGGCGCCCTCCTTCGGGAAAGATCACGATCATGCGCCGCTGATCAATCATTTTTATCAAACTGCGAATAATTCCCGGTTCGGGCACATATTTGCTGGTGGGCACAATCCCGATGCTGTCCATAAAAATGCGTGGCAGTGTTTTATGGAACTGATCGCGAGTCATTACACCGGCAGTGGGCTCTTCGGTCAACCCCAAATTCAGAAAGAATGGATCGAAATAATTGGAATGGTTGCCGTACAGAAAACAGGGGCCGGTTTGCGGCATATTGTGCGGATTGGTAATGCGCGGATTAAACAGATATTTGGTTGCGGGAATGATGGTATTCCGCATAAACACAAACGTTTTTTCCGAATAGCCGCGCTTGTTTTTCTTAAATCTGAACCCTTTGATCATTCGACGGGATAGTTAGTAGTATTTTAAATTGGCAATTCTAAAGGTTTTTATCGAGGTACCAATTTAGCAAAAATAGAGGAAGGGTGAAGGGGGGAATTTTTGCTAATAGCATAATCCGGTTTATAAACATTTCCTTCCTAATTTAACATTAGTTTTCTTTGCGGCGGCATGGAAATAAGTTGAAAAATGTCCCCCTTTGAAGGGGGCAATGGGGGATGATAGATATTGCATTTAAACCCAAATAATGAATTAAACTAAATCAAACCTCAATAGGTCATCCCCCATCTTCAACCGCCAGCTGGTGGATTTTCGCTCTTCAAACGGGGATTTTTAAAGTCTTTGTTCATATATCTAACTCACTTATAACCAAGAAAACATCAGAACTCATTTGCTGTCTGCAACTGGCAAAACAGGAAACATTCCTTTACATTTCAATCATGATGAAACGATATGACCCACAGAAAGCTCCCGATCCCGAAGCCTGGCTATCCCTTGATGAGGCCACCCGCATCAATCTTATCATGGATTACCACTCCGCGGCCGAAAAAGATACCCCCGGCGATCATCTACACGCAGTCGTTCATACGGTTATTGAAAACCAAATTGCCCTTGGCGATGAGTATCCCGTAAAAAGCACCATTGAACGATTAATGGACGAAGGCCTTGACCGGCACGATGCCATCCATGCCGTTGGAAGTGTGTTAGCCAAGTACCTCTGGAAAGTCGGTAAAAAAGAGCTAACCGAAGATTTTTCAGACGACTATTTTGAGGAAGTCCGCCAGCTCACAGCCCAAAAGTGGTTGGATGAGTTTGAGTAAGCGGGACCTTTAAGACTTCCGAAGTCTTTCAGATCTTCAGTAAAATCAATATCCCGATTTAAGAATAATACACTTTAGAAGTTTTGGGAAGACTTCGGAAGTCTACTGAACCACCCAAACACCATCCAACGCAAGACTTCCGAAGTCTTTCTGACCTTCGACAAAATCAAAAGCCTTTTTTAGAAGCTACGCATTTGTTAAAATCCAGGGAGACTTCGGAAGTCTGTCATGCTACAAAATGGGATTCACCATATTACTTCCTGATTTGAATAAAATTTTAAAATTACTCAACGACCAATTGATACCGAATCAGCAACGGAAGATTCTCATCACCTGAAAGCTCAATCACATCTTCTGTATCCATATTAAGCAAAGTTTCCCCATCTGATTGATGCAGCGTTAAATCACCTTCCATTTTTTCAATATCAAGACCCCATTGTAAAGTAACTGAGCCTGCTTCTCCTTTTTGAAAATGAAACTCCCATTCCACATTCTTTTTTGATATAGCTTGAAAATTTGACCACCAATCCTCACCATCTTTATGCAGATAGGCATGCAATGTACCATCGGGTGGCGATGGAGGCACCAATTCATTGGACGAAGATGAATTTGAGCGCTGACCTGCTATTAGCTCAATTTGATCTGCCCCATCTAAAAGTCTCAGCTCAACTGTATATTCAGAACGAATATCTGCAAAGTTTGCCGTCAGGTTTAGGTCCTGTACAACCGTAAACGTAAATGGATTACTCTCCGATGAAAGGCTTCCTGTCCAACCTGTAAATTCCCATCCCTCGTTCGCCGATGCCTGTACGGAATGGCTTTGCTCCTCTTCCACCTCCGCCGAAGCCGGGCTTACCTCTCCCGCTTCAACAGGTGAGGGGTTAGCAGTTACCATAAAAATCTCTGGCCC
>SKYV01000110.1 GCA_007127745.1 Balneolaceae bacterium
CAACATCATCACAGTTTCAGAAGATGGTACTTTCAATAAACACCGGATTTCGCAAAGAACTGCAGATTGGGAGTATGATCAGATCATCGACTCGTGGGAAGCCGGCCTTGAAGCCGGTAGAACTAATCTTTTTGTGGCAGACCTGGACAACAATGGCGCACTCGACCTTATTTTGTCCACACCCGAAGAGACGTCAATCTGGCTGGGAGACGAAGACAGAAATCTCGTCAAATATGAAAGAGAACTGCCCGGCGGCATTGTAAATATTTTTGATGTGGACGGAAACGAACGGCTTGATCTGCTCGGCGTTTCCCAGGACCTTGAACCATTTCAACTGAAAAATGAAGGCACCAAAAACTATTTCGCCCGTTTTATCCGTGCACGTGCCTCGGGGGTTTCCGGCGACCAAAGGATAAACTCGTTTGGCATTGGGGGAGAAATGGAAGTGCGCTCCGGGTTGCTCTATCAGAAACAGCTCATTTCTTCACCGCTGGTGCATTTTGGGTTGGGTGAGCATGAAGAGGCAGAGATGCTGCGAATCATCTGGCCGAACGGGTCGGTTCAAACCGAATTTGCAGAGCTTGGCATGGGTGCCACCATTTTTAATGAACAGATTCTCAAAGGCTCATGCCCCTGGCTGTTTACCAACGACGGAGAGGAGATGCATTTCATCACGGATATTATCTGGCGTTCACCGCTTGGCCTCAGGATCAATGCACAGGAAACAGCCGGTGTGATTCAGACCCTCGACCGCGTGAAAATTCCGGGCGACAAACTGAATCCGGTTGACGGGTTATACGATGTGAGGGTTACTGCCGAGCTTTGGGAAACTCATTTCTTTGATTACATCAGCCTGGTTGCCGTGGATCATCCTGAAGGGTCGGAAATTTTTGTGGATGAGCGATTCGTTTTCCCCGCACCTGATCTCTCAACAAAGGTCATGTCTGAGCTCAAACCTGTTCTGCGGGTTACGGATGAAGAGGGGAATGACGTTACCGATATTGTCTCGAAGAAGGATGGCAATTATCTGCAGGCATTCAGAAAAACTCAGTACCAGGGGCTCGTGGAAGAGCACTCCATTGTGATTGAACTGGAACCGGCAGCCTCGGATAAGGATTCACACTCGATGGTGCTTTCAGGCTGGCTGATGCCTACGGACAGTTCCATTAACCTCGCACTGAGCCAGGGTACCATCGATCCGCCCAGTGGGCTAAAAGTTGAAGTGGCCGATGAGTCCGGCAATTGGCAAGTTCTGCATGAGGATTACGGGATGCCGGCAGGTAAACTGAAAACCATTCTGCTCGATCTTGAAGATGTTTTCGCGAATCCCGAAGACAGAAGAGTACGGCTTACAACTACTTCCCAGATTTATTGGGATAGCATTTTCTACGCCGAAAAAATGGATGAAAGCCTGATTGCAGAAACCAAACTCGAACCCGAAACAATGGAGCTGCGTTACCGGGGTTACTCCGAGTGGTATACACCGGATGAGGTATCGCCCAAACTGGCCAATTACGATGTTATCTCCGGCACCACTCAGCGCTGGTTTGATCTTGAGGGATTCCACACACGGTTTGGTGATGTTTCTGAACTTCTCGAAGAGATTGATGACCGGTATGTGATCATGAATGCCGGTGATGAGATTCTGTTGGAATTCAGAGCACTTGATGAGCCGAAGGAAGGCTACACGCGAAGTTATGTGCTGGTATCTGACGGATGGGTGAAAGATGGTGATTACAACACCGAAGCCTCGGCAACGGTTGAGCCGCTTCCGTATCATGGGATGTCAGATTATGAATATCAATCATCAATCAGGCTGCAGGATGACCCGGTTTTCCAAAGATTTCGCGAAGACTGGATACATTATCATACCAGATATATCACCCCGCATTCGTTCAGATCAGCTTTATTATTTGAGGATTAAATTCAAAAAATTTTGAGTATAGAAGCTCGAAAAAAATCTGAGGCTGTCCATAAAGGGCGTCATCTGGTACTGGCGCAAGCGTCCGCTTGTGCCCCTGAAAGGTCCAAGCCCCTTGGGACAGGTGGATACTCCTGCTCTGCCTGTATGCCAAGTCCCGAAAACATTTGGGAACAGGCAGGCTCAGTACAGGCTGCTTGAACCGGTTCAAAGAATCTCCCCTCCATGCGGTGTTCTATTGCACCGGAGGGAGGGGGCGGGGGAGGGTCAGACAAGATGAAACCAAAACAACACACATATACTCCTGAACCATTTGGCGTATTTAATATGATTAATTCTTTTCAGACAGCAACAATCATACAATAAATAATCAATAATGCCCCAAATTAATACCCGGTTTTGGATTTTCTTAGTTACAACATTTAGCTGGTTTGCGGTTGTTCAGAGTGCAGCTATTGCACAACAAATTTCCGATGAGAGCACAATCCGCATAGGTTTTCTGGTTTCTGAAGATCCGGATACCGACTCCCTTTCCCGGGAAGCGATGGATGCCGCTCAATTTGCCGTGGATGAAATCAATAATGAGGGCGGTATAGACGGGAAAAAAGTGAAACTTATAACCCGGATCAGTGACGGTGACTGGGGAGCAAGCTCACTCAAATCCGTGGAGCTGATTTATGATGAAGAAGTTCACGCAATAGTTGGCTCACTCGATGGCCGGGATGCACACCTTGTGCAGATGGCCATCGCTAAAGCCCACATTATTTATCTGGAAACCCGGGCAACGGATCCAACACTGTCAGAAGCCAACCTGCCCTGGTTTTTCCGTGTGCTGCCCAGCGACAGGCAGCAGGGGCAAAAGCTTATCAGTGAAATCTTCATAAAAAGAGATTTAAGCCGGATTGCACTGATCCATGCAGACGATTATGAGGAAGAGATGGCAGCAAATATGTTTTTAAGGCTTCTGCGTGATGGCGGACACCCTGAAGCCAAGATATTTGCCTATGATTACAGATCCCCGAACTTTGAAGAGATAACCGAAAATTTTGGTTCATCAGTTGAACAGGGAGTACTCTATTTTGGAAAAGCAGCACATTTTGAGGGATTCATGAAAACCATGAAGGATTCAAAAATCGATTTACCTGTATTTTCACCACTGGCGATACTTCAAACCAATAATAATCCGGAAAATGTAACATTTGTCTGCCCTGAACTTGTACTTCAAAAAAATGAAAGTTCATTCAAAGAATCGTTCAAACAGCGGTTTGGCTACGATCCGGGCACCATTGGAGCCTATAGCTATGATGGTGTCGGGGTTTTGCTTGAAGCGATTAAACAAGGTGGTACAGAAACCGAATCACTTCAAAAAGAGTTATCGGGAATTTCTTTTTCAGGTGGTATTACCGGGCAAATTGAATTTGATGAAAACGGAGATATTGTAGATAAAACAACTATTTGTAATTAAATCCATAAAGTTTAAGGACAAGAACATGAAGCACAAAATGATTGAAAAAGGCATTGTACCAATTATCACATTTGTATTGTTTTTATCTGCTCTGCCGATACAAGGCCAAAGCCTTTTGGTTACGTCGCATTACGATGTGGCAAGAGAGGCACCGATTTTCGGTACAATTTATGATTATCCGGTTTCTGAACGGATATTTATAAACGGTTTTGCTGAATTGTGGTACAATCCGGAAAATTATGCTTTTCCTGAAGATTGTTGGCCTCTGTTTTCGAAACACTGGGTTTCTTATGCACTGTCGGACCGGTTTTCATTGAGTGTTGAAATGGAGGTCAGCCGTAATCTGCCGGGAGCATGGTCACGTTCTCAAATTATCGGCTCGTATGCTTTTGAACCCGGGCAATGGTATGTACAGCCAAAAATTGGTGCCAGTTTCAGGGTTTTCTAAACTTTTACAGGATTTCTGTTTAGGTAAACCTCACTTTTCAATAAACTCGCTACAAGAATTGTAAAATTTTGTTTTCTGTTAATGGGCTATTTATTAAATTAAAAATAGATTTAAATATCTGAAATTCTTTAAAGACGGGCTTGTCTTTTATAAATGAATTTCCTGTTATCAAAATATTAATCTATTGGATTGATTCAGCTACGCACCCTACTATTTTATAATTCATGTCTATCCGTATAATTAATTCTATTTCATATTCTCATCTTGCCATTATTCTGTTATGTGCAGCCATTTTGGTTCTGTTTTCAGGCTGCGCAGAACATGAAAGAACCGAAGCCGATGAAACTATAGATGTGGCAATGCCTGAAGAAGGTATTTACAATTTTGTTGATGTTACAAAAGCATCAGGCATCGGATTTATTCACAACATGGGAGATGAACACCTGAGCAATGTCATTGAATCGGTGGGAAGTGGCTGTGCTTTTTTTGACTTCAACCAAAACGGACACCTTGATTTGTACATAGCCAATGGGTCATTCCATGATGTAATCAGCTCGGGAGATCGTCCTCAAACACTATCCGGAAATGTTTTGTATGAAAATCTGGGCAACGGCCGGTTCAGAAATATCACAAAAAGGGCAGGAGTGGGAGATACCGGGTATTCAATGGGGCTTGCAGTTGCTGACTTTAGTAATAATGGATTTCCAGACATCTACATAACAAACCATGGCCCGAATGTTCTCTATCAAAATAACGGAGACGGCTCCTTTACCGATGTTACCGAACGCGCTGGAGTGGCCGGAGATAAAAGCAGTGCCGGTGCCGTTTGGCTCGATTTTAATAATAATGGCCTGCTTGATCTCTATGTTGCAAATTATGTGGAGTTTAATCCGGAATTGAATTTGGTCTATGCTCCCGACGGATATCCCGGGCCATTAAATTTTCCGGGTCAGCCCGATGTGCTCTACAGAAATAACGGAGACGGCACTTTTACGGATGTGACGGAAGAAATGGGTGTTTATAACCGTACAGGCCGGGCAATGGGTGTCGGTTCTCTGGATTTTAACGGTGACGGCTACCCCGACATATTTGTGGCCAACGATGCGATGGCCAACTATTTCTACAGAAATAACGGTGGAACTGGCTTCACGGATATCGCCATTCGCTCCGGGCTGGCCTTTAACAGGGGCGGGGAAGCCACTGCAAGCATGGCTTCAAGCTTTGCTGATTATACCGGTAACGGCCTTATTGATCTGCTCGTTACTGATGATTCGTACAATTCGCTGTATGAAAATCAAGGGGGTGGGCTTTTCAGGGATGTATCGTTCCCTTCAGGTATTGCCGTTGCCAGCGGACAGCACGTGGGCTGGGCCGGTGGATTCATCGACTATAACAACAATATGATGAACGATATTTTTATAGTTAACGGTGAATTGAAACATTTGCACGGCCAGGAGGATCATCTTTTTGAAAACACAGGAACCGGTAATTTTCGGGAAGTTTCAGGAGAACAAGGACCCTATTTTAGCCAGGCAATGGTTGGAAGAGGTGGATGTTTCGGTGATTATGACAACGATGGCGACATAGACGTATTTATCGTAAACCTGCACGAGGAAGCCGTACTGTTACGAAACGATATAGGCAACCGGAACAACTGGATTATGATTAACCTGGTTGGCACGGAAAGCAACCGGGACGGAATCGGTGCTACCGTACGAGTAACAGCCGGAGAGATTACACAGACAGCCCAGAAAACAGGAGGGGGGCAGTACCTGTCAAGCAACGATCCCAGGCTGCATTTTGGCCTGGCAGATCATGAAATCATCGACCGGATTGAAATTTCATGGCCGTCAGGTATCCGGCAAATCCTCGAAAATGCAGAGGTAAACCAAATTTTAACCATCGAAGAACAGCAGTAACATTATTTAAAGATGTACAAAAAAGGAACCGTCATATTTATTCTGATTTTCGCTGCGGTTTACATCGGCATGTCATTATTAAACCGCAGCCTGCCGGATGAGCACATCATCATGACACGAGTTTCTGCGGATAGCGAATCTGGCTTGATGGGCACAGGTATGGAAAAACTGGAATTGCAAAATGCCCAAATCGTAAGTTTTGATCCGAAAAAGCCGGAATCTTCACTCAAAATTCTAACGAAAAATTTTGCCTCTGCCATGTCACCCGAATTGTCTCTTGACAACCGGCAATTGGTGTTTTCGGGAAAAAAAGATATCGATGATAACTGGCAAATTTGGATGATGAATCTCAACAATTTGCGGGCAACACAAATTACAGATAACGGCCGAGACTGTTTTGATCCTGTGTTTCTGCCCGATGATGGAATTGCATTTAGCTGCACCTGGCAGGATGAACGTCTTGGAAACGGAAGTACGCTTTATACGGCAAATGCGGATGGCAGTGATTTAAATGCTGTTACATTTCATCTCCACACCGACCATTCGAGTACGATGCTGCATGACGGGAGGATTTTGTCGGTCAGCCAAAAGGTTTATCCTGAAACTGACATTTCAAACCTGCTGGCACTGCGCCCTGACGGCACCAAGTCCGGCTTGTTTTACGATATCCCGGATGGATACCAAATTATCAGCAAAGCCAGAGAAACTATCGAAAATAAAATATTTTTTGTTGCAAAAAATCAGCAAAACGGACTCAGCACTGCTGTTTTACAATTTTCTTACAACAATCCCTACAATTCGAAACGCACGGTTTACTCCTCTGGTGGAGGGCAGATCCATTCCCTTTATCCGATGAATGACGGGAATCTGCTGATCTCGTACCGGGAAAATGTTTCGGATACGCACGGTATTTACATGTTAAATCAACAGGGAGAATCTGAGCCTGTTCATATTGACGGCAGCTATCACTTTTTTGAGCCGGTGATTATTGAAGAGAAACCGTTTATACCCAGAAAACTTCCATCAGCTTTAACGGATGCCAGAAATTTCGGCATCATGGTTTTTGTGGAAACTCCACAGGCTTTGGCAGAGACCGGCAGTTTTGAAGGCCACAAGATTCAGGTTATGGGTGTTAATGGAATAATGGATGAGTTTCCGGTCTTGCAAGACGGTTCATTTTACATCAGGGTGGATGAAAAAACCCCGATGCGTATACAAAGAGTAAACCAGGATGATGAAGTTGTAAAAGGCCCGACTTCCTGGTTATGGCTTATGAACGGAGAGCGCAGAGGTTTTACCGGCTGGGATGAAAGGCAGCTAAACTCACCGGCAAACAGGGTGCCGGAAGCGATCAATCATCCTTACGTGGAAATTTCTGTTTTAGATTCTCCGGTACTCGTCATACAAAATGATGAACATGCATTAAGTGAGGCAGGCTATGAAAATGAGTAATCGATTAATTATACTGTTAATTCTTGGGGTGCTTCTCTTTTTGATGGGTTACAGGGGATACAACTGGTCATTAGATCACTATGAATATATGACCATCGGACAAGTGACCGGAGATATTGCCAACGACAGAGAAGCGAAAATTGCAGCGCTTAAATGTATGTCGTGCCATACATATACCCAGCGTGATGGATTTTTCCTCCAGTTTGCTGAAAAGGATTACACATCACCCTACAACCTTGCAGTTTCATCCGATAACCGGCGGCTTTTTGTAACCGGACAAGAATCGAATGCACTTTACATTGTGGATCTTGCAAGCGACCGGATCATCTCAAAAATACCCGTTGGTGATTATCCTCACTCAGTGGCAGTCTCCAGGGATGGGCAAAAAGCTTATGTAACCAATCAATGGTCTAATTCTGTTTCGGTGGTTGATGTTGATAACGGCACAGCAGGAAAAACCATCAAGACCGGCGGCGGCCCGGCCGGTCTGGTGCTCGATCATGATGAGGAATTTCTCTACGTGGCCAATACCTATACATCGGATATTTCGGTGATTGACCTGAACCAGGGTGTGGAATCAAAACGCCTGCGTGCAGGAAACTATCCCACCGGTATCAACATTTCGCCCGATGGCCGTCAGGTATTAGCCGTAAGCCAGCGTTCGGTGCTTGTTGAATACCGCGATCCCCCTAAAACCGAAATCACCGTAATTGATGCCGGGACCCGGAGAGTTCGGCAGCGAATACATTTTGAAGAGGCTCACATCATGGAGAAAGTGGATTTCTCACCCTCCGGAGACCTGGCATTTACAACACTTGTACGCCCGAAGAATCTTGTGCCTGCCGTTCAGGTGGAGAGCGGCTGGATGATGACGTTCGCCCTCGGTGTAATCTCACTTGAAACCGGCAGCATGTATCAGCTTCCGCTTGATGAGCCGAATATGTTTTACGCGGATCCGTTCGATGTGCGCATCACCCCGGACGGAAAGCAGGCTTTTATTTCACATTCGGGAGGGGATTATATCAGTGTGCTCGATATTGATAAAGTTCGTGAAGTAATACAGCAGATTGATGAGGGATTAATTCTTAATGCTGAGAATGACCTGATGTTAAGCGAAGCATACATCACAAAAAGAATTCCTACCGGTTCAAACCCGAAAGGGATGGTGATGTCTCCCGATGGCAATCGCCTCTATATCGCCGAGCGGTTAACGGACAGAATTGGTGTTTTGAATACCCAAACGTTAGAGCTTGAAAGAATGATTACCATGAGCAGTGCCGATCAGCAGGCATTGCTGAGGCGGGGCCAGCAGCTTTTCAATAACTCAGGCCGTACGTTTCAAAATCAATATAGCTGTTACTCCTGTCATCCCAATGACCATGAAGACGGGTTGACCTACGACATGGATTTTTATCCCGGCGAAGATTTATCAAACGTACAAACCCTCAGAGAACTTGCCGGCACATCTCCCTTCAAATGGAATGGCAACAATGTGAGTATTTATATGCAGTGCGGTATGCGGTTTTCTACATTTGTCACACGTACAGAAGCTTTTTCGCCCGAGGATTTAAATGCTTTGGTGGGATATATCACCAGTCAGATTCAACATCCGCCGAACCTGTACCGTGGCCCGGGCGAGGAGCTGACCGAGGCACAGCGAAGAGGGAAAGAACTTTTTGAGCGGACAAGAACCAACGACGGCAGGATGATTGCGGAAATAGACCAGTGTATTACGTGCCATCCGCCCCCGCATTTTACAGACAGGCTGAAGCATGATGTGGGTACAGCTACGGACAGAGACAATCACACCGAGTTTTTGACACCGCACCTGAATAACATTTACGAATCAGCCCCTTATTTGCATGACGGGCGTGCCAACACCCTTGAGGAACTCTGGACGATCTACAACGATGACGATCTGCACGGAGTGGCTAACGATATGACGAAAGATCAATTAAACGATTTGATTGAGTACCTGCTTTCAATAGGAAGTGCTGAATACTACAAATAAAATGTAATGACCATGAAAACAAATATTCAGAAATTTGCACTGAGAATTCTAATTCTTGCAGCAGCAATCATTGCATTGCTTTTTTTTAGCAGTGGTTTTGTGATTAATATTTTTGATGACGGTGATAGTTCTACAACTGAAACCGGGCTTGCTGAAGAAATAACCGCAACTGTTGAATTGGAAAATGACTCCGTAGAATCAGATGAAAATGCTTCACAACCAATGCCCATCTACGGCAATTGGCAGGTATTTACCACAGAAGACGGACTGCCTTCCAATAAAGTAAATACCGTAAAAATTGATGAAGGTCGAATTTTAGTAGGAACCGATCGTGGACTGGCCGTTCTTGAAAATAATCAATGGACAATTTACACACCTGAAGACGGCCTTGCGCATCGTAATGTGCTGAGTATTGATGTTGATGAGGACAGCGGAGATGTGTGGATTGGAACCATGGACGGTTTAAACCGATGGTCGGCAGGGGTATTTGAACGCTTCGACCAATTTAACAGCGGCCTGGCCAATAATGTGGTGTATGAAGTTTCGGCCGATGGACGCTACACATGGATCGCCACGACAGCCGGGGCAAACAGATACGATACGTATACCAATCAGTGGAAAATATTTAATGAAGAAACTTCTCCGATGCATGAACCCTGGTGTTATGGAATTACAAGCGCCGAAAATAAAGCCTACATCGCTGCATGGGGCGGAGGCGTTTTGGAGTATAACAATGATACCGGCACATTCAGAGTGTATCGCGATCCGGACGGCCATTTTAACCTTACACTTTTTCCGGATGACGGTTTGATTCACGACATCACAACAGGGGTTGCGTTTGATAATGGAACCTTGTGGGTATCCACCTATTTTGGGTTGGGGCGGTACAATGGCCAGCGCTGGTGGGGATATCTCGACCACGACACAGGGCTTACAAGCACCTTCATAAATGCGGTGAAGGCAAAAAATTCAGTCGCCTATTTAGCTACCGATTACGGCCTCAACACTTTTGATGGAACCACCTGGGTTACCTACAACACCATCGATGGCTCAAAAAACGGTGAAACCATCATAACTAATGGGGAGAATGAAGAGAAATTAATTACCGATTCTGCCATTTCTCACAGATTTATCTGGAATATGGATGTTCAAGATGATGTAATCTGGGTAGCCACCTCCTACGGATTAACCAGGGGAGTGGTTGTCGGGTATGTAGATGAAACGATTTTATAAAACAATTTAAATTTTTAAGAAAGGACAGATCTGTTACTGGCGCAAGCGTCCGCTTGTGCCTTGTGGTAGGTCCAAGCGGACGCTTGAACCAGATCAAAGTTGATTTAAACTGCTTAAAGATACATGAAGGAGGGGAGCCACTTTTTCCAAATTCTTATATCGAACTCACTATAAATATTAAAGAAAAGAAAGATCAGATATGAATGATGTAATTTTTACAAACGAATTAAAACTGACAACCGGCGAACGGGAGGAGATGAGAAAGCTCGGAATTCTCTCAGAAAATGACGAAATCGTTCAGTATGAACTGCCGAAACTCCACAAAGAAAGGCCTCCTCTTGAGAAAAAAGCGGTTCAGGCGCCCGGTGTCATTAATGAAGCGTTTAATTATCAGCGTCCATCCTCATTTTCCAGGGCTATCAGGCTCGATCTCGGCAGCTATACCGTGCTGCTGATTTCAGGAACTGCCAGTGTAAACGAAGAGGGAAAAGCCGAACACATCGGCGATTTCAGAGCACAGTGCTGGCGTACATTCCGAAATATCAGTGAACTGCTTGAGGCCGAAAACATGTCGTGGCATGATGTGGTTCGCACATCCTGCTATCTGAGGGATATTGAACGCGACTATAAAGATTTCAACGAAATCAGAACACAATTTTACAACTGGTTATCACTTGATCCGCTTCCGGCCAGTACGGGAATCCAGACACGGTTATGCTGGGAAACATTGCTGGTTGAGATTGAAGCGATTGCCATCTGTAAATCCAACTAATAATCAGGTTTTATGTTGATTTGTGTGGATAAAATTAAAGAGCGAAGCACGAAAATGAGGCTGTCCAAAAAGGGCGGGAAATTGCAAAAACATAATCAATTTCGTCATGCCGGACCCCGATCCGGCATCTCCTGCCTATATCAACGGCTGGAGATTTCGCTTCGCGTTCAAAAAATGAGCGCATCAAGTGCGGGATGACGACCTTTTTGGACAGCCTCCAGGGGGGATGTCGAAACAGAGCTATTGCATGCATGTTAAACACCCCTCTAAATCTCTCCGCCAGCTGGCGGAGACTTTATGTTAAGCGAATTTAGAGTTACACACACAAAATAAAGTAGAATCAAAAATCAATTCGACATGAAAAAGGGTAGAGGATTTATTCCAATTATTTTTCTGATGTTATTATTCATGATCACTGGAGTTACCGGTGTGATGGGACAGGAACAGCCCCATGCAAACACGCCGCCGGAGATCTATCCTTTCAGTAATTTTCAGGTTCCTCATTTCAGGCATTTCGAAGAGCGGCTGCCCTATTATGGTGCAGCCAGGGAATATGAATATCCGGATACCTCCGAAGTTGAAACAGTGAGGCTCGGGTTTATCGGCCCCCTGGATGGCGCCCATGAATATTACACCATGAACGGCCAGCAGATGCTACAGGGCACGATGCTTGCCGTTGAGGAAGCCAACAAAGAGGGAGGGTTTAATGGAATTCCCTTTGAACTAATTGCCAGAAATGACATCGGTTTATGGGGAGCTTCAGGAAATGAAATGGTTGCTCTTGACGACATGGGTGTGTTTGCAGCAGTTGGTTCGATTGATGGGAATAATTCACATATTGCCATCAGGGTAGCTTTGAAACTGGAGCTTCCTATGGTGAATACCGGGAGTACCGACCCAACACTTACCGATACCCGGATTCCCTGGGTTATCAGAACCAACCCCGACGACCGGCAGTTCAACTATGCTTTGTTGAATGAGATTTATAATAAGAAAGGTTATACAAGGGTAGCATTAATCCGGGCAAATAGCCGGTATGCAAGAATTGGTACAAGAGAGTTTATTGACGGTGCAAGACGATTGGGACATCCACTAAATATCCGGCAGGTTTACTATCCCGGGGAAACAAATTTTGACGATTATCTTGAAAATATCCGACAGGCCGATGTAGAGGCCGTTGTAGTTTGGGGTGAGGTGGATGAGATCGCCAGAATTGTTACACAGATGCGAGAATCTGGCATGGAACAGACGGTTTTTAGTTCAGATAAAGTGGTGTCAGACCTGTTTCTGGAACTTGCCGGTGAACATGCCGAGGGTGTTATAGCTGCCTATCCGTACAATCCGAATATACTCGGTGCCGATTATCATAAGTTTGTTGAAAATTATCGTGAACGTTTCGGTAAGAATCCCGGCTGGCACGCCGTTCATGCTTACGACGGAACCAGAATTTTAATCGAATCCATTAAAATAGCGGGCCTGAACAAGGCGCTGATCCGGGATGAGCTAACATCCTTCAGAAAACATCAGGGGATAACCGGAGATATTATCCTGGATGACTCCTGGAACAGTATTACTCCAGTTTGGCTGGCAGAGTTCAATGATGGTGAATTTACCTTCTGGCAATATCAATGGATTTCTCAGAGCAGGTATCAGTGATAAACACTGAGGAATTCCTTTCACAAATTCTTATGCCGAAGTCAACAACTTTCATTAAGCAGGTTTTATCCTGTTATGAGAAGGCTGAATCAATACAGTCGGTTTCACTCTCAAAAAATGCCGCTCATTCAATAAATTTTTTTCCCTTCAACCGGCCTTGGGTAAATAAATCAGGCACAGATAATTTTCGTTTTACAATTCTTGACTAATTTAGATTAAAATATCTAAAAATACTATTTATAATTTACATTTTAACCTATTGTATTTGATGTCGCTTTAAATTCATCAGGGGCGTATTTGAATGTTGATTTTATAACAAATGAATAAAATTTAATTTTTTTGCCAGATTCTGATTTGAATTGAATAATTCCAATTATTCAATTGACTATACAAGTTTTTGATTTCAGCCTCTGTAGTCTGTATAGATAGATTTTTCAGAAAAATATTTTTTATTTATGAAAGGGCTTTTTTATAATACTTAGAACTGCTTATGCATTAAATGTAAAAATGTAAGTGCTTACAGTGGTTGTTAATCTGAAACAAAAATAGATAACTATGAATGGTATAAAGCTACGGAAAAATCATTTTTCCTCATTTCGTATGCCAAGCCTATCTAAATCTGATGCTCAACGTACACGCATTTCTTCATTGATTGTAAAATCTTGTGTAATGTTTGCTCTGATAACAGGATTTAGTTTTGGCGACTCATACGCTCAGGACAGAATTGAAGTAACTGGAACAGTTACCGATGCTACCGATGGTTCTACACTTCCGGGAGCCAGTATTGTTGTTCAGGGATCAGATGAGTTGACAGGATCAACAATTGGTACGACAACCGGAATGGATGGACAATTTACACTCAGTGTTCCGGAAGAATTAAATGTACTTGTGGTTTCTTTTGTTGGGTATATACAGCAAGAAGTTGAGATCGA
>SKYV01000157.1 GCA_007127745.1 Balneolaceae bacterium
GTACGGCTTTAAACCGGGCGGCCGAAACAGGAAATATTGAAATCATGAAATATTTGCTGGATAATGGAACTCCAATCGGGAATCTTGCGCTTATTGTGGCTGCCAGAGAAGGGCATCTCGGGGCTGTTGAATTGCTGATCGATCATGGAGCTGATATTAATGCACAACAACGTTGGAATCAAACCGCACTCATGCTGGCGGCGCGAGAGGGGCATCTGCCGGTAGTAAAATTTCTGCTGGATTCCGGAGCAAACGTTCGCCTGAAAGACAAAAACGGTGATACCGCATTAAATATAGCCCTGGATAACGACAATCCGGATATAGCTATGCTGCTTCGAAGAGCCGGCGCCAAAGCCCAGGCACGGAAAAAAGTAATATCTGTGCAAGCTGATGATGACGAGGATAAGGACGACCCCGCCGCTGATGTGGATGATCTGATCAGCGATGATGATGAAGTGCCTCCGGAAGATGTTGACCTCGAAGATATCTGATTCAGGATAAATCAAGGCCTTACATTTTACTTTTTATGAAGATAGTAATGAAAGATTGAATAGAAGCGCTTTCACTGTTAAATCAAATAAAAACTTGTCTATTCTCGGGCCAAAAAAATGGAAAGGGAACGAATAAAAGGGTATTTTGTATTGATATAAGAAACTGCGAAAAAGAAAGCAGAAAATTTAAATTTGAAAAAGGAGAAATATTTTATGGCAAAAATTAAAGTAGGGATTAACGGGTTCGGACGCATCGGTAGATTGGTAATGCGTTCAATTCTGGAACACCAAAGCGATAAAATGGAAGTTGTAGGAATTAACGACCTAACTGACGCAAAAACACTGGCCCATCTGTTTAAATATGATTCAGCCCAGGGTAAATTCAACGGCGAAGTATATGCAGAAGGAGATAACCTGGTCATAAACGGAACCAAAATCGGTGTGTCGGCCGAAAGAGATCCGGCAAACCTGAAATGGGGAGAAAGAGGAGCCGAAGTGATCGTCGAATCAACAGGCCTTTTCCGTGATGACAAAAGCTGCCAGAAACATCTGGATGCCGGTGCTAAAAAAGTAATTATATCAGCTCCAGGTAAAGGTGATGTTCAAACAATTGTTCTGGGAGTAAACGACGAAAAAATTGACAAGGACAAAGCCATCTATTCAAACGCAAGCTGTACAACAAACTGCCTTGCACCGATGGTAAAAGTTCTGGATGAAGCTTTTGGTGTGGAACAAGGATTCATGACAACAATCCACGCCTACACCGGCGATCAGGCATTGGTTGACGGACCTCACTCAGACCTTCGAAGGGCAAGAGCTGCGGCCACTAACATTGTGCCTACTACAACCGGTGCAGCAGCTGCAGTAGGCCTTGTACTGCCTCACCTCGATGGGAAGCTGGATGGTGGTGCCGTTCGTGTTCCTGTTCTGACCGGCTCACTGACCGACTTTACAGCCGTTGTTGGTAAAGGAACAACAGCAGACGAAGTTCTGGCCGCATTTAAAAAAGCTGCTGAAGGAGACCTGGAAGGTATTCTTGAGTACAGTGATGAAGAACTGGTATCTACCGACATTATCGGTAATCCACATTCTTGTATTTTCGACAGTGGCACCATCAAAGTGGATGGTAACCTGGTGAAAGTAATTGGCTGGTACGACAACGAAGCCGGTTACTCTGCAAGAACTGCCGAGTTAATTACAAAAATTGTGTAAAACAGTTATGTAATTCACCCGGTTTCGGGTGATATTTTATTTATAACCCGTCATATTTATTTATGGCGGGTTTTTTTATGCTTTGGAGTCCGAATCATAAAAATTGTTTACCGTGGTTTCATCTTGATTTTTTATATACAGTTATAACCCTCTATTTTAATGAAGTAAATAAGAAATCAAATTTATACTCAAGAAGCTCATGTCAGCAAAATCATTTCTTTTACCCGTTCTTTTTTTTCTGTTTATCATTCCGGAACTCTTCGCACAGCCGATTACCATAGACCGTGTTGAACCGGAAAACTGGTGGACCGGTTTTAATCATCCGGAAGTTCAGATTCTGGTCTATGGGGATAATATTCAAACAGCCAGGGCCTCCGTCGATTATTCCGGAGTAACCTTGACACGAACCACGATCGTAGAAAACCCGAACTACCAGTTTTTAACTCTACTCATTCACGATGAGGCAGAGCCCGGAACCATCCAAATCGAATTTGAGAGAGGTGAATATTCCTATACGCACGATTATGAAATCAGAGAACGCAGTAGTGATCCGAATCGCAACCAGGGATTTGATTCATCAGATGTAATCTACCTGTTGATGCCAGATCGTTTTGCGAACGGCAATCCGGATATCGATGAAATTCCGGGCATGCTGGAAGGTGTGGACAGAAACAATCCCAATGCGCGCCATGGAGGAGATATTCGCGGAATAATGAACAATCTTGATTACATCAAAGGTCTCGGCATGACGGCCGTCTGGTTTACCCCGATTCTGGAGAACGACATGCCGCCTGAATACGGTGCCTACCACGGATATGCAGCCACCGATTTGTATAGGGTAGACCGCCGGTTCGGAACCAATAAAGAATACGCCGAATTGGTGCAAAAAGCCCATGACATGGGCCTGAAAGTGATTATGGACATGATCCACAACCACGTGGGGACTCACCACTGGTTCATCAAAGACTTGCCGTCGGATGACTGGATTCATCCGCTTGATGAGTATGGCACCACCAACTTTCGCACATCAACAGTAATGGACCCGTACGCCTCCGATCACGATTACAGTGCAACCGTTCAGGGCTGGTTTGTGGTGGATATGCCGGACCTGGACCAGCGGAACGAGCTGCTGGCAACCTATCTCATTCAAAACACACTCTGGTGGATTGAATATTCCGGTATTGACGGCATCCGAATGGATACTTATCCGTATCCCTACCGGGGATATATGGCAGAATGGGTGTGGAGAGTACTTGATGAATTTCCTGACTTTAACATTGTGGGAGAAGCCTGGATGCCCAACACACCCACCACGGCCTACTGGCAAACCGGCTTCCCAAGCCGGGACGGATATGAAAGTAACCTGCCCAGTGTGACCGATTTTCCTCTTTATAGCGCACTGACCGCCGGATTAAATGAAGAGGCAGGCTGGGACACCGGTGTTTCCCGGCTTCATGAAACTCTTGGCCAGGACTTTTTATATACGGATGCCTATCTGAATGTAATCTTTCCCGGTAACCACGACCTCGACCGGATTTTTACGGTGATGGGAGAAGATTACGACAAATATAAACTGGCGCTCACTTTCATCCTCACAACCAGAGGAATCCCACAGCTCTATTACGGTGATGAAATTCTGATGACAGGCGGCGGGCCCGACGGATTAAAACGAAAAGACTTTCCCGGCGGCTGGGAAGATGATCCAATCAATGCATTCACTCATGAGGGAAGAGTACGACTTGCCGAAGAAACCGGATTTCCTGTGGTTAATGCGCACGATTTTCTGAAAAGAGTGTCCACATGGCGGCAGGATAAAGATGTGATACACAACGGAATGCTGACGCATTTTATCCCTGAAAATAATGTGTATGTCTATTTCCGGCACGATGATGACGAAACCATTATGGTAGTATTGAATGCATCAACCGAAACACAGGCACTTGATTTGAACCGGTTCAGTGAGCTGACGGAGGGATATCCATCCGGTTATGAAATCATCAGCGAAGAGATTGTCCGTTTGACAGATTCCCTTGACGTTGCACCACTTCAATCCATGATTATTGAATTGGCCGAGTGACTCGTCTGAACCGAAAGTTCATCAAATAGGTAATCATTAAATTCCCGGAACCGGATTGGCGCCGATATACACA
>SKYV01000091.1 GCA_007127745.1 Balneolaceae bacterium
AAAATAATCTGAAGTTTAGTTAAATGATTTAAAAGAAACATCAGGTCCAAATTCTGAATCAATATCATTTTTGATGACACTCACTTCAAACTATCTTCCCGATTTCTAAAGCTTCTTCACCAATTTTTGAAGCTGCTTTTTTCACTTTGCTGAGTGAGTTTTTCGAACAGACAGCAATTAATCCAATACCGAGATTAAATGTGGCCCGCATATCTTCTTCAGGTACATTTCCGGTCTTTTGGATCAGATCAAAAATGGGCGGGCGCTGCCAGCTGTTCCAGTCAACTGAAAGGTTTAAGCCCTCAGGTAAAATCCGGTTAGTATTGCCTTCAATGCCGCCTCCGGTGATATGAGAAAAACCGTTCACACCTTTAATTTCCTTCAGTTCGGTAATTAAAGAAAGATAGCTTTTATGAATCTGGAGAAGCTCTTCTCCTACAGTTCCGTCAAGTTCTTTTGGTGAATCATGTACATCAAATTGGCTGAACAGTACCTTTCTGGCGAGTGAATATCCGTTTGTGTGAAGGCCTGAACTTTTAAATCCGATCAGCAAATCTCCCTTTTTGATTTCTGAACCTGTTATCAAATCTTTTCGGTCAACCACCCCCACCACGGTTCCGGCCAGATCGAATTCACCTTCTGTATAAATATCGGGCATTTCGGCCGTTTCTCCTCCAATCAAGGCTACACCGTTCTCTTTACACGCTTTGGCAAAGCCTTTAACCACATCAAACCCAACCTGCTGTTCAAGTTTTCCGGTAGAAAAATAGTCGAGAAAAAAAAGAGGTTTTGCCCCGCATACGGCAATATCATTCACACAGTGGTTTACAAGATCCTGACCTACGGTATCATAGATTTTGGATTTAAATGCAACAATCAGTTTGGTGCCCACACCATCCACACTACTGACCAGCACCGGTTCTTCATAGGATGAGAAGTCGGCTGAAAACAAACCACCAAACCCTCCAATATTGCTGAGCACATTTGCATTATGGGTATCTTTTACTACATCTTTTATAGAGCTGACCAATTCTTCTCCCGCTTTGATATCAACTCCGGAATCTTTATAAGTAAATTTTTTATTCGACACGAATTATGAATTTTTTAGAATCACCAGCAAAATGATGCATCTTCCTGAAATTCAGTTTTTAGAAAGCTTGATGTTTAAATATAGAAAGAATGAAACTTCTGATTCAGATAAAACCGAAAAGGTTTTCCACAGGTACAAGCAATAAACGATGAGATTTTATTTTTGTAGTATAGTAGTAGTGTCTGTGGAGATGTGTATAACTTTTTTATCATCCTTTTCTGTATAACCATTAAAAAAATGTGTAAAACTTTGTTGATAATATTATAAGTAAAAACAAATAGTTACATACTTTACATGTAAGTAATCAACAATTTATACATTCTGTACCTGTTGGTTTGAAAAATGTTTTCAACAGGAAAAGTTATTCTTTTCGGATGTGGATAAGCGTAATAAATTGTTTATTCCTGTGGACAATTTTCACAAAACCGATTGTTTATTTATTATCAACAGAGAAAACTAATTTTATCCACAGAGTTACCCACATATGAGAATTGTTATTCAGCGGGTTGAAAGAGCATCCGTAAAAATAAATGAGACCATTTCAGGAGCTATTGAACATGGATTACTGCTGCTTGCAGGCATTCATGAAACAGACACAAAAAAGGAGATTGACTGGTGCTGCAGAAAAATTTCAAAGCTCAGAATTTTTGAAGATGAGGATGGAAAAATGAACAGATCTGTTCAGGATGTTGGCGGTGGGCTATTGGTTGTGTCGCAGTTTACACTGTATGGAAATGCCGAGAAAGGAAATCGTCCCAGTTTTATTGAAGCAGCCAAACCGGATAAAGCCGAACCGCTTTATGATTATATGGTTGAAAAGTTAAAGAATGAGAGCGGAGTGATAGTTGAATCGGGTGAATTTGGAGCGATGATGGATGTGGAGCTAATCAACAGCGGGCCTGTAACTCTGATTCTGGAAAGGTAATGGCTGTACTTTTTGTTTTTATTGACGGAATTGGAATCGGAACAAATGATTTGGAAAATCCCCTTGCCTCGCCCGGCCTGAAATCTTTTTCATTTTTTTCGGGAAAAAATGGAATTCACAGGGATTGTGAAGAGATTATTTCTGATCAAAAACTTTTTAAAAAAATTGATGCCAATATTGGTGTGGATGGTCTGCCACAGAGTGGAACAGGCCAAACATCTCTTTTTACCGGAATCAATGCTTCAAAAAAAATTGGTAAACATTTCGGGCCATATCCCCATTCAAAAATTAAACCACTTCTGATGAAGAGTCTTTTTCATAAAGTACTGGCAAAAGGACTTAATCCGCACTTTCTAAATGCCTATCCGGATATCTTTTTTAAAAAATCAGAACAAAGAAACCGCTGGAGTTGTACCACATTAATGACCAAATTGGCCGGGCTGCCATTGAACCGGCTCGAGGATGTTCTGAATGGAGATGCGATTACGGCAGAAATTATTCAGTCGGCCTGGAAAAATATGCTGAATCTGGATGTTCCTGAAATTGTCCCGGAAGATGCTTCAAAACGAGTGTTGAATGCACTGTCGAAACACGACCTGGTTTTGTATGAATATTACCTGACTGACAAAGCCGGCCATGAAATGGACAGGCAAATAGCCGACCAGATTTTGGGCGTTCTGGATCGTTTTCTGCTCTATATCATTCAGAATTTTGATGCAGACAAAGATACACTGGTCATTACAAGTGATCATGGAAATCTTGAAGATCTATCAACAAAAACCCACACCAGAAATCTTGTTCCAGTGTTTGTATTGGGAAACACGGAACCATTCAAAAACACAAAAAGCATTCTGGATATAACGCCGGCTATTCTGAACGTTTTAACACAGAAGAGTTAAACAGAAGTTTTGTTTTGAAGAGCAACTGATCTACGAAAGAGCTTTCAGAGTTCTCTCAAAAATTTCTTCGATACTTCCAAGCCCGTCAATCACTTTTACAATTCCTTTCTGTTCGTAATAACTGAGAACGGGTGCGGTTTCGTCGTGATAAACCTTCAGCCGTGTTTTTATTTTTTCCGGGGTATCGTCAGAGCGGCCTTCACCACGACTCAGAATTCTGTTAACCAGTTCTTCTTCGGGAACTGATAACGTCACAAATGCATCTACCTGAGATCCTTTATTTTTAAAATAGGAATCGAGAGCCTCGGCCTGAACCACCGTTCGCGGAAAACCATCAAGAACTACGCCGTCCTCATATTTTTTCTTGTTCAACTCATCCTCTACGAGTTCAATAACGGTTTCATCGGATACCAATTTTCCTTCATCCAAAATGGATTTAACTTTCTTTCCGAGCGGCGTTTCATTTTTAATGTTTTCTCTGAAAATATTTCCCGTGGAGAGATGAGGAATTTGGAAATGGTTGATTAATTTCTCAGCCTGGGTCCCTTTACCAGCCCCCGGCGGCCCGAATAAAATAATGTTCATCTGTTTTTGATCTTTCTTTTAATACGAAAAAGTATTTATCTGTTGATGTGTTTATCAATCGGATACAGTAAACTGATCATGATTTTTATAAATAGTTGTCATACACAATATTCAGTTCTTACCCGAAGTATTTTAATCCCTGAATCTGGTTTTATTGTATCCAATGTAGACAGACAAAATGATGTGAATATGAAGCAAAAAACCTGCTCGGTACTATGCTATCATAAAAAAAGGCGATGCATTTGTCATCGCCTGTGAGTTAATAATTTATTCTTTGGTCTTATTATTTTTTGTATTAACCGTTTCTTTTTCCGCAATACGGGCCGATTTTCCACGTCTGTC
>SKYV01000269.1 GCA_007127745.1 Balneolaceae bacterium
CTATCACCAGCGTGAAAAACTAAAGGGTTACAAAATCGTTTCGGAGCCGACTGTATTACGCCATTTTTCAGCACATCTGGAGCCGATAGAGTGAGATTTTCACTAACCGTGGATCAGCTTATATGTCGTCGTTGATTTCAATCCAGTAACCATCCGGATCGGTAAAGTAGATTTGCTGAACACCATCGGGGCGGACGGTAATTTCACCTGGATTCTGGTCCCAGTCTGAATATTCTACTCCGTGAGAGGTAATTTGCTCAATAAACGCATCCATATCACCCACACTAAAACAGAGGTGGTTGTGGATATCACGTTTTTTACGTTCTTCGGCAGCCATGATTACATGCAGTTCCGCACCGCCTCCGATATCGAACCATGCATGGCGGCCAAGCCCAAACGGTTCCGGGATTTGTTCAAGCCCGATCACTTCCCGGTAAAAATGTTCACTCTCTTCAAGATCTGTGACGGCAATGGCGATGTGATTGATCTGAACCTGGACTTTGCCGTCTGATTGTGCAAAAGTATGGATATTTTGCAGGGAGAATAAAAAGATGAGAAGAAAAATAGTTTTCATGGATAAATAAGTTGGTTAATGATTATTGTTGATAAAGGCTGCTTATAAACTGGCGCAAGCAGCCTGTACTGAGCGGAGTCGAACGTATCCGCTTTTGCCATTGGTGCCTGGACCTTCAAGGTCACTTTTCACACGCTAAACACATTCCAAGCGGATAGCTTGTACCAGTTGGTGTTGTGGACCCGATATGGTCCAAGTGGTGACGCTTGAACCAGTTGTAAATGCTATGAATCAGATGTCCTGGTCAGCCAATATCATCCGGGCCGTACACACCGGCAACTTTCAGGCAGAGTGCCAATACAATTCCATAACTTAAATGCATCACCAAACCACCTAAGAGTATGATAAAAGGTGCCCAGGTGTCCATGTAAAAAATGCCGAATGTATCGCCGGTGGCTCGGGCAGCCAGCGGAGCGATCAGCAGTCCGGCAATCACTGAGATGGCAATACCATAAATTACTCCCTGAATGAACCAGTTGCCAGGCACTCGTTTTTGAAGGAATGCCACCCAGATTAGTGCCAAAATCAATCCCATAATATAGTAGGCGGCATTTCCCCAAAAGATGGAATAAACCTCAGTTCCGTGGACATGATTAAAACTTTCTTTGAGAATATGACCTACATCAATTACAGGTAGCCCCACGCCACCCTGCAAAAATGCGGTCATCATCATTACATATGTGGCAATAAATCCGGAAATAACTGTTCGCCAGAAGGTGTTGGTTGTCATCATGATCGGGAGACTTTTTTGTTTCGATTTCAGGGATAATAGGGCAAACGAGTGAAAATCAAAAAGTTTATTGACATACGGGAAGCCAAAGTAATTTGCGGATCGATCTGAAAAACACCAATTTGGAATTTTATACCTATTTATCTAATATATAATACAAATCGTCCCGAAGATGAATCCGATTCCATGATAGTTTAGCCGCGGTTTTTTTGGGTTGGATTGTAATGAGAAATCCAAATCAGAGTAAAGAGGTGTTCATATGAATACAATAAAAACGTTGGTTATTGAACCGGATGTAAATGTACGCAAGCGCCTGGACGCTGTAATTACCAAAGATTCTGATGTAGAGATGGCTGTTTTCCAGGGGGAAATTTACAGTGCTGATTTTGAACATTCTTTGGAGAGCGAACACCCTGAAGTGATTTTAATGGGTATCGACGGACCGGAGTCCAAACAGATGGAGTTTTTCAGGTCGATTCGGAAATACCGCCCTGCCATGCCGGTGTTAATTATGACACCTCATAACCGTGAGGGAGCAGAAGCAGCTATTGAAGCACTAAAAATGGGTGCAGTGGAATATGTTACAAAAACCATGAGTCTGAGTGGCGCCGTTCGGTCAGAAACCCACTTTTCGGAACGTCTGCTGCCTGTTATTAAGGCCGTGCCGCGGCTGAATAGAAATATCCTTATGAGCAGCAGCTATTTTGAAAAAAGCCTGGAAAAAGTTCAACGCATTTCTATTGACCAGTTTACACCATCCATGATAAGGGCCGAACTTCTTGTGATTGTCGGTTGTCTAGGCGGAGTCCCATCCCTTTATCTGCTGCTTTCGTCTCTGCCTGAAAATCTGCCTGTTCCGATTGTTGTGGTTCAACACATGCCTAAAATTTATACCGCATATATGGCTGAAGATGTTGAACGAATAACCGGCCATGTTGTTCATGAAGCCAAAGATGGCACAGAAATGAAACCCGGGGTAGTGTATGTAGCACCCGGAAATTACCATTCAAAAGTTGTGCGTGAAAACGGCACCAATGTTATTTGCCTGAACAGCGGGCCTAAGGTGAAAGGCTTCCGCCCGTCGATTGATGTGATGCTGCAGTCGGCCCGTCAGATTTTAGGTGATAGGGTACTGGCCGTTTACCTTTCAGGAGGCGGACAGGATGGTATCGAAGGTGCCGAAGTGGTTGATATTGCCGGCGGACAGATCATCATACAAAATAAAAGCAGCTCTCTGCTGCATGATTTACCCTGGAAAATTAAAAACCTGGGAGTAAAAGAATTTCCATTGGAACGCTTAGGACACGAAATCACACAGCGGGTGATTTAGTGTAAAGGAGTGAGCTGTTTGTGGATCTAAAATGCTTTGGTTGTCAGAGATGGCGCAAACGTCCCGTTTGTGCCTTTCCAAAAGACCCACCCCAACCCCTCCCTCTCCCGATTGAACTGCATCGGGACAAGGAGGGGCTCGTCTATTCCTGATTTAGGTTGACAGTTTTTGTGTTTATTTACTGTTATTCCTGATAGAGGTTAACACTTTTAATTCTTATGTAAATCTTAAATCAATCCACCTACTTTATCTCGCAGAGGTACGCAGATGAAATCGCTGAGTCTCGCAGATATTCTGCGCAAATCAACGCCAAACTCTGCGCTCCGAGCGCTCCTCTTTTATCCCACGGAGCGATAGCGGAGTGAAACGATTCCCACGAAGTAAAAAACTGCGATTTAGAGAACTAAAACCATTAGAGATGGCGCAAACGTCCCGTTTGTGCCGTATCCCTTGCTAAGAAATTAATCACGACTAATCTTTATTATAATCAAGGTATCACCGGATTCAGAAATACCTTCCGAATCCCTTCGATGTTGATTATAGCTTTTTCTAAAAAACCAGTTTCGGGGTTTTTGATTGCTTCACTTATTCCCGGACTGCGTTCGGGTTCAAACGCAAAAGCGTTTTTCATCCCTCACTTATCCGGGGTTATAATATCGGCCGCACCTAACTGAGCTGGATGTTCTCCTTGAACCACGATCTATCTTGTGAGTTCGCGGATTTGGCTTGGTATTACACTGGATGTGAGTTGAAAGTTCGCTTGTTTAGATGGATGACTCAAATGAAAGAGAAGTAAATGGACTGAGAAAATCACGGCAGGGATAGCCTATATTATAGCCCCGGGTGAAGCGATGATCAGAATTGCAAAGCAAGAATGATGGAGTGCAACCCGGGGATAAATCCGAAGCCAATATCAAAATCCCGAGGCGGTTATTTCGCCACAATCCGAAAAATCATCCGAGGGATTGCCGGGAAAAATTATGGATAAACAGAGGATTGTTTGCGCTATATACATTAATCTGATTTTTTCTCACGAATACGTATGCACACTGTTAGCCGCCGATGGCAGGTAGTTCACTCCAAACCAGCAAATCAACAGAATTACAAAAGCCAGGGCAAGTACCCACATCGCCGGAATTACCTTTTTAGGTTTATGATGCCGGAAATGAACATATCCCAGATAGCCGATCCAGGTTAAAA
>SKYV01000035.1 GCA_007127745.1 Balneolaceae bacterium
CTGCATCCCGAAAACATGTTACAAGAAGGACAAAAATATATACTGGCCGGAGCCGTTTGGCTTGGGAAAACCCGGTTGATCGACAACTTTTTGATTGAATTATAAGCTTACTTACACATGAAACTATCAATGTTCAAATCCAAATTGCATCAGATGAAGGTGACCGAAGCCAATCTGATGTATGAAGGCAGTATCACCATCGATGAGGAACTTCTCGAAATGGCCAATATTCTGCCCTACGAGAAGGTTTCTGTGGTCAATATTACGAACGGCTCACGCCTCGAAACCTATACCATTCCCGGAAAAAGGGGAAGCCGGGTCTGCTGTATGAACGGAGCGGCTGCACGACTTACCCAGGTTGACGACCGCATTATCGTGATTTCCTACGCAGAGATGGAGCCTGAAGAGGCAAAAGCCCACAAGCCAACTGTGGTTGTGGTTGATGAAAACAACGATCCCAAATCTATTTTGGAACAATCTGTGGCCGGACAAACTTTTAACCTGAAAAACGGAATCAAAGAGTCCGCCGATTAAATAAAGCCGTTTTCCGCAGTTACCGACAGATATTAAAAAGCCCTCAGCAGATTTTGTTGAGGGCTTTTTAGTTTCAACTTCCCGCCACAATTAATCTGCAAACTCCGGCAAAATTTCGAAAAACCGTGCCGAGGTTTTAATACCGCGGTGAAAATCCTTCAGCGAGAAGCTCTCATTGGGTGAATGGAGGGCGTCTTTGGTCAAACCAAAACCCATCAAAATAGAGTTGACCCCGAGCACTTTTTTAAAATCGGCCACAATCGGGATGGAGCCCCCTTCGCGTGAAAAGAGTACTTCTTTATCGTAAATATCTCCAAACGCTTTTGCAGCGGCTTTCAGGCCGTAGTAATCCAGGTCAATCACAACCGGATGGCCTCCGTGATGCGCCACAACGTCAACTTTCACGGTTTCGGGTGCCAGTTTCTGGATCTGTTTCGTAAACAGTTCTGCAATTTTATCCGGGTCCTGATCGGGAACCAGCCGCATGCTCACTTTGGCACCTGCCTTTGCAGGCAGCACGGTTTTAGCACCTTCGCCCTGGTAGCCACTCCACATGCCGTTCACATCGAGAGACGGCCGTGCAGATGCCCTCTCAAGTGTGCTGTATCCTTTTTCTCCGTGCACTTCTTTCAGGTCGAGGCTTTTCTTGTACTTCTCTTCATCAAACGGCAGTGCCTTGTAAGCTTCCCTCATTTCAGAAGTGAGTGGCTCCACATTATCATAAAACCCGTCGATCTGAACAACTCCATCTTCATTTTTCAGTTTCGAAATCATCTCGCAGAGTACATTGGCCGGGTTTTCCACCGCACCACCATAGAGTCCGGAATGCAGATCACGATTTGGTCCGGTTACGTGAACTTCCATGTACGCCAGTCCGCGAAGTCCGTATGTGATGGAAGGCTGATCTTCCCCAAACATGGCCGTGTCTGAAATCAGCACCATATCGCATGCAAGCAGATCCTTATTTTCCTTGATGAATGGAATCAAGTTGGGTGAACCAATCTCTTCTTCGCCTTCAAGAATAAACTTCACGTTTACCGGCAATTGCGTCCCCGTTTTCAGATAAGACTGTACTGATTTAATGTGTGTGAACGATTGGCCTTTATCATCACTTGCTCCGCGGGCATAAACACGGCCGTCAATGACTGTGGGATTAAACGGAGGTGTTTTCCAAAGCTCATCCGGATCGGAGGGCTGCACATCGTAGTGGCCATATATCAAAACCGTGGGCTTGTCATCATGCGGAAGTTTTTTTGCCGTGATGATTGGATGTCCCTTGGTTTCGTGAAGGGTGACGTTATCCAGCCCGATCTCTTTCAGTTGGTTGATTAAAAAAGAAGCTGCTTTTTTCACATCTCCTTTGTGTTTGGTGTCGGTGCTGACACTTGGTATCCGAAGCAGGTCAAATAGTTCATTTTCGAATGTCTTGATATTGTCGTCGATATATTTTTGTACGTTGCTCATCTTTATTTATGTGGTCCAAAATTTTATTTTATCCATTTAAGATAGAGTATTGAAAAGTGAAAATCATTCTGCTGGATAATTTGAATATTGGATAGTATTGCAGTGATTTAATCCAACGAAGTTTTAAACGAATAGGACGTGATCAACGTACAACGATCGGTTTACTCAATGAAGTTTTATATGTAGTAGAGCCTGCCCGGCCCTTTTTTACTAAAAATGAATTTAATCTTTTATCAAGGATCAAATCACAGCTCTGTGGTTGGATATAAAGATCTCTGCTTTGTGTAGTTTATGAGTAACGGGCAAGCTGCCCGTTGTACATATAGCCTAAATTCCCTCCCAATCTACCGGGCGTTTTTCTCCGGCGGTGATGGCCGCATCGATTCTGTTTTGAGGCGGGGGCAACTGGCAGGTGGTGTGCACATTAAATGCACAGGGTGGATTGTAGGCTTTGTTAAAATCGATGATGGTCTTTCCGTTTTCATCGGGAAAGGGAATAATCATATACCGCCCGGCATGGTAGGTTTCGGTACGGTTGGTTTCATCCGAAAAAATGATGAACAGGCCGGAAGATGCCTCGAAAGCGATAAGTGAGAAGATCTCTCCATCAATCTCGAACTCCACATTTCCCGGAGAATACCGTTCAACCCGCTCTCCAATCACATTATCTACGGTCATGGTTGTACTGTCCGTATGAGGGATAAATCGCGCTTTAAGGTGCCAGTTTTCATCCAGGGGATAGGCCGGGAAACCTTCAAATGCATCGGCTTTGGGATTGTCTTTGTTGTAAAGACGGATTCCGTGCCGGTCGCCGCGGGTGTCGATGAACCACTCCAGGTCGTCATGTTCTACTCTCGGTCGGTTTTCACCATCATACAGAATCATTTCGGTTACCGCTTCACCTTCATGGGTAATCTTCACACCGTTCGCCACCTTCATCGTGATAATCCCATCTTCAAGGATTACTACCCCGGCATGTTCGGGAATGGTGCCTTCCGGCAAACGTAAATCCTGATCGTCACCACTGCCAAATCGATTTTCACCTTCCTCCAGCCAGTAAATTCCGTCCAGCCTGAGCCAGTTTGTGGGACCTTTCAGCACATCAATCCGGTACTCTTTCCACTCATTAATCGTCTCTTCATAGTTCTCCGGCACGGGTGCTTGTCCAAGATCACCGTTACTGCAGCCCGTTATCAAACAGGTCATAATTATTGGCAACAGTGTGATATTCTGAAAATATTTCATGCACCCTTTTACATTCATTTTATTACAATCCTTCCCATTCAACAGGGCGTTTTTCTCCGGCGGTGATGGCTGTTTCAAGCCGGTTTTGAGGCGGTGGAAGCTGGCAAGTGGTAAATACATTAAATGCACAGGGCGGATTATATGCTTTATTAAAATCAATTTCGGTAACCTCTCTTCCCTCTTCGGGATAGTCGATGTACATGTAGCGCCCGGCCTGGTAAGTTTCAGTCCGGTTGGTTTCATCTCCCAGGATTATGAACAACCGCTCTCCGCCTTCAAGTGCATCCAATGTGAAGGTTTCTCCGTTGATAGTGAATTCAAGCACGCCGGGAGACCGGGCATCAACTTGCTGCCCAAGTACGTTCACGATGGAGATGGTGGTTTCTTCGGGGTTGGAAATAAACCGCGCCTTTCGGTTCCACTCAGGATCTACGGGATACGCCGGGAAACCATCAAAATTGTCGGCTTTTTCATTCTCTTTGTTGTAGAGGCGGATGGCGGTGATATCATCCCGGATAATCACAAACCATTCCAGTGATCTATACTCTGCTCTCGGTGTTTCATCCCCGTCATAAAGAACCATTTCATCCACCGGTTCCCCATCATGCGAAATTTCCACATCGTTTGCCACCCTCATCATCACCCGACCGTCTTCATAAAGAAACGTACCTGCGTTTTCCGGAATGGTCCCTTCCGGAAAACGGATGTCACGGTCAGTCCCGCTTCCGAATGTGTTTTCACCTTCATCCAGAATAAACATGCCGCTAAGACGCAGCCATCCGGTTGGAGCTTTCAGGCTTTCCACACGGTTCTGTTTCCACTCTTCGATCTGCGCGGAGTAATTTTCGAGAACTTCAGCCGGCCCCAGATCCGATTGACCGCAGGCCGGAAACAGCAATAACAAAATGATGATGTAAAATGAATACAATCGCATGGAAACAGGTTTTATTTTCATTGCCCTAAAGTAACTGATTTTGTTATTAAAAATTATCCCGAAAGCATTACAAGTCATCACCTGCTTTTCCACATGAAAAGCAGAATGGCGATAGTTTAAAAAGGACGTCATCCAGCACCTGATGCGGGATCTCCTTTCTTTGATTATAGCAGAAGATGCCGGATCGGAGTCTGGCATGACACGGTACGATGAAGAAGAATCTTATTGGGTGTCCTTTTTAAACTGTCCTAAAGAATGCCTTGTAAATAGTGAGAACGAGATTTACCACGGTTTTTCAAGGCTTTCTTTGTCCGGTTCCATTTCATCGGCAACCCAGTAGGTATCATAACCGGATTTAAGCATGAGAGGATCTTTATTGATCAGCCTCGAAATGAGTGCCAGCGGAAACAGAATCAGATAAAAAATGAGTGTGAGCAAAATCGTCGGTATAATGTAGCTGAGAATTTTTGCCAGCCCCATCCAGAGTTTGTCAATTATCTGGCTGATGCGTTCCGAAATTCCAAGAATCCCCACTGCAAGTGCAATGTAGAGAAAAACCGCGATTGAGGTGAAAAGGTAAATCAACAAAAAACCCATGCTGATAACCAGAACCGTGGATTTTGGATTGGTTTTTTTCATGGATCAGAACAAGGTGTAAATAAACGGGGCAAGCGAACTACCGCCGCCGATTACAATGAGTACGCCCAGCAGCAGCAAAACGATAATCAGCGGAGCGAGCAAAAACTTTTTCCGCTCACTGATAAAAAACAGGATGTCTTTCAGGGTTTCCATGTGTCAATATTCTGTCTTAATCATAAAATACATCAAACCGCCTTAATTTCTGAATGCCTTTTAATCCGGTTTGAACTCTTTTTTCCACTTTTCGGGATTGTCGCGGCCGGGCTGATCGGTTTTTTTCAGAAAAAAATTTTCTATCACCAGGTAATCCATCTCCGTTTTCATGAAACAGGCATAGGCATCGCCCGGGGTGCAGACAATCGGTTCGCCCCTCACATTAAAACTGGTGTTCACCAGCACGCTGCAACCTGTTTTCTCTTTGAACGCCCGGAGAAGTTTCCAGTAATCGGGATTGGTTTCTCTATTTACGGTTTGCACCCGGGCTGAATAATCGAGGTGGGTCACGGCGGGGATATCACTTCGCCGGTGGTAGAGCTTTTCATACAAATTCAGATCGTGATAATTATCCGGCCGCGGTTTTCTTCTCTCTTTTTGAACCCCCGCCACCAAAAGCATGTAAGGCGAGGGAACACCGAGATCGAAATATTCTTCAGTATTCTCCTCGATAACCGACGGAGCAAACGGCCGGAAGCTTTCGCGGTATTTAATTTTTGAGTTCAGCTTTTTCTGCATTGCAGCGTCACGGGCATCTGCCAAAATACTCCGGTTGCCAAGGGCCCGAGGGCCAAACTCCATCCTGCCGCGAAACCAGCCTACAACATGTCCACTGCTCAGCAATTCTGCACATTGCCTGCAAAGCCGGTCATAATCATCCACGTTTTGATACACCGCTTTCTTTTTTTTGAGCACCCGGATGATCTCCTTATCCGAAAACGAAGGACCCAGTTGAGCACCGTTCATCCTGTCAGAAGTGGTATCAGTTTCACGGGGTTCATCAAAATAGATATGATGAGCCAGTTGAGCCGCTCCCAGGGCTCCGCCTGCATCTCCTGCTGCCGGCTGTATAAAAAGATTTTTGAAAAGTCCCGATTTCTGAATGTTACCGTTTGCCACACAATTCAGGGCAACACCTCCGGCCATACAGAGATTTTCCGAACCGGTTTCTCTTCTGGCTTCCTCCGCCATTTTCATCACGATCTCTTCGGTTACGGCCTGAATGGCATAAGCCAGATTGCACTGTTGCTGACTGAATTTCTCTCCGGGTTCGTTTTTTGGAAATCCGAACAGCGATTCCCACTTTTTTTCATTCACCATTTTCAGTCCGGTAGAATAGTTAAAATAATCCTGATTGAGGCGGATGGAAGCATCTTGTTTGATCTCAACAATATGAGTTTTGATCGTTTCCCGGAATTTTTGTGTTTGTTTCGATTCGGGATTTCCATAGGGAGCCAGGCCCATCAGTTTGTACTCGCCGGAATTAACCCGGAAACCGAGATAGTAAGTAAAAGCCGAATAGAGCAGTCCAACAGAATGTGGAAAGCGTAGTTCTTTTATTTTTTTGATTCGGTTCCCCTGGCCGTGACAAATGGATGCCGTTGCCCATTCGCCAACTCCGTCTATCGTTAAAATAGCCGATTCCCGGAAAGGTGAAGGATAAAACGCACTGGCCGCATGAGAGAGGTGATGTTCCGGAAAAAGCAATTTGAGATTTTTTCTTTTGTAGCTTTCAATTTCAGAAAGCCCGTCGCGGATCATCTTTTTCAGAAACATTTTTTCCCGAAGCCAAACCGGAATGGATACAATGAACTGGCGAAGTCCACGCGGTGCAAAAGCGTAATAGGTTTCCAGAAGGCGTTCGAATTTCAGAAGAGGCTTGTCATAAAACACCACAGCATCCAGCTCGCCAATCTGAATGCCGGTTTCCTCAAGGCAGTAGCGAATCGCGTTCTCAGGAAATACGGCTGTATGCTTTTTTCGTGTAAACCGCTCTTCCTGAGCGGCTGCTTCAATCCGTCCGCCAACAAGAATTGCCGCAGCAGAATCGTGGTAATAGGCCGATATCCCTAAAATGGTTTTCTCTTTCACGGAAATAGCAGTGTTTTAAAACCTCAAGTTACATCAAACTTTGCAGTTTTTTCAAAAACGATTCTCTGCTTTTTTTGAATTGGAGTATATACCGGCAGTTTTAGTAAAACCCTTAATGTGTGGTCTCATCAATCAAGTCAGGATTCCGCGAAAGTTTTACGGTAAATATTGCACCACCCTGCGGAGAGTTTTTGGCCGTAATGGTGCCACCGTGCTGCTCAACAATATCTTTACAAATAGACAGGCCCAGCCCCAGGCCGAATTTTATTTCAGATTTTTTGGTAGAGAAGTTCGATTCAAAAATTCTATCGATGATCTCTTCTTTAATGCCCGGCCCCGAATCTTTGATGGTCACCCAGATGTAGTCTTCATCATGGTCACACCAAATACTCAGGTCACCTTTATTGCCCATTGCATCTGAGGCATTTAATATTATGTTTGTCCAAACCTGATTTAACGCAGCAGGGTTTGCACGGATTACAGGCACTTCCGGCAATTCAATGTCAATGTCGAAATATTTAATGCGATTGCTGGTAAGTTGCAGCGTATCGTGTATGCCTTCCCGAATATCAATTTCTTCCCACTGGCGATCGGTATCGGTGCGGCTGTAACTTTTCAGGCTGCTGACAAGTCCGGAAATTCTGGTTCCCGAACTTTCAATATTCTGGAACATCCTGCCAAGTTCAAAATGGTTCAAATGAAAGGCGAGTTTCTCCCGCTCAATAATCTCTTTTTCTTTAAATTCTGAGATGAGTTCGTCCGGTATTAAAGCCAGCAGACGAAGCTGAGATGCTGTTGCTTTTTCGAAGGTTTTTCTTAAAACTCTTACACGCTGCCGGAGTTCAGCGGTATCAAGAAAATATGCTTTTTTACCGGCTTCATACAGTTTTTGTAATAATTCTTCAGTCTCTTCTTGTTGATCTAATTGCTGTAACAGACCGGACATTCTGGATTCCAGCGATTCGGTTGAGCGCAGTAGTGATGCCGTCGGGTTGTTTACCTCATGGGCGAATCCGGCTACAAGCTGGCCCAAAGTTGCCATTTTCTCCTGATAGATCAGCCGGTCTTGTGCTTCTTTCAGCTCTCGGTAAGCTTTCTGCGATTCGTTTCTCTGATCCCGGAGCTTGTTGTTCACCGAATCGAGTTTCATCTGCAAGATGATGGTATTCCGGAACCGATCCAGAAGATTTGCCAGAATCAGCTCATCCATATATTTTTGAAATCGCTTATTCTGATCCAGAAGTGTTCTCACTTCAGAATCGGGTATTCTTAACACCGTGGCATGCTTATCTACAACGGCCGTTGTTAACGATGGCTCACCCGTTGTAAAAGCAATTATGCCGATAAAAGATCCCGATTTTAGTCTGATAATTGGGTAATCGGTCTGAGTATCGGGCTTCTTTTTAAAAAGTTCTATCACGCCATCCAGCAAAATGTAGATGTCTTTTAACTGCTCTCCCTCTTTGAGCAGGACAGCTCCGTCGTCGTACTTTTTTAAATATTTGGTGGATTGTTCGGTATCTCCGAATAGCCGCTTAATCAGATCGGTTACATGTTTCCGGTCTTCAATCCACTGCTTTCCAAGTCTGAAATCCATAAGGTATGCGTTATTTGTCTGTCAGCCCACCGCCTGTACGAATGTGTTCGGCAATCCGCTCACCTTCTAAAACCTGCATGTAGGAGAGCGGATTTTCTGTATTCTCAATCACATAATCAGTCAGCAGTTCTTTGACGATATTTACCAGATCTTCTTTTTTCCAGGGCTTGGCGATGTAGTGTTTCAGATCTGCCTCGTTCACCGCTCTTACCGTTTCATCAAGGCCGGCCTGCCCGGTGATAAGTACTTTGCGGGTTTTGAGTGTTTCCGGTGTTTTTTGCATCTCTACAAGCAGCTCCACACCATTATCACCCGGAAGCACATGATCGCATAAAATCAGCCCGATCTGTTCTTCTTTTTCATAAATCTCCTGGATCAGTTCACGTGCTTCTTCGGCAGTATCCGCCATTTCTATCGTAAAAAAAGACTCAAAAATGTCTAAATCACGTACTATCGAATCAAGAACTTCCGGTTCGTCTTCCACAACGAGAATATATATTTTGTCGTCCATAATATGTACAATTTAAAGAATGAATGGCCAGTAAACGACCGATAAAATGAGTACGAAAGCAATTCCGATAATTCCGATAATCAATCCGGCTTTAATCATGTGTTTGGTTTGAATCATACCGGTACTCACCGCAATAGCATTGGGCGGGGTTGATATGGGCAGCACCATGGCAAAACTGGCTGAAAGTGCAATCACCAGCCCGATCATCAGCATGCCGGCTGTACCTTCCAGAATGCCTGAAGTTACAAGCGAGATAGCCAGTGGAATCAGAAGCGATGCGGTTACGGTATTCGACAGAAAGTTCGACATGACGAGTGCCACTCCTCCAAATACACCGAGAAGCATCAGATAACCAAACTGATCCCAAGAAATGGCGCCTACCATCCACTCGGCAAGGCCGGTCTCTTTCATGGATATTCCAAGAGCTATTCCGCCGGCTATCAGCCACAATACCTCCCAGGGAAGCTTCCGGATGTCGTTTTTACCAAACACCGATGTGAGCGTTAAAACTGTAACCGGCATTAAAGCAACAATACTGCTGCGAATTCCATGCAGGCCTTCGGTTACCCATAACAGCACGGTTAAGGCAAAGGTTACATAAAGGATTTTTGCATTGCGGGATTTTTTCAGCACACCATCGAGCTTGAGAGGTATTAATTCGAGCGCCGGCGGGTAGAGCCTCAGTAAGACCTGCCATGCCACAAACAGCATCACAATAGCCAGGGGTGTTGCATAGAGCATCCAGCTGCTAAACGCCACTTCCATACCCTGCTGATTCAGCGCGGCTATTACTACGGCATTGGGTGGTGTTCCTATAGGTGTGGCAATGCCTCCGATGTTGGCTGCAAAAGGCACACAGAGTGCTATCCCGATTCGTGCAGGATCTCCTGGTTCCATTTTTGCGATGATCGGCAAAATAACGGTTATCATCATAGCTGTGGTAGCTGTGTTACTCATAAATGCCGACAGCACAGCTGTAACTACCATCAGCCCCAGCATGATAAATTTTGGCCGTTTGCCAAACGGCTGCAACAATATGCGAGTCAAATTTTTATCAAAATCGTATTTTACGGAAGCGTCAGCCAGTACAAATCCGCCCAAAAAAAGGATAATGATTGGATCAGCCAGCGTGGATATAAATTCTGTGTATGGCAGCGGAGTGTAATCACCAGATGAGTAATTGATAAACCCCTCGGCACTCAATAACGTTACCTGAGAAAAGATCACCAGTATCGATGTGGAGTAGATTGGAATTGTTTCAAACATCCAGAAGACAGCAGCCATTAAAAAAATGCTCATAGCAAGATGCCCTGCTAATGAAAGGCCCGGAAATGTAACAATCAATGGAATTGCAAAACCCGTAAGCCCAAGTATAAGTCCGGTTAGTTTAATTTTAGACATTATATAATCAGCCTCTTTTGATTTAATTATTACAGAACATATAAGTTAACCAAAAGTAACATCAGAATTGTAAGAATTTTTTAAAAAAGCGCTTCCTAAACACAAGTTTTTTATAGGATTTTTGGAGGCGCTTCCATCATACACGTTGCTCCTTTAGTTCGTGCATGCAGCCAATCGATATAACCTTTTTATTCCCTGAACTTGAGGGCTATTCTACCTACTTTCAATGAATCAATAAAAATATTGCTACCTTTCAGCCCGGATTATTTTCCGGAATCAAAATCGATTTTTGCAGTAATTTTTTGATACTGCCTCAGGTTTTAAACTCAACCAGAATATGTTCAAGTTTTTTAAGCGATGGTTCCCCGGCCGGGATGAGGTCAGCAAGCCGAAGTCGGCGGTCACACAGGCTGTGGCCATGCTCCGCCGGGAATACGAAGGAAAACCGTTCAATGAAAACAATGTAGATCCCAACCCTGTCAGCCAGTTTGCCACCTGGTTTGAGGTGGCCGTAAAAGCTATCAAATTTGACCCGAATGCCATGATTCTCTCCACCGTTGACCCAAACGGACAGCCATCTTCGCGAACCGTGCTGCTGAAAGGCTTTGATAAAGAGGGCTTCATTTTTTACACAAACTATCGGAGCAGAAAAGCAAAACATATCGAACAAAACCCGAATGTTTCTCTCACATTTTACTGGCCCGATCTGGTTCGGCAAATTCATATCGAGGGAGTTGCTAAAAAAATATCGGCCGAACAATCTGACCAATATTTTGCTTCCCGTCCCGATTCGAGCAAACTCAGTGCCTGGGCATCTGATCAGAGCCATCCGATTTCATCGAGAAAAGAGCTTGAAAACAGGCTGAAAACGATCGAAAAAAAGTTTTCTGGCGGCACCATTCCGCGGCCGCCGCACTGGGGAGGGTTTTGCGTTGCACCGCGCCGCATCGAATTCTGGCAGGGGCGTCTGAACCGGCTTCATGACCGAATAGCCTATCAAAAAGAAAACGGAAAGTGGAAGATGGAGCGGCTTTCTCCCTGATCACTGCTTAATAAAAAAGCCCTGTTTGAACCAACCAGGGCTTTACCATGCGTAGCTGAAGAAGTTTTCAGGACACGGAAAATGGCTCCATGATGTTTGCATTCCTGTCGAAATAGAGAACCTTTCCTTTTCCCTCTTTTTCAAGAATTACCTTGTACTCGGTGGTTTTCGGGTCAAAATTACGGACGGTTTTTTCGTTTCCGATCATTTTCCACTCTTTATGCTCTCCCGTTGCAAGATACCGGTTAATTTTACCCGGAAGCGGTACGTTTATCTGAACAAGATGCCCTTTTACAAGATTACCGCGTTCATCATACTCTGCAAAAACACGTTCATTCTCCGAAGATCCGGTTAAAATATAGCGGTCGGCATACCACCGGTGATCAAAACGGATATTTAATCCGGAATTTTTGACCTCGGGATCGTATCTCAAGCAGTTAATGTCTGCAAAGCAGTTGTAGTTCGACTCGCTGATCACCAGAGATTTTTGTTCGTCCTGATCTGTTTTTGAATGATCAATATCTTTTGCATAAAGAGTCCCGGAAAAGATAACGATCATCAAAAAAGCCAATAAAATATTTGGATAGGTTGTTGATTTCATAATGATTCCTCGTTTTTATTTGAAGTAACTTTCAAAGAGAAGCAACCCTTGCTTCTGGTTAGCAAGACGACCCATCTTTTTCAAAAGTTTCAATATGTCAGCAAATTTTTTTGATTTATTTCGAATCATAAACAAAGCCAAATTAATTGTTTAACCCTTTTGATACGGGAACTTTTTTGGAAAGTTATCTGCTGGCGGAATCGTAGGGAATGGGCATGCATCACTGAATACAACCCTCCCACAATTAGAAAGGGGGTACAAACGGGTGCTTGCGGCAGGATGCATCACGATGGTTCTTTCTGTCTGAAAACAGCTTTTTTTAAGAGCTGACCAGATTCATTTTGGCAGTCCTTTTACATCCTAAATTTTTAGCGCCGCCCGGTTAATTGTCATATCAAAAAAGATCTCTGAGGAACCCTTCGATTTCATCCAGAATTCCGGAACCACCCTCTTCTACCAGTTTATTGCGCGCCTGGCTTTCAATTTCGGAAAGCAGTTCATCGAACAGGATTGTCATAGTGGCTTCAAGATCGTTGTTTACATCTCGGCCGATGTCTGTCTGCTCAAACCGTTCCAGGGAAACATGCACAGGTTCCATATTCTCCATCGGCACCCGGATTTCCAGTTCGGTGTTTTCCATCAGCAGCCGCTCAATAATGATTTGCCGCCCTTCAACACCGGTTTCATCCGGATCGGGTAGATTGCCTGCAAGCCTGCCAAGATTGGAGCCGCGTGCACTCAGCTGATAGAATAGTTCCAGTTCTTCAATTTCTAACAGGTTCACAATGACAGGACCAGACAGTAACGAACCCGCACTGACTTCTAAATTCATTGACGTAAACTGCAGTGCCGTACCTTCCTCAAATCCTTCCGGATTGGCAATGTGAAGCCCCTGAATAGATCCTGCTCTACCCAAAAGAGAGATTCGCACACGGTCAACCGTTACTTCCGTTTCCAACAGTTCACTGGATAGATCTTCAATGTTCGATTTTACGATACTGTCGAGCGTAAACGTTAAGATCACAGCCGCTGCGATCAGCACACCAAAAGTGATCACCAAAAATTTCAAAAACAGATTTTTCATTATTCAGGTATTGAGTTTAATGGATTTTTTAAATCAGGTTCTTTGTTGATTTTCACAGGCACTGGATACAAGATACGGGATGTTTTTGATGCCTGTATCCCGATTCGCGCATCCCACATCCACACTAACAACTATAGAGTCTTTAAAACTACACTACCCGGTACGAAATAGTTTTCAATAAATAGTTATTTTGTTTTTCCGGCAAGAGCCTGGCAATAAACTTCGTAAGTTCAAGATAAACCATTTGTCATTATTTAATAATGGCTTAAAATGCCGATTGTTCCGATCAACTTTAAATTTTGACTGCATTGACTGAGATCCACCAAAAACCACCCATCGCAGCAATTGCCACTCCCGTGGGAGAGGGGGGAATTGCCGTGATCCGCGTATCAGGTAAAGGGGCCATTGAAAAAGTTCAGGGCTGTTTTAAAGGAAAAGATCTGGCCAGTGCAGACAGCCACACCGTCCACTTCGGGCGAATCATCAAAGAAGACGGGCGTGTGGTGGATGAAGTGCTTGCAACGGTGTTTCAATCCCCAAGGTCGTACACGGGCGAGGATACGGTGGAGATTTCCTGCCACGGAGGTGTGCTGGTTACCCAGTCTGTATTGGAAACCATTCTTGAACAAGATGTGAAACCGGCCGAACCCGGCGAATTTACCCAGCGGGCATTTCTGAACGGTAAGCTGGATCTGGACCAGGCCGAGGCTGTGGCTGACCTGATCCATGCCAAAAGCATTAAAGCGGTGGATGCTGCCCACCAACAGCTTGAGGGACGGTTGGGTGAACACATCAAACAGTTCCGCCAACAGATTATCGATGCCACGGCCATGGTAGAGCTGGAACTCGATTTTATTGAGGAGGATGTGGAGTTTGCCGACAAAGAACAGCTTCGGAATTTACTTGCCGAACTCGATGAAGAGATTGGCCGCCTGCTCGATACCTACGAAACCGGCCGGCTGGTGAAGGATGGGGTGAAAACGGTGTTTATCGGCCGGCCAAACGCCGGAAAATCGACCCTGCTGAATACACTTGTGGGGAGTGACCGTGCCATTGTTACAGAAATTGCCGGCACTACACGCGATACGATCGACGCCGACTGGAGCTACGAGGGCCTGCTTTTCAAACTGATCGACACCGCCGGGCTGCGCGATACCAAAGACCTGATTGAAGCCGAGGGAGTGAAACGCTCGCAAAAAGCATTCGAACAGGCCGACCTGGTAGTGTACCTGAAAGATCTCTCCCTGCCGATGGACGAAGAAGAACGAAAAGAGATTGCCAAATTCCAGAAACGGGCTTCAGAAACACCCTTTCTGCTGATCGGCACCAAACTCGACCTGCAACGTACAACAGGCAGTGGCGAAGATATCCCGAATCCTCGGGGCCTGTCCGGCACTCAAAGTTCAGAATTAGCAGAACAACGCCTTCAGTTTGATTTAAAAATCTCTGCCCTCGAAGAACAGAACATCAGCGATTTAAAAAAACTGATGAAGCAGCGCGCCCTCGAAAACAAGGATTATGACACCTCCAGCCTGCTGGTCACATCCTCTCGCCACCGCGATGCCCTGCAGAAGTCGCGGGAAAATGTGCAGCGAGCCATCAATGCCCTCGACCAGGGGCTTACCGGCGACTTCCTCTCTATCGACCTGCGCGCCGCCCTGAAAGAGCTGGGTGCCATTACCGGCGAAATTACGACCGAGGATTTGTTAGACTCTATCTTTTCGCGCTTTTGCATCGGTAAATAAAAAAACGTCAAAATCAAGACCCTTCTCGTCAAAACCTTGCAGAGTGCACCGCACTTTGACACTTTTGCCAGAATCTGAAATCCGGGTTTTACTTTTTAACCGCTGGGCGCCAAGCAGGGTAATAAACAGATAATACAGCAATCAAAAATCTTTGTACATCATGAAAAACGGGTTAAAAAACTCGCGATCATTAATGAACAAAAAAAATGATGCCCACCGGAGGACCTATGAAAACTCCGGCAGACATCATATTGCGACTAAAAAGAGAGAGTTCAGAGTAGCATCAGATACAATGGCTTGATTTGTAAGAGATACAGTTCTATCTGAACCTGTTTGCGGCCGCCCCGTGTTCGGAGCTTTTATTTGTAATCACATTTCAGCCAATAAACGTTGTTCACGTTCTGCCTTGGAATCTGACGGGCCCAACCAATACCCCTTCAAACCCCAATCAGCAGAATGATGTTTTCTGTTATCGTTGACTCCTGAAGTTTCCCCCGAACACTGCTGACAGTTAGCCGGGTTGATTTCTTCAGGAGCCATGATAACATCACTTGCTTTCACTTGTACTTGCATTACCTCAGAATTACTGAAGCCGAAGCCACCACGATTCTGATTAACAGCCAGAAAAATCATAAAGACAAACACTGTGATGATAGCGAGTATCATCAGATATGTTGAATTCAATGTTTTCATGACTGCTCCGTGGTTGCAAAGTTGAATGATAACTTCTGCGACCAAACTACTTTTTTCCCGGAGAAATGCGTTATGCCTGTGTTACATGATGTTGTCGATATGTTACATTTTGCCTTTTATCGGGCTTAAAAGGCGATTTTTTATGTAACACAGGAGGAGATAACCAGTCAGGAACTCACTCCGTTCGTATGTTCTCAGGTGGGGATTAATTATTTGTTGTAATAAACTCGGTGGGAGTTTTATCGAAATTACTGCGGAAGGATTTTGAAAATTGGGCTACACTCCTGAACCCGGTTGAATAGGCAACCTCGCTGACGGTTCCCACCTGCTGTTGAAGCAGCTCTGCACCGCGCTCCAGCCGCATCCGCTTGATGAGCGAGCTCGGAGTTTCACCTGTCAGCTCTTTCAGTCGGCGAAAGAGGTGAGTTCGGCTCTGAAACATTTTTTCGGCGAGCTCTTCAACCGAAAAATTTTCATCATGCATATTCTGCTGTATGATCTGCCGCACCTGTTCCAGATACTGTTCATCCGCCGAATCCACCTCAACGGCATCGGGGTGCAGTTCTGTTTTCTCTTTGGAAGTGTGCCCGCCTTGACGTTTATAATATTTTTGTAGGCGCATCTGTCGATCAATCAAGTTGCTGACACGCAAAGTAACCTCTTCCATGCTGAACGGTTTTGTCAGGTAATCATCAGCACCGATGCCAAGCCCCTCCAGTTTGTCTTCGGCTTCAGCCCGGGCAGTCAGCAGGATAATTGGCAAAAAGTCGGTTTCCGGGTCGGAACGCAGATTTTTCAGCAGTTCAAATCCATCACCGTCCGGCATCATTACGTCGGAGATGATAATATCAGGAGGCAGTTGTTTAATTTTTTCAAGTGCCTGATTACCCGTAGCCGCCATCCGTACGTTGTAATCTTCTGAAAAATGCTCTCGTAAATAGTTACGGATATCCCTGTTGTCATCCACAATCAAAAGAGTTTTTCGGTCATCGTTTTCCGTATCCGAATCATCCTGATCCATCTCAACATTTTTGTCGGGCAGTAATTCCTCTTCTAATCCGGGTTCCTGATCAGGTAGCGGCAGGACTGTAGCGGTTGCTGAATCAGAGTCAGCCAGGGGCAGCCGCACTTCAAATAATGTTCCTTTCCCGGGCTCGCTCTCAACACGAATCCGGCCGCCGTGCTGCTCTGTAATCTCTTTCACCAGAGCAAGGCCAATGCCGGTACCCGGCTGCAATTCCGACTTTTCAGCCTGATAAAAACGGTCGAACAGCCGCGGGAGATGATCCGGATCAATCCCCTGTCCGGTATCTTCCACGATAACAACCGCAGTATCATGTTCTTTTTTAAGTGAAATAGTTACTAAGCCACCTTCGGGAGTGAATTTAAAAGCGTTTGAGAGCAGGTTTGAGATTACTTTTTCAAACTGTTCGGGATCAAACGGGGCGATAATCTCTTCATCGGGAATCTGAATGTTGAAAGTAATTTTGTAACGCTCGGAAGCTCCCACAAACCGGGAAGCAAGATATCGGAGGTACCGGTTAAGTTGTGCCGTTTCGGGTTTCAGTTTAAACAGGTTGGCTTCAAAGCGGGCGAGATCCAGCAATTGGGTTACCAGGCGCATCAGCCGTTTTGCGTTTCGGGTTGCCAGTTCTACCTGTGCTTTTCCCTCTTTGGTGAGTACTCCGTATTTGGGCTGAGACAGATTTTCGAGCGGGGCAATGGTTAACGTGAGCGGCGTGCGAAATTCATGGCTGATATTGGCAAAAAACCGGCTCTTTTCAGCATCGAGCTGCTTGAGTTTTTCGGCCTGGGCTTCGGTGATTTTTTTCTCCTTTTGCAGCTCTTTCGTGCGTTCATTTACTATCGTTTCGAGCTCAGCTTCGCGCTTTCTCATTTTGCGGCTACGGTAGCGGTCAATTCCGTAGATAAATCCGGCTCCGATAATCAGATAAAATGAAAACGCCCACCACGTGAGCCACCACGGAGGCAAAATGGAGAAGGAGTATTCACCCACTGAGCTGATGCGGCCATAGGTGTTTTGGGCACGAACCTGCATGGTGAAATTGCCGTGCGGCAGGTTGGTATAATCCCTGAAAGTTTCTGATGACCAGGCCGACCACTCATCATCAAAACCGGAAAGTTTGACCTGAAACTCTGTGTTTTGGACATCCTCAAAAAAATTGGTGCCAAATCTGAATCGCAGGTCGTTCTGTTGATAAGCGAGAGTGGCAGGGTTGAGCCCATTCCCGGGATTTCCTCCAAAAAGCAATTCGTCGCCCGTGGTAACAGTGCGGACAAATGCATCAAAATCTATTCCGTCGGGATAGCCAGAGCGACTGTTGAACCGGATCAGGCCGTTTTGAATTCCGAACCACACAATTCCGTCCTCTTCAGGATAAATCATTTGAGTGCTTGTATCGGGAATTCGCCCGAGTGCACCCTGATAGAGTGAATCGGGTGGATTGTTCAGGTTTTCCACAAATCCGTTTCCCAAGCCAGTGGCCACCCAATAGCGGCCATCGTCTGCTTCAGCCAGACGCGCAAAACTTATGGTACTCACTTCATCATCTGCCAGGGTGGCTAAATCAGGTGTGAACGGATTATCGGGATTCCAGGGATCGCGTGGTTTGTAAATTCCGGTATTGGTCAAGAATACAGCTTCCCCGTCAATTGTAAATACCTGAATGCTCACACTGTTGAAGTGTTCATCGATGTCAAAACGATCTATCCGGGGATCTTCGTTATCCATGCCGTCCATTTCAACCCGGATCAACCCCTGGAAATCAGTACCGATCCAGATCACTCCATGCTTATCCTGAATTACACCAAAAGCCTGTTCGGTGATGCCATCAACTTCGGTCAGTTTAATCCACTCTCCATTCCGGAATGTAACAAGTGCCAATCCGTCGATGTGGCCTAAAAGGATGATGTCTGGGTCATAATCAGATCGCGCAACGGAAATTGCCTCGAAATCAGGTATCACCGGTGTTGCAGATTGTGGGGTAACCTGCAGCAGGCCCGAGCTGGAGGTTAACAGCAGTCCGTTTTCAGTTAAGAGAAATCGTTGGTGATTGTTGGTGGTTCCCGGAATATTTGTGAAGCGGGCCGGATCTGATTGCGATGCAGATTCCTGCATGTAATATATGGTGGACGAAGAAGAAATGAAGAGTGTTCCGTTGTACCGTTCAATGCCTTGTATTGCAGAAGGTACGCCGAGGTGGCGGTCGAAATACGTGAGCGGACTGGAAATTTCAATTCGTGCCAGCCCGTTTGTGGTAGAAATCCAGAGATTGTTGAAACGGTCTGTGAATACGTTTGTAACCTGGTTGGTAGGAAGTTTTACCTGATCGTCAAATCTGCGAAGGATATTCCCCTGGTAATCTGATAGAATAACGCCGCCACGGATTGTGGCATGGGCATAACCCAAACCATCAATTTCTGTTGAATGATAAACACTCAACTCCTCCAGAACCGGGGCAACTTCGGTTTCAAGCGGTTCGAATCTGTTGCCGTTGTATGTAAAAGTGCCTTCGCGGGTTACAATAAAAATTGAGCCGTCGGGCTGCCGGTTCATATACCAAATGGCGAGATTTTCAAAGAGTTCTCCACCGGAAATGCGTTCAAAACCGCTACCGTTAAATCGTTTCAGCCCGATGTTCAGATCTACCGAATAGACCTCATCATCCACCGTATGGATCCGTTCAAATCTCTCCTCCGGTTCAAAGATGTGGAGAGAGTCTTGCCGGTCGAGGTGAAAAATGGCTGATCGGGTTCGGAAAAAGACACCATCAGAAGTGGTTACTGTTTCCCATACATCTTCAAAGCCCCTGTGTCCTTCGGGTACTCTCGGCAACATCGATTCGAAGACAGAATTTCCAAGAGAGTCGGCCCGAATTTCACCAAAATCGTCAACCGATCCCACAAATATTCGGTTATCGACACCCAGAGCAAGAGAAAGGGCTACCTGGCCGCCTGCAACTTCAATCATTTTCCACTCCACGCCGTCATATTCCAGCAGGCCGTTGCCGTTGCCGATGTACATCAATCCGTTTTCATCCTCAAGAAGTGCCCAGTTCTGGTTATGGGCGTTATACTCGGACGCCAAAAACTGCTGATAAAAAAAACTTCCCGCTTCCGGATGGATTTGAGCCCGGCAAAGGGTGACAGAAATCACCAAAAACATTAATAATGTTAAAAATGCGCGGCAGATCATTCCAATACCAGAGTGTTAGGCTGAAGAAATAGTTGATTTTACAGTGCTTTGATGCATTCCGGGGATAAAATTCAACCGGAAAAGAATGTACATTTTAATGATGAATCGGGTAATACTCAACTATAGGTTTTTAAAAAAATACCTCTCGGGAGGGAACCGATTCATGCATGTTTAGCGCAGGGATCAGAGGTGTGTTTGACGTGCGTTGATTTGAGTTAAAAATTTAATACAAGGCTGTTCATTCGTACATAAAACACCCCTGAAGATTGATCCGTCAGCTGACGAATCAATCTTCTATCCCCTCTCCCCGAGGCGGTTGGGACAATCCAGAGGAGATTGGAATGGCTCTTATACTGAAATAGGTTGACACAAATTTTGGACAACCGATGAAAAATAGACACAAAAAACCTCAATCATTTTTAATAACCAGTTTTTTGCTCGAGAAGGATTTTTCATTTTCTTGAGTTTGTTTTCAATTTTCATGGCTTCAGAACGGGAATTACACTTCAAATATCCAATCAGTTTCCAGGGTCCTTTCCCTTTAGTATGCGGACTCTGTCCGGTACTATGTTCATTCAGTCGATATTTGAGATCATTGGTATGCCCGTAATAATGCCTTCCGGTGGAAATGGATTTTAGCATGTAAACAAAATAATTCATGCTTTATCTCTTGATTGTTGGAAAAGAAAGAAAGTCGGGGCGACTGGATTTGAACCAGCGACCCCTCGGCCCCCAGCCGAGTGCGCTACCTGACTACGCCACGCCCCGAATTTTTCAGAACTCCAAAATTAGAGTTATTTCATTCAAATAACAATGGCTATTTCAGTAGAGGGAACGCTTCAAAATGGGTGATCTTTTCTCATCCTTTGTTTCTTTGTTTAGTTAGTTGTGTGTGTTAATTTTATCATTCTGTTCATTCCTCCGGTTGGTCTGAAATTTTTAATTCGATTTTGAACAATATGAAAATCCATTCAGTTCTGTTATCCATTTTAGTAGCCGTTTTTCTGTTTTCCTGTTCCGATTCTGTCGACTCCGAGCCGGATAACGGCAATGACAACGACACACAACCTCCCGCTGCCGAATCCGAACTGCTCTATTTTTGGTATTTTGATGTAACCCTCCCCAACGATACGGAACTGGAAACAATAGACGCTACTTACTCTGCCGATATTGGTACAGCCTTTATTGAATACAGATCAGCACTGTCCGGTTATCCCGATACCGGCAGGGATGCATCCATGGAACGAAGAAACCGGCCAACGGCACTCAACTACCGCCCGTCAGGAAATCAAAATTTACCCTATGAAGAAATTGCAGACAGCATGCGGGCCATTCAGGTGCGCGACCCGTTTCTTGGCAATGCCGGGCAGAACACCCTGATTCTGCATCTCGCAACGACAGGTTACGAAGATGTGGTTTTAACCTTTGCCGCCATGGATGAACATGCTGCCAATGGCCTGCGGATTGATTATTCGATTGTGGATGATGAAGAGTGGATTACAACAGGGCTACCCCCTGACGATACCGAACTGAACCTGATTACCGATGAATATCTGCTATATGAACTGAATTTTTCCGCAGTAGAAGCCGCTGCTAATAATGAGAATTTTAAAATCAGGATACGGTTTGACGTGGATGACGGCACCGCTAACGAAGATAACCGGGTTACATTCAATAATTTCTCCCTGGATGCTGTTCCGATTGATTAAAGGATTGATCGTTGGCCATATCCTCTGCCAGACAGATCAACAAAACATTTGATCAGCGGTAAGAGTCGATCAACTATTCTGCAAAGTGAGACAAAAAAAATTTATACTGCTATTAAACAACGCTGACAGGTTGTGGATGTAAAAAACTGTTCAGGGAGTTTCTTTTGATTTATAATGCTTCCAGAGTTTTACCAATCCTGCAATCAATAAAATGATATAGTAATAATAGGCTGCCATCATAAACAGGCCAAAAATTGCCATTGTCAGCAAGTTGCCATCAATCCATCCGGATTGTATCAGCAGGAACTGGAGCCCGAGAAGAATAGCCGGGCCAATGATGAGAACCGCCCATTTTTCTTTGCCTGCGGTCATTCCGGCTAAAATTACAATGATTACAACTCCCAAAACCGGAAAAAATATTTCAAGCAGCACAAGAAACGAATCTAAATCCATTTGATCGAGAATGTTGAGGAAACTTTCGGTTCAATATCGTTATCTTTTTCAAAACCGAAAAATTAATCAAAAAACCGGGATCAATGGCTTCGTTCGATATTGTTAATGAAATAAATGCACAGGAATTGGATAACGCTGTGAATAACACCCTTAAGGAAGTGTCAAGCCGCTACGATTTTAAAGGCCTGCACACCGAAGTTACTTTCGATAAAAAAGAAAATCGTATCAGTATTGTGGCTGCCGAAAGTATGAAGTTGAAAGCAGTGAAAGAGATGCTTTTAAAGCACTTCATCAAACGCGGGCTGGAACCAAAAGTTTTGGATTATGGCCCCGAAGAGGGTACCAGCCATGGCCATGTTAAAACCAGTGCGACGATTAAAGAGGGAATTGACCGCGAAACCGCCAAAAAAATTGTGAAAGAGATTAAAGCCATGAAGCTAAAAGTGCAACCAGCCATTCAGGATAATCAGGTGCGGGTTTCCGGCAAAAAGATTGATGATCTACAGGCGGTAATCAAACAGGTAAAAGGCAAAGATTTCGGTATTCCTCTGCAGTTTGTGAATCTGAAATAGACGTTCTGCAGTCTGCCGATCTACACTCTACTGATCAAGCAGTTCTTTCACATACTCGTTGTCGGGAGCCATTTTGTAAGCCTGTTCGTAATAGGTTTTGGCTTTGGCATCGTGGCCGCCTTTCTTCATCAGGTCGCCCATCAAAATCCAGTTTTCCACATCTTTCGGCTCGGTTCGGATTCTGTCGAGCAGGTAGGTAATTGCCTCCTCACCTTTGCCTGTCATTAGTTTATGCAGCACAAGATTACGGTGAGCCGAGGGTAAATCCTCCAAAGCAATTGCTTTGTCAAAATCTTCTTTGGCAGGCCCGGTTTGATTTGTGTTCAGATAAGCGTAACCTCTCAAATTATGTAGCCTTGCTGAGTCGGGATCATTTTCGATGGCATTGTTGAGAGATTTGATGCTTGCTTCCCACTGATTCAGTTTTTGCATCACCTCGGCTTCGAGAGTATAGCCTTCCGGGGCATCAGGTTTTAGTCTCTGAAGTTCTCTTGCCACATCAAGGCTTCGGTCAAGGTCTTTTTCATGAAGCAGTTCGTAGCCTTCTTTGTGTTTTTCTTCGAAACTCATGAGTTGTCCTCTTTTTTCACTTTTTCAGTTATGTCTTCAAATTCGGCTTCTTCAATTTCGTCCAGTTTTCGCCTGCTGTTGTCTGGCTTTTTTTGTTCGGCACGGCCGTTCCTGAAATTCCCAAAATGGAACCGGACGGAGGGACGTTTTCTGCGTTTGGGGCCGCGAACCAGGCGAATCACCAGGTAAATAAAAAGTGCTATCAGTAACCAGCGTATCATTGATCTGGAATTATATGGATGTGTGTATTACTTCGTATGGGTTGTTCAAATATCTGCTCCTCAATATATGTGAGATGATCCGGATTGTTCACAAAATCGATCTCGGTTGCATTGATTATCATTAAGGGAGCTTTGTTGTAATGATAGAAAAATTGGTTATAAGCATCGCTCAGATCCTTTAAATAGTCTGGAGTGATGTGTTTTTCGTAATCTCTGCCTCGTATTTCAATGTTATCTAACAAGCGCTCAACTGTACTTTGAAGATAAATAACAAGATCGGGTTTTGCAGATATTCCCGTCATAATCCCGAAGATATTATCGTAAAGAGCAAGCTCGTCATCATCGAGGTTCAGCCTTGCAAAGATACGGTCTTTTTCAAAGATATAATCGGAAATCACAAATTGATCAAACAGATCGGGGTTTGTCATTTTCTGCTGCTGCTTGAACCGGCTGGCCAAAAATGCGAGCTGTGTTTGAAATGCATAACGTTTTCTGTCTTCATAAAATTTGGGCAAAAATGGATTTTCTTCGAACTGCTCCAGAATCACCCGCGCTCCGTTACGTTCGGCCAACAAATTGGCAAGAGTGGTTTTGCCGGCTCCAATCACTCCTTCAATTGCAATAAAGTCTAATTTGTTGGGCATTTCAGAATTTTTGGATTCTTTTTTAGGGTTTACCAGGCAAATGCTGTTTTTTCAATTTCTATACCCGGAGCCTGATCAATTAAATCAGAAATGGGCGTATGAGTGACCGGATCGCACCACGATCTGTTGATTTCTTCCATCGGAAGCAGAACAAATAACCGGCTTTTATACTCCGGATGAGGTATAATAAGATTCTCTGTTTGAACCAACAAGCTGCCAAAACGGATAATGTCGAGGTCCAGTATGCGCGGCCCCCAGCGCTCCGGGTTTTGTTCGCGCCCGCACTGTTGCTCAAACTCTTTGAGTTGCCCCAGAAGTTCTGAAGGAGGCAAAGTTGTGGCTATCTCAGCCACAGTATTGTAAAACCGAAATTTTGCCCCACCTACAGGTTCACTTTCCCAGATGGATGCTTTTTTTACCGGTTTTTCAGACAGGCTTGATAAAAAATCTCCGGCTTTTTGAAGGGTTTGCAGCCTGTTGCCCAAATTGCTGCCCAGAGCGATAACTACCTTTTCCATTGCATCGTAATTTCGGCATAAATTGCCTCAGATTCTATAGGGGGATTTAATTTGCGAACGGAAACCTCAAGCTGTTTGATGTGGGGAGTTTTATCAAAAATCTGGTCACCGATGTTTTGGCACAAAGTTTCTATCAGTTTCTCCTGTGGTCCGGAAAATACTGCCTCAGCCACTTCCTGAACCATTTCATAATTAAAGGTTTTGTTCAGGTCGTTGTCTGAAGTAGCAGCTCTGAAATGGCCACTGGCAACCACGTCAAGTTCAAAATCATTTCCTTTTGCACGCTCTTGTTCGTAGTAGCCGTGTTTGCCCCGAAATTTCAGGGCCTTCAGAGTAATTGTATCCAAAATCCGAAAGTTTTGTTCAATTTCATGTGCCTAAAAATAGGGAGAAGTAAACTTGCAAACGAGTGCGAATTTTCCGTATTCGAAAAACCGGATATATAAAAAAGAGAGCAGGCGGTTAGCTGATCGGGGATATTAAAGGGTAGCTACATCAATTTTCTGTTCGAGTTCTTTTAAAATGCGCTTGTGCTTGGGGCTGGTGGTCAGCCTCTCTTCAATTGTGGAAATAGCGTGAATTACGGTAGAGTGGTCGCGTCCGCCAAATTGCAGCCCGATGGTTTTCAGGCTCGATTTGGTGTACTTCTTGGACAGGAACATCGCAATTTGCCTGGCTTCCACAATTTCCTGTTTCCGGGTTTTTTCGCGCACCTTGTTGGTGTCAATTCCAAAATATTCACATACATAGTTTTGAATAAACTCGATGGAAATTTGCGAATTGGAGCTTTTCACCATGTCTTTCAGCACCGATTTTGCCATTTGCAGGTCAATCTCATCAACATGTTTCAGCGAAGCGGTTGCCAGCAGTTTGATGATGGCTCCTTCAAGATCTCTGACGTTTGATTTAAAATTATAAGCGATAAACTCAATAATATCCGGATTGAGGGAAATGCCGTTATCGCCGGCTTTTCGTTCCAGAATAGCGTAACGGGTTTCATATTCGGGAATTTGTAAATCTGCGCTTAAACCCCAGCTGAACCGGGAAATCAGGCGTTCTTCAATATCAGGGATATCTTTGGGAGGTCTGTCACTACTCAGGATAATCTGTTTGCCATCCTGGTGCAGCGCATTAAAGATATGGAAAAATTCTTCCTGCGTTTTCTCTTTGCCGCTAAAGAACTGGATGTCATCAATAATCAATACATCAATATTGCGATAAAAAGTGGTAAACTGGCTGGCCCGGTTGTTACGGATGGCCTGAACAAATTCGTTGGTAAAACTTTCTGATGATACATAAAGCACAGCCTGGTCATCGCCGTAAAGATGTTTTACCCGATTTCCGATGCTTTGAATCAGGTGGGTTTTGCCGAGGCCGGTACCTCCATAGACAAAAAGCGGATTAAATGAATTCTTCCCGGGATTTTCGGCAATGGCCATAGCTGCCGATCGGGCAAGCCGGTTGCAGTCTCCTTCTATATACCGGTCAAAAACGTAGTTGTTATTCAGGTTGGAATCGATATTGGTTTTTCGGATTCCGGGTATCACAAACGGATTTTCAATTTTACCGGGATGATAGTCGGTAAATGTGTTCATCTCCTGAGGCTTTTGCGGTGGCATGGGCTGCTGGGGCAGGCGGATCGACCGGTTGTCTTCCACACGGTCAGACCGTTCCACCAAAACCGAGTATTCGAGCTTTCCCTCTTTGCCAAGAACCTTGGCAATAGTTGAGCGCAGCATATTGTAATAATGCTCTTCCAGCCATTCGTACCAAAACTGGCTCGGTACCTGAATCGTCAGTGTGTCCCCTTCGAGTTTTAATGGCTTAATTGGCTCAAACCAGGACTTATATTTTTGATAGCTGATGTTATCCTTGATGATTTCAAGACAATCATTCCAGGCAGCTTCAGCATTCAGTTTATTCAACGTGAACAGCCTCCCAAATGCGTATTTAAAAAGTTACTTAAATCCCTAAGTTATCCACACGATGTGTGAGTATCTCAATTTCTGAAAGGGCAAAATGTAAATTTCTGTACCACAAATCAAAAAAAATATTCACGAAATACCCAAAGTTATCCACATTGTTTTTAACGCAATAAGTTACTGAATGACATGTATTTGCGACTTATCGCATAAAATTGTGAAATTTTACTTGACACGGCGTAACAATTCAGTAACGCCGTTTTAACATTCTGTTAATAAGGTGAGGTAATTATTAAAAACTTTTCCACAACTTATCCACATTAGGTTGGGCGGTGTAAATCGGGAGTTTGAAAGGTTATTGCTGATTCCGAAAAAGCTAAGGTGTAACGTTGGTTACGCCATCGGAAGCAATGACAAAACGATTATTATTGTCGAGGTCCTTTAACAGTTCAGGATTGTTAAAAAATAAAGAGGCAATTTTGGCTACCCGTTCAGCAGTTGTCTGGTTGCATTCCAAAAATAACCGGGCGTTTTGTTCGGCTGCAAATTCAATGATTTTTCTGTACAGCTTCACGGGATCATCGTGAAACAGTGCCTGAGATGGTTCATACTCTATCACCTGCGGATGCATGCTCTTTTTTTCTGCTTCAGTGATATATGGCGGGTTGGAAATGATTACATCCCAGCCTTCGGATCTGATGCCCGCCAAATTCCAAATATCACCCCTAAAAAAGTAAACCTCAACTTCATTCAGCCGGGCATTTTCCCTGGCAACTGTCAATGCTTTTTCAGAAATGTCTGCACCTGCGCAGTACCATTCGGGCCGTTTTTGTTTTACGGCGACAGGAATACAACCACTTCCGGTGCCGATATCGAGCAAACGGAGCGGTTTTTCTTTCTGATGTTTGGTACGCTCCAGCAGAAGGTCTGTAAGCTGTTCGGTTTCAATTCTCGGTATCAGTACGTCTGGAGTTACGTTAATTGTAACTCCCATGAAATCCGTAGTTCCTGTAATGTGTTGTAGCGGTTCGTGTGCAGCCCTGCGTTTAACAAGCGGACGTATTTTTTCCAGCTCGGCTGATGAGAGGGGCCTGTCGTACTGGAGATAAAGATCCAGGCGCTTAATGCCCAGAGCATCGGCAAGTATCCACTCAATACTAAGGCGCGGATCAGGAACATTTTTCTCGCCAAAATAGGTGGTTGCCCATTCAAGCATGGTTAAAACGGTCCACACCCGACCGGAATTACTCATGTTACATCCAGACTAAATTTTTTCAGAATCTGTGGATTCTTTATGATCAACCTCTTCCTGTAATGAGAGCCCGAAGCGTTTTGAGAAATCCATTATGAAATCCACCACATTAGATTCTATACTCTTGTCTTCCGAGAGCGAACTCCCCCTGAATCCCATACGGCCACCTGCTTTTTTCATTTCTATGCGGTTGTGGCTGTTAGTGCATTCAATAATGCAGGTTAGAGTGATGGTCGCATTCATCTGCTTTTCAAACTGCTCATAGACACCCACATAAATTTTATCCTTATTGGTGTCCGACGAATATTCATACAAGAATTTTGGCTCGTGCAGTTCAAATAGTTTGGTTGGTAGTCGTCTTAATGTGTCGTTTGGTCCGTAAACCAGGTATTTTGTTACTGTGCTCATATTTTGAATAAACCCGATTAAATTGATAGTAAAAAGGGCAAAATTTCTGCAGGAATAAAAGCCTAAATTCAACAAGAATCAAATCTGTATTGTAAAGAATTTACTGTAGATTTAACAACACCTGTTAATTTATACTTTCTTTATGCAATGCTGGAACAAAATATTTCGTTAGTTCAACAAAGTAAAAATTGATTTTTATAAATAATGAAAATTTACAAGTACCTGACATTTATCCTTTTATTAACCTTTTTCCCTACAAAAGAGGTGCTGTTTGCTCAGATTACCGAGCCAGAGGTTTTACAGATTCCCCGAAATATTTCAGCTCTGGATGAAAATTACAGCTCCGGTTTCGGTTTCAATTTTTTAATGAATAATTTCGGTTTTGGCACCGGAATGGAGTTCAGGAGGGTGATTGCCCCGCAATCAGAGATAATGGCTTCCCTGCGTATAACATCCTTGCGCGACCCGAGTGAGCAAACCTTTACTGATGTATTTTTTGGCCAGCAGGTGGTACCCAATAAATATCAGCGGGCGCTTGCATTTCCGTTAATGCTGGGGCTGAGACAACGGGTTTTTGCCGATACTATTAACGATGACTACCGGTTCTTTTTGAGCGCATCACTTGGGCCGGCAGCCTCCTTTTCCTACCCATATTTTAATGACATCAATAACAACGGTTTCCGTGAGCAGTTTCAGGGATTTGTTGAGCCGATCAACGACTTTTTTACCGGCTGGAGTGATGGTAGTTGGCAATGGGGAGGTGCCGGCGAAATTAAGGTGGCTGTGGATATAGGCAGTAATTTTTCCAGGCTTAGCAGTATTGAGTTCGGTTACTTTTTCTACTACTTTCCGGATTCCATTCAGTTGATGATGCCCAATCAGCCGGTGCTGCGTCAAAATGTTGGCCCGGGCCAAAGCCAATTTATTTTTGATGACAATGGCGAGCTTGTACTGGAACCGTTTTACGATCCACAGAGCTTTTTCGGATCACCACAAATTACATTTACTTTTGGCTGGCTGAGATAAACCAATCTCAATCCCTATGTTACTCTATTTGCTGATGCAGCCATTCTTTCATCAGCAAAAGGTTATCGATCAGAAGATCGGGGTGATGTTGCTGCAATTCGTTTTTGGTAAATGAACCGGTGGTTACCGAGACAGAGCGTGCTCCAAAATATTTGGCTGATTCAATATCATTCGGAGTATCTCCGATAATGATATATTGCTGCCGCTGAGGTTCGTACCCCTTCATTTCCACAAATTCCCGGTGAGCTTCCTGTGGTAAATAGTTTCTGTTGGTGTGATTACATCCAAAGCCGCCAAATTCAAACACACCTTCCAGCCCGATGGCTCCCACTTTGTAATAGGCAGACTCTCTGAAATTTCCTGTGCAAAGCCCGATTTCAAAACCCTGCCCCTGAGCATAATGAACAGTTTCGGCCACTCCATGAATCAAGTTGGCATGATCTGAGCAATAGTGATCTCTCATATAGCCGAGATATAGCTGTTTGGCTTCTTTATAAAGAGTTTCTGCTTCGGGGTGGGCAGAAACCAAATCAAAAAAAATATCGCGGTCGGTACGCCCGGCAAACGAGTGGTTATTAATTTTAAGACTTTGCATGCCAAGCTCTCTCAGAATTTCTGCAATCATTTCTTTAGTGAATGATTTTTTGGTATTTAGCAGGGTTCCGTCTATATCAAATAAGAGTATCGGTTTCATACGGTTTTACTTTATGGTAACGTGAAATAACATTAACTTATAACGATGTAATCATCAGAGTGGTTTGAAATATAATTAGGCCAGAATAATGATACCTTTTAATCAGCATAGAATTAAAATTACATATTCTAACTAAAAAAAGAAGAAAAGCTCCGGGAAAGAAAAAACCCGGCGCCTGTCAAAGAGAAAGGCTTTATCACTCTGCACAATAATTTAACCTAATCAACAAAAACAAAATATTATGAGTTTAATAGAAGATATTCATGCACGCCAGATTTTGGATTCAAGAGGCAATCCAACTGTTGAAGTGGACGTAACCCTGACAAACGGAATAACCTCAAGAGCAGCTGTACCATCTGGTGCCTCAACCGGAGAGCACGAAGCCGTTGAGCTTCGAGATGGTGATGACAGCTATTTTCTCGGCAAAAGTGTAAAAAAAGCCGTAGAGAATGTGAATGAGGAAATTGCCGATGAATTAGTTGGCTATCCAGCCTACCTGCAAACCGAAATCGACCAACTGCTGCTTCAGCTCGATGGTACACCAAATAAGTCGAAACTGGGAGCCAATGCTATTTTGGGTGTTTCCATGGCGGTGGCAAAAGCAGCGGCCAATTCAGCCGGCCTGCCACTGTGGCGATATTTGGGCGGTGTAAATGCCAAAGTACTCCCGCTGCCGATGATGAACATCATCAACGGCGGCTCTCATGCAGACAACAACGTGGACCCGCAGGAATTTATGATCATGCCATCCGGAGCCACATCATACAGCCAGGCTGTACAGGTTGGCGCCGAAGTGTTCCACAACCTCAAAAAAGTACTTTCTTCGAAAGGGTACGGCACAGCCGTTGGAGATGAAGGCGGATTTGCACCCAACCTGAAATCGAACGAAGAGGCGATAGAAGTGATTCTCACCGCTATCGAAAAAGCCGGATATACCCCGGGTGATGATGTGCTGATTGCACTCGATCCCGCCGCTGCAGAGTTTTATAATGCCGAAACCGGCCTCTACGAATTTAAGTGGAGCGACGGCTCAACCCGCGATGCCGATGCTATGACAGAATACTGGGCAGAATGGGTTGAAAAATACCCGATTATTTCGATTGAAGACGGCCTGGATGAGAACGACTGGGACGGCTGGAAAACACTGACCGAGGCACTGGGTGATAAAATCCAACTGGTTGGAGACGACCTGTTTGTAACCAATACCACCCGTCTGGCCGATGGAATTAAGCAGGGAATTGCGAATTCCATTCTCATTAAAGTAAACCAAATCGGAACACTGACCGAAACCCTGGACGCCATCGAAATGGCGCACAAGAATGGTTACACAGCTGTTATTTCTCACCGCTCGGGCGAAACCGAAGATGTAACCATCGCCGATATTGCCGTTGCAACCAACGCAGGGCAAATCAAGACCGGCTCGATGAGCAGAACCGACCGGGTAGCCAAGTACAATCAACTGCTGAGAATTGAAGAAGAATTAGGCGAAAGCGCCCTCTTTTTGGGCAAAGACGTATTTGGACTATAAACGCTGTCCAAATAATCTGATTCTATGAAAAACCGTGCAGGAATTTTTGCTTTAATGATAACCGGAATTGTACTGGCTCTGTTATTGGCAGAAATTCTTGTGCGGATTTTTTTTATTTGGCTTGATGGGAAAAAAGCGACATTTCAAGAGATTAATTTAGATTGTTTACAAAAATTGCAGCCGTATTTAAATCCGGAGAGTACTGATTCATGAAAATCCGGACGCTTAAACTTCACGGCTACAGAAATCATACCGACACATTTGTTGAATTTACCCCCCACCTGAATGTAATTACCGGTGCCAACGGATCAGGCAAAACCAATCTGATTGATGCCATTCATTACCTCTGCATGACCAAAAGTTTCGTTGCCTCAAGTGATCAATATGTGGTGAATTACAATCAAAAATATTTTATGATTGAGGGGAAGTTTGAAGGCGCTATCCGTTCATCATTTAAAATAAGCTGCAGTTACTCGCGGGGTGAAGGAAAAAAAGTATTTGTGAACGACAGTCCCCTCGAACGGTTTTCCGATCTGATTGGAATGGTTCCGGTGGTGGTTTTGAGCCCGAATGACTTGAAACTGACCAGCGAGGGTCCGGTTGAACGCCGCACATTTTTAGACACTCTCATCAGCCAAACCTCTCCGGAATATCTCCGTAATCTGATCCGTTACCGTAAAATCAGAAAACAGAGAAATAAACTGCTGCAGGAATACCGCGGGCCGCTGTCAACTCTGCAAACACAACTGGAGCCCTGGAATCTTCAGCTCGCAAAACATGGAGCTTCAATCATTTTTAAACGGGCTGAGGTGCTTGAAAAATTTAAGCACTACCTTGAGTTGCAGTATCGTCTTATTTCTGGCATCAATCTAAAACCATCATTGACCTATCAAACTATTTGCGAGATGCCGGAAACCGAAAAAGAGCTGCAGGAACTGTACCTGACCCTGGTTGAGGAAAATTTTGAAAAAGAGGCCGAGCGCGAACAGACGATAGTTGGCCCGCACCGGGACGAAGTGGTATTTTTCCTGGATGATATGGAGCTACGAAATTTTGGTTCGCAGGGACAGCACCGGCTGTTTTCCATGGCTTTAAAAATGGCACAACTTTTTTATTATTCCGATGAACTGGACGATCTGCCGATTATGCTTCTTGATGACATTTTCGGAAATCTGGATCAGCAAAAAATCGACATTATTACACAAACACTGACTAAACATTCCGGACAAACGTTTATAACATCCGCTTCGGAACGCCCTTTTGATGAAACCCTGTTTGGAAACAACCAACAGAATGCGTGGTTCACAATACAAAACGGCAGTATAACTCAAAAACATTGATATGGCTTTTGGCAGAGATCCAAAACCGATGAGTGAACTTCTGAAGGAGTTTATGAAAAAAATTCCTCAACAGACCGAACTGAGGCGCGGTATGGTAATGCACCTCTGGCCTGATGTTGTTGGAGATCAGATTAACTCAATCACCAAAAACCTGCGGTTTGAAGGAAACCGCCTGATTGTGACGGTTAACAGCGAAGCCTGGCGGTTTGAACTGCACGCCAACCGCTTTTCGATTGCCAAAAAACTGAATGACAGGGTACAGTCTAAAGTTGTTAAAGAAATAGTTGTGCGTACTTAAACGAAATAGTTTATTTTCCGATTAATGGATTTACTTAATTTCATATCCAGGCGATTTCGCGAATTTTTTTTCGGAGCATCCGACCCCGGGCGGGATGAGTCCGGTTCAAGCAGTTTCGAGGGCCGAGAAAAAATAATCGCTTTTTGTGTTGCTCTGTTTTTTGCCTTCCTTTTGTGGTTTATTGTAAATCTGAATCGTGATTTTACCATTACCATTCAGATGCCCATCCAGATGTCGGCCCTTGCGGATGATTTGATTATCAATAGTGAAGTCCCATCAACCGTTTCAGTAAATCTTTCCGGAGAAGGATGGCAATTGATCCCGGTGTACAGAAATCCACCCCGGCTTGTGATTAATGCAGAATCTGAGCAGGTGAATTTGCCGGAACAGATACGCAATCAGATAAGCGCCCTCTCTGATCTGAATATTTTACAGGTTGAACCCAGTCAGTTGCGAATCGAAACCGAACGAAAAGAAACCAAAAAAGTTCCGGTAACAAATCTTGTGAACATATCCTATAGCGATCAATTCGGCCCGCTTCGCAATCCAGTGATTGTGCCCGATAGTGTATCCATCACAGGAGCTGAATCGGCACTTGCCGAACTTGAAACCTGGGAAACCGAAGAGACAGAACTCATAAATATCAGCAGCGATATTGAACGGGAAATTCAATTGAAAAGCGGCAGATCTGGAATGACTGTGGAGCCGGAAACCGTAACCCTGAGGGTTGATGTGGCCGAATTTACAGAGGCCGAACAGCGCGTGCCCATTCGAACCAGAAATTTGCCGGATGGCCAGGCGGTAAGCTACAATCCATCATCCATCACAATTCGGTTTGATGTACCCATCGAACAGTTTTCTGATGTGCAAAACACAAGGCTGTTCAACGCCTATGTTGATTATCATGTAATTGAAAAGGATGATTCAGGTCGTGTTGCCCCCGAAATTGATCACGTGGAGACCGATTATGTCATTCGCCTTAGGAGTTTTCAGCCGCCCAGAGTTTCCTATTTCAGAATTATATCAGACTAAAGCATTATTCAGTTTCTGCTGCCACATCTTCAAACCGGCTCATCACTTTTTGCAGATTTTCTGATTCCGGATAAAACGAAAGAATCTTCAGCAGCACTTCATCCACCAAAATATCGGGACAGGATGCGCCGGAGGTCAGAGCGATTCTGAGAGGCTCTCGGTTTGATGGCAGCCAGTTATCCGATGTGAGAATCTCCTTTCTCCACTGATTGAAATGGTTGATCTGATCCGGAGATTCAAACTCACCGGCATCTCGTATATGAAAAGTGGGGCAGTGATGTTCCAGAATTTCAACAAGATGCATCGTGTTGGATGAGTTGTATCCTCCCACCACAATGGCCATATCCGGTTTGGCATCGACCAGTGCGTACGTTGCCGACTGATTTTCGTTCGTGGCATAGCAGAGAGTGTCGGACGTATCGGCAAAATGATTGAGTACATTTTCTTCTCCAAACCGCTCTTTTGCAGCTTCTTTCAGAATATCCATCACCTCCTGTGTTTCGGTGGCAAGCATGGTGGTCTGGTTTATCACACCAAAAAATTCAAGGTCCTTAAGAGGATTGAACCCTTCGGTACATTTGTGGCCGAAATAAGTGTCGAAATCGTCCAGAGGTCGCTTTTCTGTCATAATATCGGCAAGAATTTGGGCTTCCTCCGGGTTCAGAACCACTACCACCGGCGAGTGATCGGCACTGTGTGAAAAGGTGGCCCGTGTCTCTTCGTGCTCATGTTTGCCATGCACCACCAGGCTGTAGCCTTTTTTCCCGAGCTGACTGCCCCGCCGCCACACTTTCTCCACAAACGGGCAGGTGGTGTTGTATTGATAGGGGTCGATTCCCTTCTCCTGTAGCTGCTCCTGGATTTCAAGTGTCGTTCCGAATGCGGGTACAATCACAATGTCATCAGCACTCAGCGTATCGAACGGAATGCGCACCGAACCATCGGTTTCAAACAGAAATTTTACTCCTTTTTTTTGAAGATCTTCATTCACCGTGGGGTTGTGAATCATCTCGCTGAGCAGATAAATATTTTTATCCGGATTTTCCTCCACGGTGCGGTAGGCAATGTCGATCGCATTTTCCACACCGTAACAAAACCCAAAGTGACGAGGAATGAGAAATTGAACCGGGCCGAAATCCAGCTCGGTTGGTGAAAGATCTTTTTTTCTGGGATCGGTTATCTGATTTGCTTCCTTCACCTTGCGGATGATGGGTGACTTGTACATCACCGGAATGTCAAACTCTTTGCGGGCCATTTGAATGTTATATATCGAACACCGAATGCTGAATGATGAAGTATCACTCACCATCCGGAATTAGTTTAAAATTTGTTTGAATGAAGATACAAAGTTAATGAGAGAAACACGCGGTGATCAAGAATGGTTCAAATGCAGAGTTGAATTTCCAGGTCAAAAATGGTTTTCACATCAGGCCGGATTTTATGATGATAAATTGAGATCGAAAGAATTCCATTTTTTATCCGTATCTTTACCCCCTTCAACTGACGTACAATCCATCCGATTTTTAATTTTGCCTCTCTTCAGTAAGCAGATTTCTGAATGTTTGTAAGACGCGCTTTTGACCAGGAAATCATTCCTCACAGTATCAAGAGCAGAGAAATGCGCGTGGGTAGCGACAGATTATTTATAAAATCAAAGCTGTTTTCATCAAATCATTCAGGATAATATTTGCCTGTACATTTCCATGAGATTGCAATAAACGACTCTCAGGGATGCTAATAATTATGATGAGCGGCAGCTGCACTAAACATTTTTTTAATGAACGATTCTACTTTTTCAGAACTGAATATCAGCCCTGAAGTCCTTAAAGCCGTACAAGAAATGGGGTTCGAAGCTCCAACAAAAGTTCAAAGCAGATCCATTCCCCATATTTTAGCCGGAAAAGATATGGTTGGCCACGCTCAAACCGGCACCGGAAAGACTGCCGCATTCGGAATACCGGCCATTCAAATGGCAAACAAAGGCTCCAAAACTCCCAGCGTACTCATTTTGTGCCCAACCCGTGAACTTGCAATCCAGGTTACCGGCGAGCTCATAAAATTATCCAAATTCACAAACGGCATTTACACACTGCCCGTTTATGGCGGGCAACCCATCAGCCGGCAGCTTAAAGCACTGAAAAAAGGTGCGCAAATTGTGGTTGGAACGCCAGGCCGTGTGATTGACCATTTGAAACGGGGCACCTTAAAACTGGGCAGCCTCGAACTGGTGGTGCTGGATGAAGCCGACGAGATGCTGAACATGGGTTTTCGTGAAGATCTGGAACAGATTTTAAGCTACAGTCAAGGGAAATCACAAACCGTAATGTTCTCGGCAAC
>SKYV01000133.1 GCA_007127745.1 Balneolaceae bacterium
AGTTTAACGGTTATTTGGCCTTTTACGGGAACGTCCGATATAGATGAGGAGGTTTTAGATAAAGTCAGTTGGAAACAAAAAAATCAAAATTACATTTAGGATAAATTATGAAAAAACAATCTATTATTGGGCTATTTGCACTTCTGCTGGTTTTCGGGGCTTGCGATACCTTAGACGACAACGCATCTGCATTACAAAGTGCAGAGATTACACAAGAAGCTGAAAAACGCTCGGAACGAGGTAATGAAAGAGGTGCACCGGCACCGGGCAGTGAATCTATTGCTGAAATCGCAATTGGCGCTGGCTTCGATGAATTGGTAGGAGCACTTGTTTATGTAGACGAGGAGCTGGGTGCAGACCTTGTTGATCTGTTTTTGAATGGAAAGGATCAGTACACTGTATTTGCACCGACAAATGCGGCATTTGAGGGTTTATATGAAGCACTTGAAATAGATGGAATTACAGACTTACCTGCTGAACTTGTACTTGATGTACTGTTTTATCATGTGGTTGAAGGGCGTCGGGCTTCTAATAGTGTAGTGCCGCCAAGAAATCCTCGCACAATAACAACTCTTCTTGGTGCGACTTTCTCAGTAGATCGAGATGCAGTGATTACAGATATAGCTGGACAAGAAGTGAATATCATTGCTCCAAATATATCTGCATCCAACGGCATCATTCACGTGATTGATACCGTGTTATTACCACTTGAATAAGAAGAATGATGAAACTGACAAATTGAAAAAATAATTTCTAACACGTTGGTTTAAGGCTCTCTGAAAATGAGGGCCTTTTTTGTTTTCTCGATTTCTGAGAAATTTTTATACGATTATTCAGGGTTTGGTTAAAGTCTTACTAAAATAGTAAATAAGATCCTTCTGTAAGGTTAAATAATTTTTTTTGATTAAAAGGGAAAAGTCCTGTTGATGGACCGCAAAATTTAAGCGCTCTTCAAAGGAGCTTCTTTCACTGTAAACAGTGATCTCGAAATTACAGCGGTAGGGAAAAGTACTAATATCGCGCCTTCCGCAGTTTCCCTTCGTCTCACGAGTTGGAAAGCCAATATCCATTCACCAAGGATTTGAGCACCAATCGGTATGTGGTTTGGGGAGTTCTCTCCTTAAAAAAAATTTGAGCCTTACGGTTTAACCGCCCCGAGGTGTCGAGGGCAGGCAGTGGACGCAAGGATCCGCTGAGGGGATGTGAAATTGGTTGTTTAAAAAGAAGTCAGAGTCCGTTTACAACCCGCTTTATTCCATGTTTTATTTTGGAGACGTTGAAGTTGATCAGGTATCCGAGCCGATAGTCGGTTAGTTTGAGGTAGGAAAGGATTTGTGCGAGATGGACATCGTTGAGAGCATCCACTGATTTTATTTCGATAATCACTTTTCATTCAACCCAAAGATCGAGCCGATAGCCGCATTCGAACTTTACATCTTTATAAACTACCGGCAATGGATATTCCGCCGAAACGTCCAGCCCGGCCAATTGCAATTCATGAGTCTGTATTGAGGCGGCTGAAACCGGGCAGATCCATGGGTGCATATCATCTTCTTCCATTGACAGGTTAGCATTTCTGATCCGAAGAACGACCTCATCCGCAATGACAAATTACATCTTACAAGATTAGATCTCTATTCTTGATATCGTGCCGGTTGATGGCAACGCAATTCGAAAAGCACTGGCTGCCCGTTGGAACGATCCCGAAGATGCAATCCTTTACCATACAGCAGCCGAGGCCTGCTGTAAAAAAATAGTTACACGCAACGTGCGCGATTTCAGAACAGATGAGGATCTTGTTCTGGTCATCCCTCCGGAAAAGCTATTGAGATAGAAATCTTTCGGGGCTTTTAAACAAAATAAACAGAGGGGAATTCTATATTGATGAGCCTCTGCTACTTTATAGCGATAACCTATGCCTGCCGATACAACACAATTTCTATTCATCATTACTGCTCTCTTTTTTCTCTTTTACGGCATTACGGCCATACGTTCAAAGAAAATGACCGATGAATTTTATCGATTCGGGCTTAATGATTGGCAACGAAAACTGACCGGAATGCTGCAAATAGTCGGAGCCATCGGCCTGCTTGCCGGTTTTATTTACCCGATCCTGGGATTTTTAGCCTCGGCGGGTTTTACCGCCATGATGTTGGTAGCGTTCATCATCCGAATAAAAATCAGAGACAGCTTTGCACAGGCATCGCCATCTCTCTTTTTTATGCTGATCAACATCTGGCTGACCCTCTCGTTTTATAAACTGTTATAAGAAATCTTTCAGAGCAGTGCGATCACAAGAGAAAGTACCAAAAAAGTAAATGCAGGAAATGATTTTTTCAGAGGATCGCCAATTTTTATATGCATGGAAACGGCTCCCAGCATCAAAAGGGCGATTCCGAAAGCGGCAATAGCTTCAACCTGAGCATAAAAAATGGAAGCCAGAAGCAGCACAGCAAGGGCCACTTTTAGCGTTCCAATCGTCCACATAAACCAGACCGGAAGGCCGTAGGCCTTAAATTCTTCTACGATATTATTGGCATCACCACCTCTCCAGGGGGTTGATTTTTTCGAACGAACAAGCCATACATTCAGGATACTCAGCCCTACAATTAATTTTAACGCGATCATCAGATATTCCATATTAAGGTCCTCTTATTTAGGTTGTGGATCAATCAAACAAGTGAAAAACTTCCTATTTCGTTCAACCATCTTGTCTGAGCCAAGATGGTTCAAACTTTCGTGACGATCAACATCTGAAAAAAAATTACGGGGCTATCCAGCGGATTCTTTCTACTCCTTGACGAATCCTTTTTTCGGCCCGGATATGTCTCACCCCGCCCAGCTGCAAAAATTCCATCCATGTTGCCTCAACTTTAATCAACGAAAAATTGGATGGGGCCTCTTCACCCCATCGGTAGGCCTCCCGGGGATGGCCAATAACCGTTCCCGGCGCAACCACGGATGTATAGGAGTAGGGATTTCGGCTCCCCCTGCTGTTCCAGTACCGCATGCGCTCCTCCCCGTCATGGATCACAACCGCCTTTCCAGCCGCACGCAGCTGCAGCTTCTCATCCGCATCGTAAAAAAGAAGGCTCACCGAGCTGTTTTCTAATATCTGATCTACTTTATCTGAACGGTTGTCCGTAAACACGGTAAACACCGAGTCATCCGTAAAGTTACGGAGGATCACCATTCGCTGCTGAGGAGATCCTGTTTTATCAGCGGTTGCAAGGGCGACCGTTCGGAAGGGGTGGCTCCCATCCTCCACGGCCGTGCGGACCCGGCCCTCTACCCGTTTCCAGGCTTCAGACAGGGAGAGTTCGGTAGATATGTGTCGGGATTCATTCATTCGGTTCGGAATTCATTTCAAAAATGGGCGGCAGATCATTATTCGTCGAAAAAGTTTAATCTGTCAGTATAAACTTTATATTTAATCAATAGGTTCATAAATGACGTTCACAATTTAACTTTTATCCATATACAGGCTATGCATTCACAATCCATTTTCCTCCGGCTGCTGTTGATTACACTCCTTTTGCTCATTGCGATGCCGGTAGCGGCGCAGCAGGCGGATGATCGGTGGGAGCAGTCCATGCAGCAGTTTGAGGAGCTCGACCGGACCCAAAGCTATCCGCCCGAGTCGATCTTTTTTACCGGCAGTTCCAGCATCCGGCTATGGGAGACTCTTGAGGAGGATATGCACCCCTATCCGGTAATCCAGCGGGGATTTGGCGGGTCACGCATGACCGATCTGCTGAACCATGCCGACCGGTACATTTCCGGACACACCTTCAGCGCGATGGTC
>SKYV01000203.1 GCA_007127745.1 Balneolaceae bacterium
ACTGTATCGCCTGATCGGGTGAATCGGTGAGATCACATCCTTTGATTAATACTGATACAAATAAAATTAACAACAACTTATAAATATACTTCATAGATATTTTTTTGATAAAATGATTAAACAATTCCATCTGCCTGTTCAACCTGATACGGCATGAGATATTGTATGTTTTAGGTTTGATCCGAAATGTCCGGCTGAATCAATCCCGTTTCTGCGCAGGTACAGAGCCCTGACTGGGATCTTTCACAATTCGCTTAGTGAGATAGCCCTCGGGGTAGTGTGTTACATAATTCTCACCGAACAGACGGTTGTGTATCGTTGTATTTTTATACACCTCAAAATCGAACTTGCCTACTCTCCGGTACCAAAGAGTGATAAAAGAAGACGTGATGACAATGAAGGTTGAATAGAGAATGGCCAGCCAGAGCATCTGGCTTTGAACAGGTTCGGCAAAACTGAGCAGTATAATGGCAAACGCGATAGGCCCGTTCTGGATACCGGTTTCGAGTGAAATAGCTCTTTGAAAAATCGGGGAAAGCCTGAATAATCGAGACATCCAGAATCCAAACAAAAAGCCCAGTAAGCCAACGGCAATCGCTGCGATATAGATTTCTTTCGGTGTTTGAAGCAGCAGGCCGGTGTGCCGGATAAATGCGGTAGCGATAAGAAAAATGATGACGATGATGCCCATAAATCCGGCTGTATCCTCAGCCGTTTTTGCCCAGATTTGTGATTTGGCTCTCAGCCACATCCCAAGGCCAACCGGAACCAGCACCAGAACCAGCGAACCGATTATATTTCCAGTGGGTATCACAAACTCCGTTCCGGTTCCGGCAGCAATCATCTCTTCGCTGATCTGGCGCGTAAACTCACCTGTGTAGAACTCCAGAAGAACCGGCATCATCAGCAGTGCCATGATGGTGGAAGCTGTGGTCATGGCGATGCTGAGCGCTACGGAACCGCGCGCAAAATAGGCAAACATGTTTGAGGTGGTACCTCCCGGCAGGCAGCCGATCAGAATAATGGAGATGGCATAAGCTGGAGACAAATCCAAAAAAACGGCCAGGCTGTAGGCGAAAAAAGGCATCAGTCCGAACTGGGAGAGAAAACCGATCAGTATACCGCGCGGGTAACGCAAAACCGTTCGGAAGTCGTCGAGGGTCAGGCTGGCTCCCATTCCGAACATAATGGAAAAAATCATCAGCGCCAGTAAAACCTGGTCCAACGGGTATAATAGCTGTGTTGTAAATTCCATTTCTTTTTTTGGTTTTTACTGCGGGTTGTACATGTCTGCGATTAAATCGGCATGTTTTTCGGTGATGACGTGCCGTTTCATTTTAAACAGGTTGGTCAGCTCTTCGCCTGTTTTGAAATTTTCAGGCACCAGCCGGAAGTCGTGAATCAGTTCATGGCGTTTGTATCCGTTTGAAGGTGAAATCATCCGCTTAATTTCACCCTGAATAATTTTTCGGGCTTCGGGATTTTCGGCAATCTCTTTGATTGTTGATGCTTTGTTTCCGTTTTCCCTGAACCCTTCGAGCCGGGGCACAATCAATGCACCAATCTGTTTTTGATCCTGCCCCACCACCATACAGTGCTCAATATATTCGCTCTGTGTAAGCCTCATTTCAATCGGCGCAGGCTCAAGGTTTTCACCGCTCAGAAGCACAATGGTAGCTTTTGAACGGCCCAGAATTTTCAGACAGTCGTTGTGGGTAATCATTCCAAGATCACCGGTATTCAGCCAGCCGTCACGGATGGTCTCCCCGGTTTTCTCTTTATCACGGTAATATCCCTTCATCACCTGCGGCCCCTTTACCCAAATCTCACCGCGTAATCCTCTGCCTTCATGTGGATAATTGGAATTTGGATAGAGAATTTTCCCGGTTTCGAGATTCATAATCCGGATTTCTGTATCCTTTAGTGGCGGCCCAACTGTGCCGATGACTACGTGATCCTGTTTGCGGACCGCAATCACGGGTGAGGTTTCTGTCATTCCGTACCCCTCCAGAACCGGGATTCCCACAAAATTGAAAAACCGGTCGATCTCCACCGGCAGAGCACCTCCCCCGGAAATGGTTGCTTTTAGTGAACCACCCGCACTCAGGCGAACCGGCTCTAATACGGCAACATTGAAAAATGCATAAAAAGGCAGCACCAGCAGCCACCGAAGTGCATGAAATGGAAACAGCAAAACACGTTTCAGTATGGATTCGGGCTTCAGGCGTAAATCTCTGCCAGACATAAAATACATCGACTCCTTGTACTGACGGCTCAAAAAATAGGCTGTATGAAACAGCAGCCTCCGCACGGGGTGCGAATCTTTAACACGTTTCAAAATTTTATGATGCAGGCTCTCCCAAAGCCTGGGTGCGGATCCCATAAATGTCGGTTCTACATTTTTCAGATCATCAGCCAGGTGCCGTACGTTTGAATAGTAGGTGCATACACCGCACGAGATGGTAAATACTTCAAAAACCCGTTCAAAAATGTGCCAGATGGGAAGAATGGAAAGAACCCGGTCGGTCAGTGTCAGTTCAATCGGAATCACCTGAAGCTGAGACATCATATTTTCATGAGTCAGCATCACCCCTTTGGGTTTGCCGGTTGTTCCCGATGTATAAATGAGAGTGAAAAGATCATCAGGCTGTATGGATTCAATCCGTTTTTCAGCACGGCGATCGCCATCTTTTCTGAGGCTGGCACCTAATTCTAAAACATCATACAGGTGGTGGGCACGTCCCTCAGCATCACCATCAGGATCGAGCAGGATTATTTCTTTTAAATCCGGTAATTCCGGTTTTAATTGAGAGACACGATCAAGCAGTTCTGTAGTCTCAACAAATGCAACATTGATTCCGGCATGGTTGATGATATAGATCAATTCATTGTCGGTAATGTCGCTTCCACGGGGCACATCCACCGCGCCGCAAAGCTGAACACCATAATCAGACAGAATCCATTCGTAACGATTATCACCGAAGAGCCCCACATGTTCCTGGTGATCAACACCGAGTTCAATCAGTGCTGTTGCCAGGTCAAGCCCCTGCCGGTAAAGATCCTGAAATGAGACGGGCTCCCACTCAAGTTCTTTTTTTCGGGTGGCAAATGCAGGTAGCGATCCATACCGGTTTGCAGCCTGCCGGTATAAATCTGCCAGATTTTTTGCGAGAATTCGGTTTTCCATAAGAGTTGAAGAGACGGTGGCATGGACAGCCACCCGCATTATGAAGACATCAATAATTTCTATTGCGCAGTGAATATAGTTTTATCCTGCCAAAAATTAAACTGTTTAGTGGTGTGTTTTTTGGACGCCATTTTTGGGTAATACAGATTTTTTTTATGAAAAGATCCTCGTCTTAATAGTATCTGCAGCAAGTTCATCATTCATGAGTAACGGGCAGGTTGCCCGTTGTACGTACGCCGGACAGCTTGTCCGGCCGGTATTCATCACTAATGGGTAATTCAGAATTTTTCATGAAAAGATTCTCGCCTAAATAAAATCTGCTGCAAGTTCAAAACTCATGAGTAACGGGCAGGTTGCCCGTTGTACGTACGCCGGACAGCTTGTCCGGCCGGTATTCATCACTAATGGGTAATTCAGAATTTTTTATGAAGAGATCCTCACCTAAATAAAATCTGCTGCAAGCTCAAAACTCATGAGTAACGGGCAGGTTGCCCGTTGTACGTACGCCGGACAGCTTGTCCGGCCGGTATTCATCACTAATGGGTAATACAGAATTTTTTATGAAGAGATCCTCACCTAAATAAAATCTGCTGCAAGCTCAAA
>SKYV01000017.1 GCA_007127745.1 Balneolaceae bacterium
ACTCACTGGATGATATTGATGAAACTACGAGGCGTTCGCTTTTCAGGGCAATCGAAGGCAGGGGAGCTTTCCGGCGGTTTAAAGACATTATTTATGAATTTGGCATTCAGGATAAATGGTATGAGTATCACGGCCGTGAGGAGAGAAAAGAGGTTCTGGACTGGCTGTTTTCACTTGATTTGATTGGCGAAGAGGATATTTCGAAGGGAATGCAGCTTTACGAGGACAGCATCGCCAGGCGGAAAAAAAGAGAACAGAATTTGATGAATATGAAAGAGGGGGTGAAGGTTTTGTGCAGTGACAATCACGGGCATTCAGACAAGCTGACACCGGGTAAAGCGTATGATGTTCTGGATGAAAGGCCCGATGATTTACTTGTCAGAATAAAAGACGACCGCGGTAAAATTTGCTGGCTGCCTAAAAGCCATTTTGAACTTCTCTGAGAAAACGGATTAATCGGTCAAGCTAAATCAGGGGTAGACACACCTTGAACCCTGAACCCAGACTCTGGCAGGAGCCCCGTCAGGTTTGCCTGGGCACTCTGCCAGGTCCTCAGTTCTGTCATGCACCATGCACATTGTTCCCTGAACCTTGCCCAGCCCTACTTCTTGCCCTTTTCCTCAATCAGCCGGACAGCATCACCCATAGATACTTTCTCGGGATCGGTTCCTTTAGGCAGCGAAATGTTCTTTCGTCCGTATTTAATGTAGGGCCCGTACCGTCCGGTCATCACTTTAACGGGCTGATCGGTTTCGGGGTGTTTGCCCAGATCCTGAATGGCCGAGCTGCCTCGCTTCCCCTTATTTTTTTCTTTGAGAAGTTCAACAGCGCGGTCTAAACCGATTTCCAACACATGATCAGTTTTTTTTAGGGATTTAAATGTGCCGTCATGTAATACAAACGGACCGTAACGGCCAACTCCTGCTTTCACCACCTTTCCTGTTTCAGGATGTTCGCCCAGTGTTCGGGGCAGTTCCAGAAGACGAAGTGCGGTTTCGAGATCAACATCGGCAGGTTTCATGCCTTTAAGCAAAGATACTCTTTTCGGCTTTTTATTCTCTTCGGTAACCTCGCCAAGCTGCACATACGGCCCAAAACGTCCATTTAATACATAAACAGGCTTGCCGGTTTCAGGATGTTTGCCAAGAGAAGTAGGCCCGTCTTGTTCTGCTTTAAGAAGCTCCTCAATCTTTTCAACGGATAGTTCACCTACGTCAAGATCTTCAGGCAGGGAGGTGGTGATTTCTTCCCCGTTATTTTTGGTTTTTACATAGGGCCCGAACCGGCCAACATGAACCTGTGTACCGTTCAGCCCTTCAATAGGAAGTTTTAGTACTTTTGCTTTTTGGGGGTCGATTTTATCTTCCTGTTCATCGACCTGTTTTTTGAGTCCTTTGTCTCCTTTGTAGTAGTTGTCAAGGTAGGTGACGGGATCGTACGTTCCGTTGGCAATTTCATCCAGTTTGTCCTCAAGTTCAGATGTAAACTCACTGTCAACAAGGTGCGGAAAATGTTCTTCCAGCAGTTCTGTAACGGCAAATGCTGTGTAGGAGGGAACTAGTGTTTTTCCGTCGCTTTTGGCATAACCGCGATCCTGAATAGTACTGATGATCGAAGCGTACGTACTGGGTCTGCCCACTCCCCGTTTTTCAAGTTCTTTTACCAGCGTTGCTTCGGTAAACCGGGCAGGAGGTTTGGTTTCGTGTGAGATCGATTCCAGTTCGTGCATCTCAACCGGCTCACCCTCTTTCATTTCGGGCAGGAAAATTTCCTGGTTTTCGAGTGATGCTTCGGGGTCGTCGCTGCCTTCAACATAGGCGCGGAAAAACCCGGGGAAGAGAATTTTTTTACCACTGGTTTTGAAATCGGCCTGTGTACCGTCTTTTTCGGCGGTGATGGTCACATTGGTAAACTCCAGTTGGGCCTCGGCCATTTGGGTGGCAATGGTACGTTTCCAGATCAAATCGTAAACTTTAAAATTGCGACCGCTCAATCCGGATTTTTCGGGATGCACAAAACTTGAACCTGCCGGCCGAATGGCCTCATGCGCTTCCTGCGCACCTTTCGATTTTCCATAATTCCGCACCCGATCAAACAGATACTCTTTTCCGTATTGTTTTTCCACTTCGTTGCGTGCAGCATTAATTGCCTGTCCGGACAGGTTGGCCGAATCGGTTCGCATGTAGGTGATGAGTCCATTTTCGTACAGTTTTTGGGCAATGCTCATGGTGTCTCGGGCCGAAAAGCCAAACTTACGGTTGGCCTCCTGCTGCAAAGTGGAAGTAATAAATGCCGGCGCTGGATTCCTTTTTTGATTTCGTACTTCAATGTTCGATACTTTCCACTCGGCTTTGTTCAGCAGATCCCGAAGTTCACCGGCTTTTTCCGCATCAAGCAGTACAACACTGTCCGGTTTTTTTAGTTTGCCGGTATTTTCATCGAAGTCTTTACCGCTGGCAAGGCGCTTGTCGTTCAGATGAGACAGGTCGGCATTGAACCTGTTCTTGTCGTTCTCTTTTGAAAGAAGTGCTTTCAGATCATAATATGTCGCACTTCTGAACTTCATCCGTTCGCGCTCTCGCTCCACCAGAAAACGCACGGCCACCGACTGTACCCTTCCGGCAGAAAGTCCCGGTGCAATTTTTTTCCAAAGCAGCGGGGAGATGGTGTAACCGGCAAGGCGGTCAACTATTCGTCGTGTTTCCTGTGCGTGCACCAGATTCATGTCGATATCGCGAAAATTTTCGAGCGCTTTTTGGATGGCCTCCTTGGTGATTTCACGAAATACCATCCGTTTAACGGGCACTTTGGGCTTCAGAAGCTCGGTGAGGTGCCACGAAATAGCCTCCCCTTCGCGGTCTTCATCAGTAGCCAGAATCAATTCATCTGATTCCTTTAGCAGCTTTTTTAATTTCGTTACGATTTTCTTTTTCCCTGAAGGCACTACATAGATTGGATCATAGCGCTCTTCTGTGTTGATGCCAAGATTGGACCAGTTCTCTTTTTTATATTTGGCAGGAATTTCCTTGGCCGATGAGGGCAAGTCGCGGATATGCCCCATCGATGAGTCTACCACATACCCTTTGGGCAGATACTTTTTTATGGTTTTGGTTTTCGTTGGAGACTCGACAATAACTAATGATTTCATGTGATGTTCAATAAGATTCTTTTGTTTCAATAAATAGATTTAAAAAGAAGACGGAAGATGGAAGACCGGAGACGGAAGGGGCAAATGGATTCTGAAACAGGGGAAATTAGCAGATTATCATCCAAAATGTCCTATCTCAAGTCCTCGGTCTTCCGTCTTCTATCATCCCAAATCCTCAACCAGGTCTTTCAACTCACCGGCATGATCTTTTGTATTAATTTTTTTGATGACGCTCAACACCGTGCCGTCGGTATCTATCACAAATGCTGATCGTGATGGTGCATCGAAAGTTTTTCCGTACATTTTTTTCTCAACCACAGAATCGGTTGTTTTGGCAAATTTAAAATCGGGATCGGATGCCAGGATGTAATTGATATCGAACTTCTCTGCATAATTTTTGTGCGATCCGCAGGTGTCTTTGCTCAGGGCAATCAGGTTATATCCCTTTTCATCAAACCAGTTTTGATGTTCTGCAAGGCTCTGGTTTTGCCGGTCGCAGCCACTGGTATTGTTTCGCATATAAACGGATACGATGGTTGGGCGAGTTAGTAAATCGGAAAACGGCACTTCTTTTTCTTCTCCGTTCTCAACTATTTGGAGAGTAAAATTTGTATCAATTTTTTTTCCTGTTTCTATCATTTTTTATTTGTTTTTTTGATGATTGGGGAGTTATAACCCAATTCAGCACCCGTTTCGTTCTTTCTCCGGCGATTTTCCTGAACAGTTTTAAAGTATACACAATCTGCCTGAATTGAGGCAAGCGTTTTTCTTTAAACAAATTTACTGCATTGAAATTGTTCAGATTGTTTACTAACCGGTATTCAAATTCAATCAGATGGTATATTCTCCATCAGCAAAAACTGTGCAACAGCAGCCAGAACGATGGCATGATGTACCGTTCCGTTTTTAACAAGATTCAGAAACTCATCAACAGACATCTGGTGCACTCGGATATCTTCGTTGCTGTCGGGCTGCTGATCCTGAATTTTTTCACACTTTTCTGCCAGATAAACGTGGGTATAGTTTGTAAAAATAGCAGGATTGGAGCTGGTTTTGCCTATTTTCTTCCAGTGGGTTGACCTGAAGCCGGTCTCTTCAAGAAGTTCCCGTTTTGCGGCCTGAAGCGGTTCTTCGCCCGGGTCAACTACCCCGCCGGGTATTTCCAGGCTTGATGCATGAATTCCGGCACGGTACTGCTCAACCAAAACAATCTGGTTTTCCGGAGTTAGTGCAATTACATTGGTCCACTCAGGTGCTTTCAGTAAAAAAAAATCAGCAGTCTCCTTTTTTTTCTCCGGTTGCAGTTTTAGTTGATGAACAGAAAAAATGGTAGTTTTGCAGACTTTCTTATCTTCCAGCACCTGCCACCTGGGTTTTGAATATTGAAAATTTTCAGACATTAAAATGAATTTTTATGGATAAACGAATTGAAATCACACCGCACTCCTTTTCGAATGAAGATGAACTGATGCAGGTTGTGGAAGATGCCTGCGACCTGATGGAAAAGATATATCAGGAGGGCGACTATCCAAAATTAATGGTGAAACGCTCCTGGTCTGAACATAATCCGATTATTACCGGTGAAATGGCTCTGCCCAGCGCCTACCGGTGGTATCTCAAACGAGAAATGAAAAAACTGCTTGAAAAAGGAGCCGAACTAAAGGTGTTTCCAGCGCGGCCGAGAGTTACACTGGAAGATCCCGCCCTGTTTGACAACGCCGACGAAGATGAGTGGGATATTACCCAGAAAAAACTGTTTCTGTTCAGCCCCGAACGTATCGATATTTCGCTGAATCGCCTGGAACACTACACGGGCACCAGGCCGGAGGATTTTCAGCGGTATATTCTTTTTACCAACTACGATATGCATGTGGAAGTGTTCAACAAACTCTATCCCGATTGTGTGAAACCGGACCATCCGGTTCAGATGCCGGCTTACCATCACAAACTGCCTGACAATAAGGGCTTTTCGCTGGTCAATATTGGTGTGGGGCCGTCGAATGCAAAAACGATTTCCGATCATGCAGCCGTTCTGCGGCCCGATGCCATAGTCATGGTAGGGCATTGCGGAGGATTGAGAAATCATCAGGATATCGGAGATTTTGTGCTGGCCACCGGATTTATGAGATCAGACGGAATTCTGGATGATGTATTGCCACTCAACATTCCCATCACTCCAAATCATTTATTGAATGTGTACCTGAAGGAAGTACTTGACCTGCACAAACTGAGCTACCGGCTGGGAACGGTATATACCACGGCCAACCGAAACTGGGAGTTTATGAAAAGGCGGACGGTTCAGGAAATTCACGTGAGCCGTAGCGTGGCCATTGATATGGAATCGGCCACAGTGGCAACCAACGGCTACCGTTACCGGGTGCCGTTTGCCACACTTCTTTGTGTGAGTGATAAACCGCTTCACGGCAAGCCGAAATTGAGCGGAGCGGCACAATCGTTTTACGAAAACTCCAAAGAGATGCATCTGAAAATTGTAATCGACGCGCTTGAAATATCCAAAAAACAAAATCCTGACGGGCTTCCCAATTCCAGCATACGTGCCATTAACGAACCTCTGATGGGAGGTCCGGAGTAGAGAGCGGAATAATTATTAGACGTTTGCTATTCGGTATTCATTTTTTACGAATCAAAACTTTTCTGTAAGGAATTCACGATTTCCGGTTCATACAAATAAAAGCCTATGGAAATCGAAGAATTTGATGCATCGAAATATTTTGGCCGAAGTGTTCGGGAAATGCAGCCCGATGAACAACCCCGGGAAAAACTGCTGGCTTACGGAGCCGAAAGCCTCTCGGATGCCGAACTGTTGGCTATTTTACTGAGAACAGGAACCAAAGGCCTGAATGTAATTGACCTGTCCAGAGCCTTGCTCGATCATTTTAAAGGCCTTCGGAATCTCTCAAAGCAGAACTGGCAGGCACTGAAGGTTATTCCCGGAATTGCCAAAGTAAAAGCCATTACGCTCGAGGCCCTTTTTGAACTTGCAAAAAGAATTCAGATGGCTTCTCTGGGTGATGAAATTGTGATGAACAGCCCGGAGCTGGCCGCAGCTTTTTTTATGCCAAAACTGCGTGATTTACCCAACGAAGTGTTTTATGTTGCTTTTCTGAACAACTCAAAAGTGCTTACTGGATACAAAAAAGTTAGCTCCGGTGGAAGTTTTGCCACAGTCGTGGATCCCGCCGAAGTGATGCGACAAGCTATTCTGAATAATGCCAACAGCATAATTCTGGTTCACAATCATCCATCCGGATATATGAAAGAATCTGCAGCAGATATTAAGTTAACTAACCGGCTTAAAAAATCGGGAAAGCTGTTAAACATACCGGTAGATGATCATATAATAATTGCGGGAGATGGATATGTAAGCATGCGTAATAAAAATTTGATTTGATTTTGAGGAGGTTTTGCAGAACCCGTGGCCAGGTTTACCGCCCGCTGGGTGTTTTAAAATTATATTTAACCCGTATGACCACAACATCAGCGGACGCACGGGCAGTATTGCAAAGACCTCTTTGAATAATCCGAATAAAAGTTTTTAGATTTAATTTAGGATTAAGGAATTACTTTTTCAGTAAAAAGGGCATGAGTAATTCTTGGCTTTGCAAATCTGTGCAAAAAATTATTTGCTTGAAATGGTTGATCTTCTATATTCTTGTAATATCAACAAAACATTTTGGGCATGGATTACTCTGAACTTGTGAATGCTATCAGAAAAGGGGACGATCAAAAAGCAAATCAACTCTGTAGTGAAGCAATACCGATATTAAAAAAATATCTTATCTCTAATGTGGATGCTTCTCCCGTGGATGCCGAAGATGCAGTTCAAAAAATGTTTGAATACCTGATTCCGAAAATTCAGAAGAATGAAATTAACAGTCCCACCGGATTGCTTTCTTATATGCTAACCGGCGCACGCCACAGCTACTACAAAATTGTCCGGGATTTTGATCTGGATCGGTATGATGAAATGAAAGAAGAACTGGTCGCTGGCCCGGAGCAGGTTTGGAAATTGATGGATGATGACCAACAGTCAATTTTGAAGAGATGTATCCAGAAGCTGAAAAACCATTACCGCGATTTGGTTACCTTTATTTTTGAATACCCTGAGGCAGAATCAAGTGATATTGCCGAATACTTCAATATTTCGCAAAATAATGCCTATACAAGAAAACACCGGGTCATACAGAAACTGCATGAGTGCGTTGAAAAGCACATTTAAAAAAAAATTAAAAAATTTTGTAAGGAATTTGAATATTCGGGTTCATACATACGAGAGGTTGTGTTTATCTGAAGCACAAACAAGAGCGAACAAATAAAATTACTATGAATACGAAAGAAAATATTGAAATTCTTGCCAAAATTGAGCGCTACATACTCGGAGAGCTTTCTCAGGAGGAAATTGACGATCTATGGGTTGAATTTCTGAAGAACCCTGAATACTACAAATGGTTTGAAACTGAGCTGCACCTCAGGGGGCTGGCCCGAAAAGGGATAAATCCTTTTGAGGAAAAACAGCCGGAAACGGTTGATGAAACAGAATCCGAAATATCCAAAATTAATAGCATCAAAACCTGGGTGTTAGCTGCAGCGGCAACTGTTTTATTGGTTGTTGGTCTGCAGTTCTTTTCGGTTAGTGAGGAGGAGTCGACAAATCGTTGGGCAATTGCCTCCATCGAACACACCGAAATGGTAGGGGCTGATGTTCTTCGTTCAGATGAAGAAGAGGTGTCCGATTTTGAGGTATCAATCAATGAAGCACTGTCGGCAGCCTATGAAGAAGAGTTTGATGAGGCAATCGAAAAGTTTGAATGGTTGTATGAGCAAGCTCCAAACAATCTTCAGAGAGCCAAAATCGGGATGAATCTCGGAATTCTTCACTATAATTTAAGTGAGTATGAACCGGCTAAAACGTATTTCCAGTCGGTGCTGGAAACCGAAGAGATTGAGAGGTTTGTGGAAGAAAAAGCATGGTGGTTCCTTGGAAACGCACACCTGAATCTGAGGGAACTTGAAGAAGCACGTGAGGCCGTATTTAATGCATACAGTCTCGACGGCAGGTTTCAGAATCCTGCCCTTTCACTTCTCAAAAAACTGGATGTTCGCCTGGGGTATGTTCCATCCGCAGAGCTGGATTGACAGAAAGCTGAGGCAACACAAGGCAGCATGGATTATTGCAAGCGGAAATGCAATTCAGCTGGAAGTTAAGTATTATTGACAAAGCTTCCGTTAATCCAAGATTAGAGATTCTGTTTTGCAAAACCCGCTGTTAAATCCCGAAGAAAAAGATCAGGTAATTGAAGATTCACTTCGCCCCTCTACCCTTCAGGAATTTATCGGACAGAAAAAAGTGATCAACAATCTGTCGATATTTATCGAGGCAGCCAAAAAGCGAAGAGAAGCTCTGGATCACGTGATACTTTCGGGACCGCCCGGCCTCGGCAAAACCACGCTTGCCTATATTATATCACGGGAAATGGGCGTACAGATCAAACCGACCACCGGCCCCGTTCTCGAGAAACCCGGAGATCTGGCCGGATTGCTCACCAACCTTGAAAAAGGGGATGTTCTTTTTATTGATGAAATTCACCGGCTCAACCCTATCATTGAAGAGTACCTCTACTCGGCCATGGAAGACTACAAGCTCGATATTGTGATCGATTCCGGCCCGAATGCCCGCAGCGTGCAGATAGACCTGAACCACTTCACCCTGGTTGGGGCCACCACCCGGAAAGGCCTGCTTACGGCCCCGCTCAGAGCCCGTTTCGGCATCGATATGAGACTGGATTACTACGATTCGGAACTGCTGCAGCGAATTGCCCTGCGAACGGGGGCCATTCTTAAATTCGGAATAACCGAGAGCGGAGCCTACGAGATTGCCAGGAGAAGCCGGGGCACACCGCGAATTGTGAACAAACTGCTTCGGCGAACCCGCGATTTTGCTCAGGTTGACGGTCTCGACTCCATCGACGACAAAATTGCCGATAAAGCCCTGAATGCTCTTGATGTGGATCAGAACGGGCTGGATGATATGGATATCCGGATATTGAAGGCAATTATCGAAAACTACCAGGGCGGTCCTGTGGGCCTCGGAACACTGGCAGTAGCTGTGGGTGAAGACAAGGGAACCATCGAAGAGGTTTATGAACCGTTTTTGATCAAAGAGGGGTTTTTGCAGCGCACCCCTAAAGGACGAGTTGCAACAGCGAAATCGTACAAATATTTAAATATCAGCAGAAATACCGATCCTGAAAACAATCCCGGACTCTTTCCTTCCTAAACAACGCTATCTGTTTTTACTGCAAAATGAGAGAAAATTTTGTAACTTAATCCGCTTAAAATAAACTGCCAGATTTACGTAGAAAAAACCGATTTATGAAAAAGTTATTTACCTCAGAATCTGTCTCAGAGGGACATCCGGATAAAGTATCCGATCAGATTTCAGACGCCATTCTTGATGAAATGCTCAAACAGGATTCGGAATCGCGGGTTGCTGTAGAAACACTGGTTACAACCGGGCTTGCCGTAGTTGCCGGCGAGGTGCGAACAGAAGCCTATGTGGATATTCAGGAAACGGTACGAAATGTAATCCGCGACATCGGCTATACAAAAGCCAGCTACCGGTTTGATGCCGACTCTTGCGGAGTCATTTCAGCGATCCACCAGCAGAGTGAGGATATTGCAATGGGGGTAGATGAAGCAGAAAATAAAGCTCAGGGAGCCGGTGATCAGGGGATGATGTTTGGCTACGCCAATTCCGAAACGGAAGCCTATATGCCCATGACCCTGCAGTTTTCGCACGATCTTTTGCGCAAACTTGCCCATATCCGGAAAGAAACCGCCCTGATGCCCTACCTGGCCCCGGATAGCAAAAGCCAGGTTACGGTAGAATATGACGAAAACAATAAACCGTTGAGAGTCAATACCATATTGATTTCAACCCAGCACGATGAGGGCGTTGATCAGGATCAAATCAAGCAAGACATTAAGAAGCACCTGATCTCTTCAGTGATTCCGGCTGAATTGATGGATTCGGAAACCATTTTGCATGTTAACCCCACCGGTAAATTTGTCATTGGTGGTCCGCATGGCGATGCGGGATTAACCGGCCGTAAAATTATCGTGGATACATACGGCGGGCGCGGAGCACACGGCGGCGGGGCATTTTCAGGCAAAGATGCTTCCAAAGTTGACCGAAGTGCTGCCTACGCAACCCGTCATATTGCCAAAAATGTAGTGGCAGCCGGGCTTGCCGAAGAGTGCCTGGTTCAGGTAGCCTATGCCATTGGAGTTTCTGATCCTGTTTCCATTAACATAAATACATTTGGTACCGGGAAAGTGAACGACATGCAGCTTGCCGAAGCCATCACTTCGGTATTTGATATGACTCCGTCCGGAATTATTGAACGCCTGAAACTGAAAGAGCCCAATTTCCGCCAAACAGCAGCTTACGGGCACTTTGGCCGCGATGAATTTACATGGGAAAAGCTCGATTATGTAGATGCAATCGCCAATGCAGTGAAATAAAAAATCAGTTTACTTCCAACGGCTTACAAATCTATTAGCCCGGTTTGATCTGTTTCAAGCCGGGTTTTTTTATGGCAATTTTCCAGGATCAGAGCGTCTGATTAAAATCCCGGGCTTACCACATTTCCGTTTTAAAAACAGGAATGGAATATGTAAGTTAGATGCGCATTTCAAACCATCCATAAACTCAAATAGGAGCTTGTATATGAAAACAGCGCTAAAACTTGGGATTGTCCTGTTTTTACTGATGCATACTGTGCAGGCGCAGGATCAGCCGTACATCTTTGAAGGAGCCGAAATTATTCCCATTTCAGGTGAGCCGATATCCGGAGGAGTGTTGATTATTCAAAACGGTAAAATTACCGCTGTTGGCGAGGCCGGCAGTGTACCTATCCCCTCAGATGCAAAACATATTGATCTGTCCGGAAAAGTGATTATGCCCGGACTGGTTGATACCCATTCGCATATTGGTGAGGGCGACGGCGGCGACCGCTCTGCTGCCCTTCATCCCGATGTTCGAATTCTCGATACAATTGATCCGAGAAGCAAAACCTTCCGCAAGGCACTGGCCGGAGGAATTACATCCGTGAATATTATGCCGGGATCGGGTTTGCTGATCAGCGGACAAACTGTTTATGTAAAACCAAAACCGGCAAACACCATCGAAGAAATGCTGATTGTAGTAGATGAAGAAGCCGGAATTTATGGTGGATTGAAGATGGCAAACGGTACCAATCCTCTGCGCGTAAACGGCACTCCCGGAACGCGGGCAAAATCAGCTGCACTGGTACGGGGAATGTTTATACAGGCTCAGGAGTATAAAGCAAAGATAGATGAAGCTGATGGTGATCCCGAAAAAATGCCATCCCGTGATTTACAGATGGAAACACTGGTTGAGGTGCTTGAAGGAAAGCGGATTGTTCACAACCACACCCATCGCCATGATGATATTTTAACAGCCATCCGGCTGGCTGATGAGTTTGGCTACAGAATGGTTTTGCAGCACGTAAGCGAAGGCTGGAAAGTGGCCAATGAGATCGCTGCTTCATCCGCATTGGGTGCATCCATTATTGCGCTGGACTCTCCCGGTGGTAAGCTCGAAGCCATAAGGCTGCTCAACATCAACGGAAAAAATCTTGAAAAAGCCGGGGCCCATGTAGCATTTCACACTGATGACCCGATTGTTGATTCCCGTTTTTTTCTGAGATCAGCCGCACTCGGGGTTCGCGAAGGGATGAGCAGAGAAAAAGCACTGGAAGCACTGACCATCGAAGGCGCACGAATGATGGATATTGAAGACCACGTCGGCTCGCTTGAATCCGGAAAAGATGCCGATTTTATCATCCTTTCGGGAGATCCGTTCAGCGTGTATACAAAAGTTGAGCAAACCTGGATTGAAGGAGAAAATGTCTGGAACATTGAAAACCCCGAAGACAGAGAATATGCAGTGGGCGGGTATGAAATTTTCAGAGCTTCTGCCAATTCTCACATGCACACCGGAGGTAAATAACCATGAAAAAAGTAATGATGGATGATAAAATGATAAGATTGATGTCTCGAAAAATTATTCCGGTGATTGCAGTCCTGGTGGTTTTTCTGGTGCAAGGGCTTTGGCAGCATGTCGATGCGCAGATTGCCGTGAAAGGCGAAATGGTTTACACTGTTTCAGGAGATCCTGTAGAAAATGGAGTAGTTCTGATCAGCGATGGCAAGATTGAACAGGTTGGTTCACAGGCAGAGGTTCAAATTCCGGATGATTATGAGGTTTTTGAATCAAAAATCGTCACACCCGGCCTGATTGATTCCCGTTCGGTTGTTGGTCTTGCGGGTTACTACAACGAAGATCACGACCAGGATCAGCTTGAAACCACCCATGCCGTGCAGCCCGAACTTCGCGCGCTCGATTCCTACAATGCCCGTGAATTTTTGGTGAACTATATCAAAGAGGAGGGAATTACAACGGTGCATACCGGCCACGGACCCGGTGCCGTCATCAGCGGGCAGACCATGATTGTTAAAACCACCGGCGAAACGGTTGACAAAGCCCTGGTAGATTCAACCACCATGCTGGCTGTTACCCTCGGCCCCGGCATCAGAAGTAATTTCAACACGCCAGGCACACGGGCAAAAGCAGTGGCCATGCTTCGCCAGGAGCTAATCCGCGCACAGGATTATGCGCATAAACGAGCTGCCGGAGAGGAGCAGTCTCGTGATTTAAAAATGGAGATTCTGGCCGACCTGCTGGACGGCAAGATCAAAGCGATGGTGTCAGTCCATACGGCAAGAGATATTGTAACCGCGCTTCGGGTGCAGCGGGAATTTGGCTTCCCGATGGTTCTCGAGGGCGCTTCGGAGGCGTACCTGGTGATGGATGAAATTAAAGAAGCAGGCGTGCCGGTGATTATTCACCCCAAAATGATCCGCCCGTTCGGTGAGGCAAAAAATTCCAGCTTTGAAACGGCAGCCAAACTGCATGAAGCCGGAATTCTCGTTCTGTTTCAGAGCGGTTATGAAGGTTATGTGCCCAAAACAAGAGTGGCAAAGTTTGAAGCGGCCATTGCAGCGGCCAACGGCCTCGGTTTTGAAAACACCCTTCACGCACTTACACTTGGTGCGGCTGAACTGCTTGGAATTGATGACCTGGTAGGCTCAATTGAAGCGGGCAAAGATGCCGATCTGGTTCTCTTTGATGGTGATCCTTTTGAGTATCTCACCAATGTGGAGGCAGTGATTATCGACGGAAACGTAGTTCACAGACGGGAATAAAAATCAGTCAGCCTTCAGGGGTGGCCGGTGTTTCTCCGGTCTCCCTGAAGAGTTGCGGATTTGTCAGACGAATTGGTTTTC
>SKYV01000276.1 GCA_007127745.1 Balneolaceae bacterium
CCCAGGATGACATCCACAATGGTAGTTTTTCCGGCACCGGATGGCCCGACAAATGCAACTGACCGATTTTTGGGGACCGTAATCGATACATCCTTTAATGCCCGTTCATTAGAATCAGGATAGGAATAGTCCAGATTTTTGAGTTCAATGTTATTTTTAATTTTTAAAACCCTGTTCGAACGATGCCTTTTTGGAGTGGTTTTGTGGATATCCCTTTCAAGTAAATTCAAGTCGTGATAAATGGCATCCACAGAATGAATATTATATTGAAGATTGTTCACATTTTGAATAATCGTAAAAATAGAAGGTTTAATTTTCATAACGGCCGCACCAAACATTGCTACAGCAGGAACAATGGCGCTTACATCACGGCCTTGTAATACCATCATCAAAGCAATAAACAGAATTCCGGTCAGGGCAATCATCTCGATAATCTGCTGAGGGGCATTATTCAGAACATTTCTCCAGAGGTCATAAATCCGGTGTTTACCAGAGTGGAATTCAAATTCATCCAAAAAATGAGTTTCGCGTTTTAAAACTTTGGCATCCTTAAACCCCCCAAGGCCTTGCAGAACCGCTTTATTCATAGCATGCCTGTGCCCAAGCGACTCGCTTCCGTATGATGACATTTTATTTTTGGTAGTTTTTAAAAACAGGTATGAAAACGAACCAAATAATATAATCCCCAGGCCGGAAATAAGAGGTTCTACAACAATAAGTGCGCCTACAATAACAGTTGTCATGATTGAATTCAGCGCAATGAGCAAGATCGGTTTCAGCGTTCCTTCCAGAACTTTTCTTGCCTCACTGCTTATATTTCTAAGCAATTCAGATGAGTTTCGGCTGATAAAAAAAGTATATGGCGAGTGCATATATGCTCTGAACAGGCGATTTTGAAGATAAAAACTCCGGTTGAGCATAAATTTACTGTTCAAATAGTCGTAAAAAACCATGAACAGATTTTTTTGAAGATAAACCAGCAATAAAAAAGCAGAGCCAAATATTGCCAGGCGCCGGGGAGTAGTAATACCCAGATATTCGAGCGTGGGACCAATATACGGCATGGTCAAAATTTTATCGGCGTCCATTACTGCCAGTACAAAAACCGGAACAGTGCCTATGCCAATCAAGGCCAGCAGAGAAGCAAATAGCATCAAAAAGAACAGGATCCCTAATTTGAAGTGATCTCCTTCGGGCAGAAGTGAATAGATCTTTTTGACGGACTCTTTCATAGAAAATTGTTTGGCATCAACATCACAAATATTTGCATCTATTCAGCCTGTCTCAAAACGGTATATCCGTTTTCCAACAACGTACGCTCTTTGGTAAACAGTTCAAGATCGGAGTGAACCATCTCTTTTACAAGTTCTTCCAGGTTGTATTTTGGTTTCCAGCCCAGTTTTTTTTGTGCTTTTTCCGGATCTCCAATCAGCATATCCACCTCTGTTGGCCGAAAATAGCGTGGATCTACTTTGATTAACAGATCACCAGGTTTTTTTGAGAATTTGTATTTTTGATTTTTATCTGTCGGTTCAAACGATTCCAGAATGCCAACTTCATTTGCACCTTCTCCTTTAAACACAATCTTCATTCCCGCTTCCGCAAACGACATTCTGATAAAATCCCGGACTGATGTTGTATGCCCCGTGGCAATTACAAAATCTTCGGGAGTTTTTTGTTGAAGCATCAGCCACATCGCCTCCACATAATCTTTGGCATGTCCCCAGTCACGTTTTGCATCCATGTTGCCAATGTAGAGCCTGTCCTGCAATCCAAGAGCAATTTTGGCTGCTGCCCTGGTTATTTTGCGGGTCACAAATGTCTCTCCCCGCCTGGGTGATTCGTGATTAAACAGAATTCCATTGCAGGCATAAAGATCATAAGCTTCGCGATAATTTACAGTGATCCAGTAACTGTACAACTTGGCAACTCCATATGGTGAACGCGGATAAAACGGAGTATTTTCACTCTGCGGAACTTCCTGAACCAAGCCATAAAGTTCCGAAGTGGACGCTTGATAGACACGGGTTTTTTTCTCCAAACCGAGCAGGCGAACAGCTTCAAGAATCCGAAGAGTGCCAAGCCCGTCTGCATTGGCTGTATATTCCGGGGTTTCAAAACTGACTTTTACATGGCTCATTGCCGCGAGGTTATAGATTTCATCCGGCTGCGTTTGCTGAATAATTCTTGTGATATTCATAGAATCCGTCAAATCCCCGTAATGTAAAAACAGGGTCTGATCTTCTTCTTGCGGATCCTGGTATAAATGGTCGATCCGGTCTGTATTAAACAGACTTGCCCGCCGCTTAATACCGTGAACGATATATCCTTTCTCCAGAAGTAATTCGGCAAGATAAGAGCCATCCTGGCCGGTAATTCCTGTAACTAAAGCCGTTTTCTGCTTACTCATGTCAATCCTGTCTATTCAAATATTCTGTTACCGGGTTCAGATCAGCCAAACTGCCGGGTACCCGGTTTGATATTACCCGGGATACGTCCGGAATTAGTCTCTGAGCCGATCTATCAGTGTTACAAATAACAGGGCGGTTGATGCAATGCTTGATGCAAGGCTGATGCGTTCTTGCGGAGACAATTCACGTGATTCCGGTTTCTCAGGCACGATGATGGTGGCTCCTGGTTCTACACCGGGATTGCTTCTGATCCTTAGAAAGCTTTTTACCCGATCAACCTCGCCGTTTGCATAAACAATATAGGCACGCCTTCGTTGACCTCTTTCGGTAGTCCCCCCTGCAGCATCAATATAGCTTTGAAGGCCTCGCCCGGACACATATCTCATGGTTACAGGGGAAAGTACTCCTCCTTCCACCCGAACGGTTTCCAGTTGTCGCGGAATGCGGAGAACATCGCCTTCCTGAAGCCGAATATCGTTTGTTCCTCTCGGTCTGTCAAGTGCATCTCCCAGTCGGATGCCAACCGGCGTATAGGTTGTATCATTAACGGTTTCAAACCGATTGAGATCTACATCTTCAAGATTCAGGGCGGCCAGCATTTGCCTGCGTTCGTCCAGGTCATCTCTTTCAACTTCAGTTGTTTGAATTTCCAGTATCCGCTGCATGGAGGCACCCTGTGGAAATGCATATTGCGACAAACCACCTGCCTGTTCAATCAAATCGGTCAGCCTGGCATCCCGGTGTTCCAGAACATATTCGCCCGGGAACTGAACCTCTCCCTCAATCCGTACCGTAAGCTGCCGCTGATAATTGGGCTTTGTTCTCACAAAAACCATATCGAAAGGCTGGAGTTTGAACTCGCGGTCACGATCACGGAATTGATAATTTTTATCAATTTCAAACTGATAAACTTCTGCAATCTGATTTACTTTTACCCGGGTGTCTTCATCTATAACACGCCGTGCTACTTCAACCCGATAGGCTGCGGCCCGATCGCGCAAACCACTGGCCAGATAGATGGCATCTTCAAGAGTCATTCCCTCGAGATACTCAAATCTGTCCGGGCTGTTGACAGCACCGGAAACACGAACTGTCATGGTTTCCTGCATATCGAAAAGAGAAGCAATCCGAACAAGATCATCCCGCTTCAACTCAATATCTTCTGCATAACCTTCCATAATGTCACGAACAGAGAAAGCGATACTCTCGAGCATCAGGTTATCCATACTCCTGATAATGATTCCGCGCTCCATATATGCATCCTGGGTAACACCTTCAGCTTTATCCAAAAGTTCAGTCAGCATCATGCCTTCGGTCAATTCATAATCGCCTTCCCGATACACAGC
>SKYV01000234.1 GCA_007127745.1 Balneolaceae bacterium
GGGCGCGGGGCCATCAGGTTCAAATTGGCGACAGCTTTTTTGGCCGATATCAGGGAATATTGAGAGATCATGAAAAAGGAGTGTATTTTGGCGCCTCCGAATCGAGGGTGGACGGCCAGGCGGCGGGGTATTAGAATCAAATAAAGCGACCTTGTAGAGTCCGCAAGAACCTGTAAGAGTCGCGGGTAAACGGGATGCAGGATGAATTAAATTCCAAAGAATTCCGGATGGGCTGGTTGAACCTCAACTTTGACGGGTTGATTATTATGGCCTGACAACGCTTAATTCCGATTGACAGCCACAGCCTGTCCATCTTCAAAAACTGTCTCTTCAAGGATATTTCCGGCGCCATCCCACTTTGTATGAGTACCATGAGGCTTGCCGGCCTTATACATTTTTTCTTCGATCAGGTTGCCGTGCGAATCCCAAATTTTGTGTACTCCGTCGGGCATTCCCATGTCATAAAATTTCTCACTAACCAGGTTTCCGTTTTCATTCCAAGACCGAGAAGATCCATGTAATTGGTCATCTTTATAGTGGTTCTCGGCAGCCAACTCTCCATTTTCATACCAGGCATATCCAACGCCGTTAGCCCTGCCATTTATCCTTGGTACTTTTGATGTAAGCTGCCCATTTTCATGCCAGACTTTGTGAACTTCTTTTGTTGTTTTGAATTTGCGTGCACCATCTTCAAACCAGGATTTTGACGCAACAATGTTCTTCATATCCCCCTCAAACTGAAATCGGATTGATGGTTGTCCACTTTCATACAAATAGGTAATTACAGGTAACCCATCCTCAACAGTATAAACTGTCCGCAACTGCCCTTCAATATCCCATAAGGACCCAGACACAATAATTCCATCTTTAAAGCTCAAATCAGCATGTAAATTGCCATTTTCATGATGTGTTTCAACGTCTTCGGTTACGGGGTTTCCACGATTATCCACATAAATCTGAGTTTCACTTGAAAGATAGATGTTCGGAAACATTTCGGTGATGTGGTCAGTTTCGAAAGAATCAGAATGATTGCTGCACGAAAGAACTGCAAGTAAGAGGATGAATAGAGGAGGGAATGTTCTCATAGCATTGTAGTTTGGTTTGCAAATAAGACCTGCAAACACAATATCAACATTTTTTTCAAAACAGGAAATAGAAATGATTGTCCCGCAACCTGTTAAAGTCAGCATTAAATAAAAGCCGCTTTAAACAATATTCAAAGCGGCTTTTTGGTGAACAAAAATGTGGAAATGTTGATCAGTCCGGCAGGTTATAGTCGATATTGGTTGGATAATAACCCATCAAATGTTCGGCGAAATAATCCCAGAGCATACGTTCGAAATAGTCATTGTAGCGGCCGAATCCGTGGCGCATTTCGGGGAAGATCATCATATCAAACCGTTTGCCTGCCCTGATGAGTGCATCGGCCACGCGGTAGGAGTGAGCCGGATGTACGTTGTTATCCATCTCGCCGTGAACCAGCAGAAGCCGTCCCTGAAGGTTGTCAGCGAGTTCGGAGTTAGGCGGAATCCGGGAGCTGAAGATGGTTTTTTCTTTTTCAATCTCTTCGCCGTCTTCACCTTCAACCGTAACCGAATCCGTCACTGCATCCACTCCGTGATGGATTTCACTCCACCAGATGTTGTACACATCGTTGTCGTGATTTCCGGCGGATGAAACGGCCACTTTATAGAATTCCGGATAGGTAAGCAGGGCCGCCGTACTCATAAATCCTCCGCCGGAATGCCCGTAAATACCCACCTTGTCCAGGTCGACGTAGGATCGTCTTGCAGCAAGTTGTTCAATCCCGTAGCGGTTATCGGCCAGGGCGTAATCGCGTAGATTTCCATGCCCGTAGGTGTGATACCATTTTTCACGAAGCGGACTACCGCCGCGGTTGCCCATCGCCACCACAACAAACCCGACCTGAGACAGGGAGTGTGCACGGGCAGCCGTTCCGCCGATGGAGAATGTTCTTGGATAGGGCTCTACCTGCGGGCCGGGATAGACATATGAGATGATGGGATATTTTTTCTCCGGGTCGAAATCCGCCGGTTTCCACATCACTCCATACAGATCAGTGGTTCCGTCTTTTGCCTTCACTGAGAAATTCTCAGGAAGATTGTAGCCTGCCTCCTTCATCCGGGTGAGATCTGTCTCTTCCAGTTCAAAAATGATGTCGCCGCCAGAATCCCGCAATACAGCTTTTGTGGGCTGATCGGGGCGTGAATAATTCTGTACGAAGAAACTCCGGGAATCACTCATGCTGAAGGAGTGATTGGCATTCTCAGGCGTGAGAAGTTCATTGCCGGAGCCGTCAGAATCAATTTTGTAGTAGTGAGCATGGAATGGATTACGACTTTCTTCTTTGCCAAAGCCTTCGTAATAGATGGTTTGAGCCGTTGTGTCGATCGCCGCGACGCTGCCCACCATGTAGTGGCCGTCGGTAATGCGGTTCGCCAGGTTGCCTTCGCTGTCGTACCGGTAAAGCTGGCCCCAGCCGGTGCGCTCGCTCCACCAGATGTACTCTTCTCCATTGTTGATGATACCGAGATAAGAGTTCATCACGTTAAAGTAAGGTTTGCTGGTTTCGGACCAGAGCACTTCGGTTTCACCGGTTTCCGTGTTCGCTTTTACCACGTCAATTTCATCCCAGGTGCGGTTCCGGCGCAAAATCCAGAGATAGTCCGATTCGTCGGACATGTAAATTCCCCCGCCGCTGAAATAGACTCCTCCGAGCGATTGGTCGGGCCATTTATCGGTGTCCAGGCGCACATGCCCATGTGTTTCCACATCAAATACCAAAATTTCATCCTGGTAATGGTTCTCTTCTCCCGGCATGTTGTATTTGTAGGTTTCAAGCTCGGGTCGCGGGTTGGCCACCGTATTGATCACCCATAGTTCATCCACATCGCGCCAATCCTGCCGTTTCACGTACAGTTTTTGTTCATCTTCAAACCAGGCAGCACGCGACCGAAGACGCTCGGTTGTGGTGGTATCGCCGTGGTCGGCCTGAAAACTGTACCAGCGTTCGCCGTCATCCGTAAGCCGGATTTCCGTGCTGTCGGGATCGTCGGTTCTCATGATATAGAGATCGTGTTCGCGGGCAAATGCGATGTATGTGCTGTCGGGCGAGTAGGTGGCCCAGGGTTCATGTTCTTCGGTGTCGAGGGAATCTCCTTTTACCAGTTCGTCTCGGTCGATGTGATATTTAAATTCGATACTGTCAACATGGAAGGTGAAGAGCTGGCGGTCGGTGTCGTAATCGAACCCTTCAATTTCGAGATCTTTAGCGTTGAATCCGCGGTTAAACGTTTCCGAAAGTTGTGCGGCCATATCATCACGGTCAAAAAGCGGTCTCATAACCTCTTCGTCGGCATCCACATAAATCCAGCGTTTGCCGTTTGGGTCTTCCCATTCGTACCAGAAGCGGTCTTCGTCTTCAATCCATCTGGCATTCAGAAATGTGCTGCCGGTCATGTTTTGCATGTTTTCGGCAGTAAAGCGTTCGGCAAGTTCAAAGTTTGGAGCTTGTTGTGCCTGTGTTGCAGGGGCTAACAAAATCACAGAGGTGAGCAGGCCCAGAATGAGGGCAGGTATCGTATATTTCTTCATATGTTGGCATCATGGTTATAAATTGTGGTGGCAGAATATCTTAAACTTCCGAATCGATTTCAGGGGTTTTATCTTTTTTTTCAATTCAGCCGGAAAACAGACTATTATATGCTCTGCTTGATCTCTTGGTAATAATCCTCGTATTCGGTTACGATTTTGTCCATCTCAAACTTCTCGGCCCGTTTACGTGCAGCTTTGGCCATTTTTGAATGCAGTTCTTCATTGGTCAAAATTTCTGTAGCACGCTGCCCCATACATTCCACATCGGCCAACTCACATAAATAACCTGTTTCACCGTCGATGTTTACTTCAGGCAGCCCGCCGATATTTGAGCTGATAACCGGCACACTGCAGCTCATTGCCTCGAGGGCAGCCAGGCCGAATGTTTCGCTGCCTGATGGGATCATAAACAGATCCGATATAGAAAGAATTTCTTCTACCTGATCCTGCTTTCCCAGGAAACGAACGTGATTACACATGCCAAGTTCACGGCATTTTTGCTCAGCTTTAGCGCGTTCGGGGCCGTCACCCACCATAAGCAGTTTTGCCTCCACACCATTTTTCAACACATGGTTAAAAGCTTCAACTACATCCGGCACCCGTTTTACTTCACGGAAATTGGAAACATGAGTGATGATTTTTTCCCCTTCACCGCAAATGGCTTTCTTGAAATGCTCTTTTTGGGATTGCTTGAACCGGTCAAGATCTATAAAGTTTGGAATTACTTTGATCTCTTTATGAATATCAAACAGGCGATACGTTTCGGTTTTTAAGTATTCCGAAACGGCAGTAACCCCGTCGCTCTGATTGATGGAAAAATCAACCACCTGTTTGTAGGTAGGGTCGCTGCCAATCAGCGTGATGTCGGTTCCGTGGAGGGTGGTGATTACGGGAATATTTGATGCATTGCTGTTCAAAATCTGTTTGGCCAGGTAGGCACTGGTAGCGTGCGGAATTGCGTAATGCACATGCAGTACATCCAGTTTTTCGAATTGTATGAGATTGACCATCATATTGGCCAGTGCAAGATCATACGGAGGGTATTCAAACAACGGATAGGTACTTAAATCCACTTCATGGTAAGCAATATCGGTTCGAAATGAATCGAGCCTGGCGGGTCTTGAGTAACTCAGGATATGTAAATTGTGACCGCGGTTTGCAAGGCCTTTAGCCAGCTCGGTGGCAACCACGCCGCTTCCTCCGAATGTGGGATAACAAACAATACCGATATTCATTTATTCTGTTTTGAAATTAGCTGTTTAGAAATTCTATAAACAAACCAAACAGTAGCAAAGAAGTTATGATTCCTGAATGTTACAAAGTATACTGCAAATGCTTTGTAATATTTTCATAAAGAAAAAACCGTTTCACTGAAGTTAGGGGAAATTTCTCTTTTCCCTTATCTTTAGCTCGTATTTAATCATAATAAGAAAATGTTTTTACACTATGGCAGGACATTCGAAATGGGCTAATATCAAGCATAAAAAGGCGCGCGAAGATGCCAAACGGTCCAAAGCCTTTACAAAACATATCCGTGAAATAACGGTGGCAGCGCGCGACGGTGGCGGGGATCCCGATTCTAACCCCAGGCTTGCACTGGCCATTGAAAATGCCAAAGCGGTAAACCTGCCAAAAGACAATATTGAACGGGCCATCAAAAAAGGTACTGGCGAGCTGGATGACGGTTCAGCAAATTATGAAGAGGTAACTTACGAAGGTTACGGCCCCGGGGGAATTGCTTATTTTATAGAAGCAACCAGCAACAACCTGAACCGTACGGTGGGAGAAATCCGCCATCTGTTCACAAAGCACGGCGGCAATCTTGGTACCGATGGCTCCGTTGCCTATCTGTTTGATCAGAAAGGATCAATCAAAGTAAACAGCAACGGGGTTGATGAAGAAGAATTTATGCTGATGGCGATCGATGCCGGTGCAGAAGATGTGGTGCTTGTGGATGATTTTTTTGAAATTTTTACTACTCGTGAGGATCTGTTTACTGTCCGTAAAAACCTCGAGAAGCAGGGAGTGGATATTGAATCTGCCGAGCTTGTGCGTATCCCGATGACGGAGGTTTCTGCCGATCCGGATACAGCGAAAAAAAATCTGAACTTGATGGACAAGTTTGATGATAACGACGACGTTTCCAATATTTTCACCAATATGAAACTGGACGACGAAACCCTGGCTTTGGCTGATGAAGATGGTTAATCGGAAAATAATCAATTGCCCTGTGGCTCGTTATTTATCGGGATAGTATCATCAAAAGAAGTTTTTAACATGAGAATAATCACATTTTTTCTACTTTTTCTGTTTGTATCGGCCGCTGCTCTGACGGACGGTCGGAAAGCCAATGAAGCTTATAACCGGGGTGATTATCGGGAAGCGGTTGAGCTGTATCGTCAGGCCATTGAACAAGACCCTGAGAACGCTCGGCTCCACTTCAATCTTGGAAAATCTCTTTATGAGCTGGGCCAAATCGAGGAAGCTATGGAGGCGTACAACCGCTACAAAAATATCGCTGAAACTTCTGCAGATCAATCTCTGGCTGATTATAACCAGGGCCGAATGCTTGCCGACCAGGAGATGTATGATGAGGCTTTAAATTATTTTCGCGAAGCGCTCATCAATAATCCGGAGGATGAAGATGCAAGATTTAATTATGAACTTGCCCGGCGGATGATTCAGCAACAGGAACAGCAAGATCAGCAGCAGCCCGAAGATCAGGAACAGGGTGATGACGATCAGCAGAACGACCGGCAACAGGATAATCAGCAAGATCAAAACCAGGATCCCGATAGCGGACAGAGTCCGCCGCAACAACAAGAAGGGACTGCTGAGCAGGAACCACGCCCCCAGACCATGACCCGCGAAGAGGCTGAAAATATCCTCGATGCACTGGAACAGCTTGAACGCGAACTGCTCGAAAATCAGAAAAAAGAATCATCAGAAACACAAAGCCGAAATGAGAAAGATTGGTGATATAGTTCCGTCTCCGCTCGTATTGCTGCTCTTTCCTCTGATACTGTTTTCTTTCGCTGAAAACAGTTGGGCACAGGATTTTCAGCTCGAAGCCACCGTTTCAGAAAATCAGGTATTTATCGGGGAGCAGTTTACCATTAGCGTGGAAGTTACCGGTTCTTCCATGAGAAATGTATCCCTGCCCGTACTGCCCGAACTTGAGGGGATGCGTGTGCTGTCGTCAACTCCATCCCGCAGTACAAGCATATCTATCATAAACGGGCAAACCACCACTACTACCACATACAACTTTTCGATAATTGCCCGCGAAACAGGAGAGTACACCATCCCGCCCATTTCCATAGAGATTGACGGGGAAGAACGTCAGACAAATCCAATTCGGGTTGAAGTCATTGAAAAAGGTCAGCTTTCGCAGGACGGACGTTCCCAGAGGCCGGAAATCTATCTGGAAATTCAGGTAGATGAATCGAATCCGGTTCCGGGGCAGCAAATTGTGGCGAGTGTAGTGCTCTTTTTCAGGCAGGGAATTGAGGTTACCTCATTTCAGCCCACAGCCGGCTGGCGAACTGATGGTTTTTGGAAAGAAGAACTTCAAAATATAAGCCAGCCCCAGGCCGAATCGATCATTATTGACGGAGTGCGCTACCGCACAGCCACCTTGATGCGTTATGCACTTTTCCCCAACCGCAGTGGTGAACTTACACTCTCCGGCTTTCCGATTAATGTTGGAATTCGCACGCAGCCATCACGCAACGATCCGTTTGGTAGCTTTTTCGGTTCGAGTGCCAATCAACGGAGGGTTTCGCTGGAATCTGAGCCGGTGGTGCTGAACGTAAGAACACTTCCGGAGGCAAGTAATGCCACTACCATTAATGCCGTGGGAGATCTCCGGGTTGAAAGGCGGTTATCAAAAAATGAAGTGGTTACCGGTGAGACGATTGAGCTGGTTACGCAGGTTGAGGGTGTCGGGAATATACCGCTGGTTCGCCGGCCGCAGTACAATATTCCCGATGGTATAGACTTTTTTACACCCCAGGAAAACAGTAATGTTGAACGACGCGGTATGGCCATTCGGGGAGATAAAACCTTTACAGAACTGATGGCCCCGAGAGCACCCGGAACATACAGTTTACCTGCAGAGCGAATTGCAGTTTATGATCCGCAGAACCGGAGATATCGTTACATCAATCTTCCGGCTATAGAATTTGAAGCACTTCCTGCTTCCAACAATCAATTTACATCGGCCGATCTCAGAACGGTTCAGTTAACTCCGGTAACAGGCCTGGCGGTATGGAAAAACAGCGACCCGGCCGGCTCAGTCTTCAGATTGGTTTGGTTCTGGCTGCTGTTGATTGTGCCCGCTGCAGCACTGATTGTTGCCTATCAGAAAAGAAAGTTTGATTTGAGACTGCATAGCGACCGGGCATTTGCACGAGTTCACTTTGCCGATCAACTGGCGCAGGACAGAATTTTGCATGCCCGGAATATTGTAAACGAAGACCGGCCCAAGGAGATCTACAACTCGCTGCATAAAGCTGTTACGGGATTTCTCACGGATAAACTGAGTCTTCCGGAAGCCGGGCTTTCCGATCAAGAGCTACTTGAAAAGGTGACCGAACACGGGCTGAATGCAGATCTTCTGAAGAGGCTTCGCGGTATTCTTGATAAATGCGCCACCATCAGCTATGCTCCGTCCGGTACCAGGGCCGATTTCCGTTCAGACATCATTAAAACCGAAAAACTGATATCAGAATTGAAGGAGCAGCTTTGAGAAGGTACACATTCCTGGGTTTGATCTTGTTTCTGATTTTTTCTGTGGCTGAAATTGCTGCTCAGCAGTCCCGTTTTGATGAGGCAAACGAAATGCTGGAAGAGAGCCAGTATCAGGATGCTATTCAGCTCTACAAATCGATTGCTGATGAGGGGTATGAATCGGGTGCGCTTTGGCTGAATATGGGAATTGCCTACTCCCAGCTCGATTCACTTGGAGTGTCAAAATTTTATCTGATGAAAGCCAGCCGGTTTAAAGAAACCGAGGATCTTGCAGAAGAGTCCCTGGAATATGTGAATGACCGGTTTTCGAGGCAGTCAGCCGTTCTTCCGCCCCTGCCCTGGGATCGTTTTTTCAATTACCTGGGAGACCGTTTTGGCGTGAGCGGACTGGTATTTATAGCTCTGCTATTTCTCTATTTCGGTGTGGCGTTGCTGATCTGGTCGTGGTTTCGGAAAGAGTTTCAGAAACTGTTAAAAGTTTCAGCGGCCATATTGCTGTCTGTTTGTCTGCTGTTTTTTCTGTTTTCGGTGATTGTAAACTATCAGCAAAACAGGTATGGAACCGGTGTGATGGTGGAACGCCAGGGTGCTGTTTATGAACAGCCAAGGGAAGAAGCGCCTGTTGTAAGCATGGCATTTGAAGGCTACACCATGCGGGTTGATTTTAAAGAGAGCGAAGAGCACCCCGACTGGAAATACATTCGCCTCGAAAATGGAATGTTCGGATGGGTGCAAGACAGCCTGCTGATGGTTTTTTAAAGCAATCTTTTATTCTACCACTTCGAACCGAATACGTCTTTCCCTGTTCTGCTCGGTAACTGTATCCTGAATGTAGACCACCAGTTCATACAGCCCCGGCAGAAGTTCGGCGGTTTCTATTTCAAGATCTTCAACCACCCGGCGCTCTTCGTTAGTAAAATTGAGAGTCAGAATAAATTCGGTCTGGTCGGTCAATACATTTCCGTCGTCATCAACCGGAAAAATCCGGTAGGTCAGCTCAAATTGGGTGAAATTGTTGGCCATACGCTCCAGGTTATAAACTTCAAAATGCAGCAGGAGTGTTTCCCCGAATGGAATAATCTGGTTATTGGCCACCCGAAAGTTGAACGGTTCGGTTTTATGGTCTTCATCCGGATAACCGAGAATTAAATCAGCCACTTCAAGAGTATCGGGATGGCTTTTTAATGGCATAGGCTGCCGGAACTGGAGTTTGTTCCATCCCCTTGTGGCTTCAGAAAAAGGTGTTTCCTGAAGTGCCCTGGAATCCGGATTGTGGTTTAGCAACACTACAGAGATGGACTGATATGCACGCCGTTTGTGTGGAGAGATGAAAACGGAGTTGGAGTTGGCCTCATTATCATCAAATGTAATGACCAGAGGAGGATCGTCCTGATTTGATTCGGTAATTCTCCACTGGCTGTCATAGGTTTGCAGGTTATGAAGCAATTCGTAAAAGGTGAACTCATCAAGAACATTCAGCCCGGGATGGATGTCGCTGTCGCTATTTCTTCCGTTGCCGCGGTGGTAGTCAATCAGAAAGGCTTCTTGTGCAAAACTTTCCAGATAGGTTAAAATGGTTGGTTCCAGATCTTCATCCAGAAAGCGATATTGATATACATGCACCGGAATTTTCGGAATCATTTCCTGATAGGTGGATTTTTCGCGAGGTGCACGGATGGTTCGCTGCTGTATAAGTTCGGCAGATTCAGACCGAAAAGCGAGATCCAGGTTTCTGTAAGCATCTTCTCTTTGGTCCAGAATTCTGTCGCGAAGTTGGTTCAGGCGGTTTTCAAAAAACGGATCGATGCCGGCAAGCTGCTCGTAATAAAGTAACTGAAGCATCAGAGCGGGTGTAAAACCTGCACGGGTAAATTCAAGTGCATCGTTTTCGCTGTCTCGCTCAATGTGAAAAGCCCGTTCGGGAATAAAACCTTCCAGGCTGGTTTGCAGGCGGAATTCATCATTTCGCACATCGGTTCCAAACAGAAAAATGACCGGATCACCCTGAAGATCACTGATCGTTTCATAAATCCAGACTTCATACTCCGGATATCGGTGAAATTGATACATTGCATTTTGCAAACGCCTGAAAACATCTTCATCGGCCGCTGTATCCTTATCCCGGTTTTGCATTTCATCGAGTTTCTGCTCATGCAGCAGTTGTCTGCTGATCCACGGTTTGATATTGGCGCTTTGAAGTGTGAGAATTCCGTTGTTGATCCGGTCAGGCTCGCCATACCGTATGAAGATCAGTGCGCGGTCATCGGTGCCAAAAACGGTATTATTATTTTTTTTGAACCGGTTTTTGGCAATTGCGATTCGTTCCCAGTGTTCAATCAGCCGTTCGTTGATAACTTGAGCCGGTGTGGGATCCTGCTGCACCCAATAGCCTCGCATGTCGGCACCCAACTCCGGATTTTGGTCATCCCACCAGTTGATCCACTGCCGGTAAATGCCTTCGCCGATAACCGGCTTCATTCGCTCAATTTCCTGCCGCAGTGCAACACGGCTGTGAGTTCCCTCGCCATCAGTAAGCGCCCGGAAATAGACTTCAGATGCCGGTTCGTAATAACTGCGCATTCTGTTTTCCGTGACAACCCGGATATATTCAAATCCAATCCGGGCATCCACGCCGCCCGCCCGCTCATAGGCAGAATACCAGAGATCGAGCGCAAGTGTTGTATTGCCGCGGTAGAGTTCTTCGATCCCCCTCTCGTAAGCCCGCTGGGGCTGTGCCGAAATTGTTTGCACGGTAAAAGCCACAAAGAGCAGAGTGGCAAAAAATGATATGACAGATTTTTCGAATAACATTAGATCCTGCAAATTAACGGATTCTTCAAAAAAAACAACGGGTATCTCTCACGAATTCTCAAATCACCATTACGGAGTGCAACACTGAAATTTCGGGTTGAGTTTTTCCAGTAAACAGCTTCAAAACGTTTGTGTTTCACGAAAGATATATCAAAAAAACACGGAAAGGTTCAAAAAGCATTTTCATTTTTTGTACCTTAACAAAGCATGAAACGGACCGATAATTTTCTGAATCAGAAATAAGAAATGGCTGAAACATACCGGGCATTAACCCGAAAATACCGTCCACAGACTTTTGATGACGTTGTTTCTCAGGAGCATGTTGTAAGTACGTTGAAAAATGCAATTAAACAGGGCAGAATTTCGCACGCATACATGTTCAGTGGTCCGAGAGGAGTGGGTAAAACCACTGTTGCCAGAGTGCTTGCCCGCACCATCAACAATATTGATGAAACGGTAGATGGAGAATCGCTCAGCCAAACGTTGAATGTGGTGGAAATTGACGCCGCTTCCAATAACAAGGTAGAAGATGTTCATCATCTCAGGGAGATTGTGCGAGTACCGCCTCAAAGCGGAAAGTACAAAATTTTTATTGTGGATGAGGTTCACATGCTCAGTAAGCAGGCTTTCAACGCTCTGCTGAAAACACTGGAAGAGCCGCCTCCGCACGCCATTTTTATTTTTGCAACCACAGAGCCCCATAAGGTTCTACCCACTATTTTATCCCGTGTTCAACGGTTCGATTTTAAACGAATCAGTGTTGATGAAATCGTAGTTCGGCTCAAAAAAATCTGCAGTGAAGAGAGCATCACCATCGATGAAGAATCACTTCACACCATTGCAAAAAAAGCGGATGGCGCACTGCGGGATGCCCTTGGGTTGATGGATCAGGCCATTGCTTTTTGTGGAACAACCATTCGGTACGATCAGCTTGTTCAGGCGCTGAATGTTGTAGGAAACGAGGATCTGTTTGAATTTACCGAAGCCATTGCCGATCGGAATTCACAAACCGGAATGCTGCTGATTGACCGCCTGCTGAAAGAAGGCGTTGATATCCAGGAATTTCTGGTGTCGCTTACCGGGCATATACGCAATTTGTATGTGGCCAAACAGAGCAACAGCATGCACCTGGTAGAGGCAACCGAAGATACAAAGCAGCGCTATCAACAGGTGGCAGAGCAATTTTCGGAAGATGACCTGATGCGCATTTTACACATGGTGAGCGAGGCTCAGATCAAAATACGAGACGTTCAGCAGCCCAGGGTTCATTTTGAGATTCTGGTTCTGAAACTGATTCACATGACGCGGGCTAAAGAGCTTTCGGAATTGCTGGATGGCCTCCAACAGTTAAAAAAAAACCCCGGGAATCAGCGTGAAAAGGAAATAGGCGACAAAAATAGCAGAAAAGTAACTTCAGCAGATCCAAAAGCAAATATTTCGGACAAAGGCAGAAAAAAACAAACCGAATCTGGCCGGCAAGCTGGCATTCAGTCAGAAAAAAAAGAAGCAGAGAAGCAAGCCGATAATAACACACAAAATACTGTTATTGTTGAAAAAAGTGATGATTCCGGAGAGGAGGATCTCGATGAATTATTGATGGGTAAACCAAGCCTTGGATTTTCAAAAGGAATTAGCTCTTCAAATGGTGAAGGTGAGAAAAAAGTAGAGAAAAAAACCGGCCAACAGGAAGAAAAAGTTAAACTGAACGGCCTTGAAGATATTGAAAAGTGCTGGGATCAGTTTTTGGAACTGTTACAGGACAATAGCTCAAAAACGCTCTTCCATCAATTTGAAAATGTTCGCCTGAAGGCACTGAAAGGCACTGAACTTGTACTTTCAGTGAACACCGTGTTTGCGATGAATCTTGTTGAGGAAAATGGCCAGACACTGTCGAACCTGCTGAAACAGATAACCGGAATTCACATTCGGTTTAAATGTGTTGTAGAGCGCGGGAATAAGGAGTCCTCTCGTACGTTGAGTCCTTACGATCGTTTCAGGGAACTTCAAAAAAAAGATGCACATTTGCGTACAATTGTTGAACTTTTTGGAGCAGAATTGGAATATTAATTCGAGAAAAATTTAATTTCTCAAACTTTTAGAAAACTAAAATTTAATTGTATGAATCAATTTAACATGGCCGATATGTTTGGAAAAATTTCCGACATGCAGACAAAAATGAAAGAAGTTCAGGACCGACTTGCCGAAGTAATTGTTGAAGCAGAAGCCGGCGGCGGAATGGTAAAAGTAAAAGCAAATGGAAAAAGGGAAATCATTTCTATCGACCTGGATGACGATGTCATCGATCCGGATGA
>SKYV01000206.1 GCA_007127745.1 Balneolaceae bacterium
TTGGTATCATAATTTAAAAAGATGAATCCATCTGATGTTTCTGTAACCATTTCACTTTTCAATAAAGAGCATTCTATTCAGAGAGCTGTTGACTCAATCTTAAAACAGAAACTTCAACCAAAAAGCATCATTATTATTGATGATGGATCTACAGATAACAGTTCAGAAATTGCAAAGAAACTGAGTTCGGAACATCCCACAATCAGATACATTTATCAGAATAATCAAGGAGTTTCTGTTGCCCGAAACAGAGGGATAGAAGAAGCAGACACAGATTTTATTTGTCTTTTAGATGCAGATGATGTGTGGGAACCGAATTATATGGTGAACTTAATAGACCTCTATAAACACGTGGATGATGCTGATCTTTATTGTTTAGCTTACCAAATGCATTCAGAATATGGTATGTTAAAACCTAAAGTTGCATTATCTGCAAATTATAAAGGATTAGTTAAAAATTTTATAAGTACCTATTCAAAAGGATATGGCCTTATTCATACATCGGCCATTTGTTTTCGGAAAACGTTTATTCAAAAGATCGGAGGCTTCCCTGAAGGAGAAAACTTTGGAGAAGATCTATATGTATGGCTGAAAGCCGGTTTAGAGGGTAAAATCGCATTCACGGATAATATCAGTGTAACCTTGTATAAGGAGCCAGTTAATAGTATCAAGAGGAGAGAGCATCATCCATTTCATGTATCATATTTTGTGAAGAATTTAAAAAACTATTCTAAAGTTGAGCAGAGTGCCCTGAAAGAGTTTTTGGTAAAAAATATCTATCTGCAATGGGCAGCAGCAAAGATTGAAAAGAATAGCGAACAGAAACAAACATTACGCAGATATTGTTACCAACTTAGCAGATCCAGGTGGTTGATACTTCTTTTATCAGAATTGCTACCTTCAAAAATATTTGTGCTTTTGAGGGATAGGCGAATAAAACAAAGACTGCGTTGATCAACTTACAATATTACGGTTTATTCATTTGATGAAAGGAAAAAAAATATTGATTGTTGTTAATGTCGATTGGTTTTTCCTTTCTCACCGGCTTCCGATCGCTCTTGCCGCAAAAAATGCCGGCTTTGAAGTAACAATTGCTGCTGCAGATACAGGAGTGAGTGAGAATATTACCCGTGAAGGATTGAATTTTATAGATATTCCTGAGCTTGAAAAAAACCAACCGTTTATTTCGGAGTTGAAGATGATTTTTCGGTTGAAAAGTTTATACAGGAAATTAAAACCGGATCTTGTTCATCATGTAACAATCCGTCCGGTTTTATATGGAAGTTTAGCTGCCCGAATGGCCAGAGTATTTACTGTGGTCAATGCATTATCCGGTTTAGGATTTGTTTATATGAATAACACATTCAGAAATCGATTAATTAAAAAGATATTGGATGTGATGTTCAGAACGGGTTTTAAACATCAAAATTCAAAATTGATATTGCAGAATAACGATGACATTGAATTATTCTTAAAGAGAAATTTAATTCATCAAAATAAAGTTGTGCTCATTAAAGGTTCTGGGGTAAATGTGAATACTTTTACACCGTCAAAAAAAAGTGATGGTAAGGTAAAAGTTGCACTGATTGGAAGAATGTTGAAGGATAAAGGGGTGGAAGAATTTATCGAAGCTGCAAAAGTTCTTGCAGAAAATGGTTCTGACGCAGAGTTTCATCTGTATGGTGCTCCTTATGAATCTAATCCGACGTCCATTACTGAATCGGACATTCAAGAATGGACGAAGAATAAATGGCTCTATTATCACGGGCATTGTGATAACATTTCTGAAGAATTGAATGAGATTGATATTGTTTGCCTGCCATCCTACAGAGAAGGATTGCCAAAATCTTTACTTGAAGCAGCTTCAGCAGCAAAACCAATTGTTACAACTAATGTTCCGGGGTGCCGTGATGTTGTAATTGATGGAGTTAATGGATATCTGGTTCCACCAAAAAATGTGGAATTACTAGCTAAGAAAATCCACATTTTAATCGAGAATCCCGAGCTTCGTAAAAATTTTGGAGTTAAAGGCCGGGAAATGGCAGTTAAAGAATTTTCTGAAGAACTCGTTGTTAAACAAACACTGGATCTCTACAGGAAACTTATTATATAAACTCAAAAAATGCTTTCAAATCAAAGATCCAGTTCAAGAAGTTTATTGACAATCCGTTCTGAAGTATTGCCATCCCATTTTTCAGGTACGCTGCTTTTTTTCCGGTTGCCGTTAAAAAGTCTGTCGAGGGCCGGTTTGATGTTTGCCGGGTCGGTGCCAACCAGTTCATTCGTCCCGATGGTGATTGTTTCCGGGCGTTCGGTATTGTTGCGCAGTGTAAAACAGGGCACCTGCATCACAGTAGCTTCTTCAGTGATGCCGCCGGAATCGGTTATTACGGCAAACGAGTGATCAACAAGAAAGTTAAACTCCAGGTATCCGAGCGGTTCGGTGATGATGAGCCGGTCGTACTCAATATTCAGATTTTCCAGGATTTGTGCCGTTCTCGGGTGGGCTGGAAAAATAATTTTTTTATCACGGCCGGAGTGAACAATCTCTTCGATGGTGGTGGCCAGTTTCTGTGCTTCATCCACGTTGTTGGGGCGGTGGAGAGTCAGAACAAAGTAATCTCCATCCGATAATTGTGCCTCTGCAAAAATATCAGGCTTGCTGAAATTCGGCCTGTGCTTGAGCAGTGTGTCGATCATGGTGTTTCCCACAAAGAAAATCTGGTCTTCGGATGCACCGTGTTTCAGCAGATTTTCACCGGCCAGTTTCGAGGTGGTGAAGAACCAGTTGCAAATGCTGTCAGTCACAATCCGGTTAATCTCCTCCGGCATCGACCAATCTCCCGATCGGATTCCGGCTTCAACATGGGCAACCGGAACGTCCATCTTTTTTGCGGTGATGGCACATGCCATTGTGGAATTCACATCTCCGAATACGATGCAGATATCGGGCTTCAGTTTTTCCAGTTCCTCCTCATACTTCACCATGATGGAGCCGGTCTGTACGGCCTGCGACCCTTTTTCGGTATCCAGATGAATGTCGGGGGCGGGGATGCCAAGCTCATCAAAAAACGTCTGGCTCATTATATAATCGTAATGTTGACCGGTGTGAATAATGCGAAAATCGAGATTCAGTCCCTCTTTCTGTCTTTTTTGAATTTCGTTTACCACCGGTGCCAGTTTGATGAAATTGGGCCTTGCGCCTGCAATTAAATCTATAAGCATAAATATATTTTAAATTGATGATTATCAGTTACTCAACTTTCGCAGTCGAACTTTAAATGATTAATAAAATACGTATTTGGAGAATTTTCTCGCAGAGTTGCGCTGAGCTTAAAGCAGATTATCAGCGAACATCAGCGGATACATTTGCGGGACTCAGCGAGAAACCCAAACTGCGAGAGTTGACTCATATAAAATTATTTTACTGAAACTACCCAGCCTGCAATGTGTTTTGAATTTTCTAAAAAGTATATTGAAGTTAACCTGTTCAGGTATGAAGTTACACTCTTTTAATCATTTAATCGAACAGCAAACCTGTACATTCTGGCACTTTGGGGTGACGCAACCTGTCACCCCTCGTTATTATTTTGAGGATAAAAGGAAACGAAACGTCCATCTATGATTCACCAAATCTGTTCTACTCAACTAACCGAACTTGCCGGGTCTTTGTCAGAAACTCTGAATCAATCGTTTCCCGAAAATCCGCTCACCCCTCAAACCGTCATCGTCCCCAATCTCGACACAGCTCGCTGGCTTCGTTTTTATCTGGCAGAAAAAAACGGGATTGCCGCCAACCTGGATTTTGTACTGCCCTCCGAGTGGATGTACCGGCAGATTCGCCGCAAGTTTCCTGATCTTCCGGAACTTCTTCCGTCGGATATTATGCCGATGAGCTGGTCACTATACTGGATTCTTTTGGATGATGATGCCCGTTCAGGGTTTCCGAATCTGCATTCATACATCAACAGGCAGCCCGGCGGCAGGCAGGAACTGTATGCCTGGAAGCTGGCCCGGAAAATTGCTTCGGTGTTTGACCAGTACATCGTCTACCGGCCGGAAATGCTGCTGAGCTGGCAAAACGGTAGAAAGGGAACCGGTGATGAGCACTGGCAGTCGGAACTCTGGAGGCTTCTGAATCGCGAATGGGCAAGGCTGAAAGATCCATATTTAAGAAAAAATCGGGCTGAGTTACAACATCAACTTTTAAAGGCGGTGCGCAACAAAGAGCTGCAATTTGATGAATCTTTTTTTGTGTTCAATCCCGGATTGATGCCGGTTCCGGTTCTGAATGCATTTCAAACGGCCGGTAATCAATGCAATCTCTATCTCTATTATGTGCAGCCCACAGAAGGTGAATTGCCGGCCGAGGATCATCTGAGTCATCCGCTTCTGAAAAGCCTGGGCCGGGAGGCATTGAATATCCGGAAGACGATTACGGGAATTTTAGGCCGTAATCGGGAATTCATAAAACCAAATAGTTCATCGCCGCAAGGCAATCTTCAGGCGTTAAAACGGGCCGTTTTAGAAAATCGTCAAACATCCGAAACCATTCGGCCCGATCACACCATTCAAATTCGTTCCTGCCATTCGGCACTGCGGGAAATCGAAACCCTGCAGCAATTTCTGCTGGAACTTTTTGAGAAATATGAAGATCTGCACCCTGATGATATCCTGGTAGCAACTCCCAATCCCGAACAGTACGAGCCGTTAATCAAGGCCGTTTTTGATAACAGTGAGGAGGAATTACCCGCCATTCCCTGGAACATCAGAAGTTCGTATGAACGTGGACGACTGGCTGAACGGGCATTTCGTCAGCTCTTGAATCTGCTGGATTCGCGCTTTTCATTTTCTGCAGTTATGGATCTCTTTTCCCTGAAACCGGTGTGTGAATCGTTCGATGTGGCTTCTTCGGATGTTTCAGTCATTAAACAGTGGATGGAGGAAAATCATGTGGTGTGGGGGCTGACCGGGGAACACCGTACGGAATGGGATCAGCCCCGAGAAGAAACGCAGACCTGGATGGCCGCCATGAAACGGGGATGGCTCGGCCAGTGGATGGCAGATGAACCGGGCCGCCTTGCCGGGGATACACTGCTTTTTTCCGACATCGATTCGACATCCAAAAAAGAGATTTGGGCTGCGTTTTCACGGTTTTTACACCGGCTTGATCAGTTCAGAGAAACATCAAAAGAGAAGCAAAGTGCAGAACAGTGGCACGACTGGCTGACCCGACTGACGGATCAGTTTTTGACAGAAGAGAGCAAGTCAGACAGGGCAGGATTACAGATTGCTTCGGCCATCGACAAACTCCGGGAGAGTGCCGCTGTTGTTCATTTTGACAGGGAAGTGCCGTTTTCGCTGATTCGTGACGAAATGCTTGCCTTGCTCGACAGCCCCGTATCCAGAAGCGCCATGTTTACCCGGGGTATCACCTTCAGTTCGATGGTGCCTGTGCGAAGTATTCCGTTTCGGGTTATTGCACTGATCGGGTTGAACGAGCAGGCCTTTCCTCGAAAAACCCACTCACCCGATTTTGACCTGATGGTGCAGAATCCGCTCGACAGCGACAGAAACCGCAAATTTGAAGACCGCAACCTGTTTCTGGAATCGGTTCTTGCCGCCGGAGATGTTCACTACTGCAGCTACATCGGACAGAGTCCTGTGGACAACGAAACCATTCCACCTTCACCCATAGTGAGCGAATGGGTTGATTATCTGTCTGATTTGTATGATTGCTCTCCGGATGAAATCATTCAAAAAGAGGCGCTGAATCATTTTTCGCCATCCAATTTCAGAGATGAGAAGAGTTACTCAAAACTGCACTTTCAAATGGCTGAACAACTTGCTTCAGGACAACAAAATATTGAGGGATTTGATTTTTCAGCAGAATTGCCGGATGAAGAACCGGTCAGTGAAATTCAGGTGAATGATCTGGTTCGCTTTTTTAAGAATCCGGTACAATGGTTTGTTCAGCAACAGTTAGGAGCCCGGCTGCGTGATGCTGATTCGGAGAAAGATGAATTTCGACCCGATCATCTCGAAAAACATCTGCTGTTTCAGCGTGTGTTCGGTTGGCTGGTTTTACAGAACCCGGCAATGGACACAGGCACAATTAAAAAGTTGCTGACTGAATCGGGTGCACTTCCATCCGGATGGCCGGGTGAAATTCTCTTCAGAGAAATCCTCACAAATGTGAAAACATCGGAAAAGGCACTGCAGAAAAAAGGAATTCAACCGGTATCATCCGTGAACGAACTCTTCGCAGATCTGGCCGAAATAACCGTGGAGGGAGAAATTCTGAGTTATTCAGACCGATTTCTGTTGGACATCACACCCTCTAAATTTTCCGGTAGTGTTGCTCTGCAGAGCTGGATTCGGCACCTCTGCCTCCAGGCATCAACAAATCAACAGCAGGAATCGTATCTGCTCTGCAATCTGAAGGGTGGTGATCCCGTCTGGCACACCTTCAAACCGGTAAAAGAAGTGAACGATGTGCTCATACAACTGGCCAAATTGTATGTGCGTGGGCATCAGTCGCCGCTTACACTTTTTCCAAGAACCGTTTATGCCTACGAAGAGGCCAATCGGAGCCGTAAAAAGAAAAATCCGGTTAAGCAGGCAGCATTGGAATTTGAAGGCAGTGATTATTCCTATGCCGAGCGGGATGATCTCTCCATTTCCGTCATCATGGGCGAGAATATTCCCTTCAGGCAGGACTTTGTCTCCGAAGAATTTCGCAATCTTTTTGAATTAATGATGGAACACATGGAGGAAGCATGAAGAAAAAGCCGCTAAACTCCGTATTCGACCTTAAATGGAATCCTCGCATTATTATTGAGGCCAGTGCGGGAACCGGAAAAACCTACACGATCGTGGGATTATTGATCCGCCTTTTGACCGAGAAAAAACTCCAGCTTGATCAAGTACTGGTGATGACGTTCACAAAAAAAGCTACCTCTGAATTGCGGGAGCGGATTTTTGAACGGCTGAGAGACTGCCTGACTGTGCTGGAAAACGGGTATAATGGCGATGATACTTTTTTGAAAGAGTTCGATTCAAACATCAGTGACCGCGAAGATGCCGCTTCCCGTATTCACCACGCCATCCAAAATTTTGATGACGCCCAGGTAACCACCATTCACGGCTTTTGCCAAAAGCTGATGAATGAAGAATCTTTGCTGGCCGGAACACCTTTTGAGGTGGATGTGATGCAGCAGGATGAACTCCTCAAACAGGCCACAGAAGATTTCTGGAGGAATTTTATGGCCCGTTACGGCAATTCTGAGGCCGGCCGTTATTATATCAGTAAATTGCTGGATATTGCAAAAACCCCGGATGATCTTCAGGATAAACTTGATGATCTGTTCAATAAATCATACGCCGTGGTTGAAGGAGAGAGGATGCCGGACCCGGTTTCTTATCTCGAAGAAGTTTTAACGCTTCGAAACGAGCTGGTGCAGATCTGGGAAAAAGAGAAAACCAAGATCCTCGATATTCTGAACCGGTGCGAACTCAGCAGGTTTCAGCAGCATCTGAATTCACGCCTCAGAAAGCTGGAAATTTTTTTAGCGGATGAGGTTTATGAACTGGATGCACCGGAAAGCCTGGAATACTTCACTTCCGATTATCTGTATGATGAGGACAACCTCCCCAAAAGCAGAAAAGCCGAGCCGACAGAAAAGCATCCTTTCTTTGAACTCTTAACCCGGTATGAAGACCAGGTTTCGGACATAAAACGGGTAGAAACCGAACTGCTATTTGAGATTTATGAATCAGTTATAAATCGCCGAAAAAAATTATCAGTGCGCTCCGATGCAGTAACTTACGATGATCTTCTGGAAAAAGTAAATGAAGCTCTGACCGATCCTGAGCGGGGAGATCAGCTTGCCGAACGATTGCGGATAAAAAATCCGTATGCGTTGGTGGATGAATTTCAGGATACCGATCCGATTCAGTATTCCATTTTCGATTCGATCTACCCGGAGAGCTCAGCAAACTCGGGATTGCTGATGATCGGTGATCCCAAGCAGGCAATCTATGCATTTCGTGGTGCAGATGTCTATACCTATTTTAGAGCCGCTACCGAAAGCACGGGCACTTTTTACACACTCAAAAATAACTATCGCAGCAGCCCGCAATTGGTAGAAGCGATTAATCAGCTATTTAAACAGTCGGAGATTCCGTTTATCGAGAAAGAGATTGAGTTTATTCGGTCGAAATCGGACAGGTCTGAACTTAAAAATCAATTTCTGGTCAATGGAGAGTCTCCGCCGCCGTTCAGGCTGATTGCAAGAAAAGGAATTGAATCTAACAAAAGGTCATCCAAAGATTTTGCATTCAATCACACCGTAAAACAGATTGCTGATCTGATAGAACAATCGGAACGGGGAGGGGTTTCCCTTGAAGGGCGAAAATTACAGGCATCAGACATCGCAGTTCTTGTTCCAAGCCACAAAGACGCACGTGATATAAAATCCAGGCTGAAAACTGTCGGGGTGGATGCTGTGATCTATTCGAAGGATAAAGTCTTTGAGTCTCCCGAAGCCCGGCGGCTGCAACTGGTGATGGATGCCGTTCTTGATCCGCTCAACCGGATAAAAGTCAATAGTGCGCTATTAAGTGGATTTTTTGGTGTCTCACTCGGCCGGCTTTTAAAAATTCAGCAGGATGAGGAAAAATTTCAGGCGCTGTCTGACGAGCTGCAGAGATTACAGGAGATTTGGATGTCCGATGGATTTTATCCGATGTTTCGGGCGCTGCTGTTTAACGGCGGGAGCCTGCATCACTTTTCTTTACTTCAGGATTCTGAGCGTGTGCTCACAAATCTTTATCATCTGGCCGATATTTGCAATAAAGCAGAGAATGAAGAAAAGCTGAATCCGCAGGCACTTTTTTCCTGGTATCAAAATGAGATGGCAGCCCCCGATAAAGATGAAGAGAAAACGCTGCTTTTGGAAAGCGATCAGAACCTGGTGAAAATCAGTACCATTCACAACAGCAAGGGGCTGCAATATCCAGTGGTGTTTTGCCCGGTTTTGTGGGATGGAAAAGCAATCAAAAACCGGTTATTGGAGCCGTATCATCGGCCGGGTGAAGATGAGCTGATCATCAATATTGACCAGGGCAGAAGTGAATCGCGGGATTTTGCGATACAGAGAAGAGTGCTGGAATCGGTGGCCGAAGAGGTGCGGAAAGCGTACGTGGCCATGACCCGTGCCCGATATTTTTGTTCGGTGATTTGGGATACACACAATACTTCACATTTATCAGGATTGGGTGCTCTTCTCGTTGGAAGAAAGTATGTTACGGAATTCATCGAAAATAACTATAAAACGATTAAGGAGAATGGATTGATAGATGACGGACACTTTCTTGATCTGTTTAGCAATCTTGATCAATCACATTCTGACATTTTCGAAATCAGGATTACCGATGATCAGGATGAGATAACTTTGGATGAAGGTAGACGGAAATCAGAAAAAGAGAGCGGCCTGATGGTTCGGCCATATACCGGCCCAAAAGAGCTGCCTGTCAGAAGGTACCTGGATAGTTTTTCATCACTAACCGGACAAAAAACTGAGCCCGGAGCTCCGGATTATGATCAAATTATGGAAGCCTATACCGAGGCGCTCTCCCCGGTTCAGCCGAAAGAGGAGGCTTTGAACATTTTTCAGTTTCCGCGGGGAGCTGAAGCCGGAACCGTGATTCATAAAATTTTTGAGCACGATGGCTTTGATTTTGCTCAGCCGGTCAGTGAGCAATCACGCTCCATTGTCAGGAATGTATTGGAGCAGTACCGTTTTGATGAAGAATGGAACCCGGTTCTTCAGGATATGCTGGAACAAGTGAGCGGAGCTGATCTTTCCAGTTTTAAACTGAATGAAGTGGCGCGGGATAACCAATTGCGAGAGATGGAATTTAACTTTTCAAGCAGATCTTCTTCATTGGGTCGATTATTCGAAATCATCAGGCATGGAAAACAAAGCAGTAGTGAGTCTGGCCAGGAGTTACAGCATTTTATGACCGGCTTTATCGATCTGATTGTACGGGTAAATGGCAAATATTTTATCCTCGATTACAAGTCGAACTACCTGGGAGATTCGGAAGAAGATTACCGGCCGGAAGTTCTTCAGAAAGAAATTGAAGCAGCAGGTTATGATCTGCAATATCATCTTTACACAATGGCCCTGATAAAATATTTGCGAAAAAGAGTGCCCGGATTCGACTATGACAGGCATTTTGGGGGTGCTGCGTATCTTTTTGTGCGGGGGATGAAGAAAAACTCCGGTAATGGAGTCTGGCTTCATAAACCGGAAAGAAATGTAATCGAACAGCTTGAAATGGAATTAAGCCGAACATCATGACAAAACAGAAAAAGTTAACCTGGTGGGAAGAAGGGGTGAAGGCCGGATGGATTGAGCTCTACGAGCAAGAATTGATCCGGTTCATGGAGAAGGAATTTGGCCCACTCAGTGATAAAGAAAAGCTGTGTGCAGTGTTTGTGTCTCTATTTTTAAAAGCCGGGCATACCTGCCTTCCAATTCAAGAGAAAACAAGTTTATGGGCGCAAGAATTGGGGCTTGATCCGGATGATATTCGGCGCCTGCCAAAAGGTCATGTTAAAATCACAGAGTTGCAAAACAGCAAGATCATCGGAGGAGAGGGTGAAGTGAGGCCTCTTGTTTTACATCAAAATTTACTCGCATTACAGAAAATAAAACACCAGGAAGAAGAACTGCTGCAATGGATTGAGGAAAAATATAAAAATAATTCTTTTTGTGATATAAGTAAGTATATCGATGAAATTTTCCCCGAAAATGATGATGAAGGAGTCAATTGGCAGAAAGTGTCGGCAGTTCTTTCTCTCATCAGGCCTTTATTGATTATTTCGGGCGGTCCGGGAACCGGCAAAACCACAACAATAGCCAGGCTACTGGTTCTTCATCAGAAAATTTCAGATAAGCCTCTCAAAATTGCACTTGCTGCTCCCACCGGAAAAGCGGCAAGCCGAATGGGTGAAGCACTGGCTCAACAGTTTGCTTCAATGAAACTAAGTGAACAGGAACTCCGGCAATTTCCAACTGAAGCCAAAACCTTACACCGCCTGCTGTCTGGCACGGTAGAACGTGGACTGCTGCCTCCGGTAGAGAGAAAGCGGCTCCGGTTCGATCTTGTCATCATTGATGAAGCGTCCATGGTTGATCTATCACTGATGCACCAATTGATCCGTCATTTGCACCCAAAGACTCAGCTTATTCTTTTAGGAGATAAAGATCAGCTTGCCTCAGTCGAGGCCGGATCGGTGTTTGCTGACCTGTGCCAAAAAAAGGAGAATGGCTTTCGGGAAGAGACAATCCTACAATTTCGGAAAACGGGATTAAATGCAGAATTACCGGTTCAGAGTCAATCCGGGCCGGATGATTCGATTGTGTATCTGACAAAAAGCTATCGATTCGGTTCGGAGACGGGAATCGGGACTCTCTCAGAGGCTGTGAAACAGGGGATGGATGATGAGGCCGCAGTCAGGAAAATTTTTGATGATTTTGAGGATTTGGATTACAGTGAGTTCAACTATCAGAAAAATGATTTTGGCCAAATGATGGCAGGCCTGATGAAGCGGGTTGAGGAGTCTCAGAACATGGATGATCATGAAGCGTTGATCGAATTCTGGAAAAAGTCGATCTGGCTGTCGGTACTCAGGAGAGGATTGGCCGGATCAGACCGCCTGAATCGTCTGGTGGAGCAGCAAATTGCATCCCGCCGGTTGGCTGCGATTGAAAACGGATGGTATCACGGGCGCCCGGTCATCATTACACAAAATGATTACAGCCTCGGGCTTTTTAACGGAGATCTGGGAGTTTGTCTGAAAGATCAGAACGGTGAACTCTGGCTGTATGTAGAGTCGGGTGCCGCTACCAAAAAAATTAAACCGGATCGGGTTCTTCATTTCAATCCGGCCTATTTTCTGACGGTTCACAAAAGCCAGGGATCGGAATTTGACCACGTGGAGCTTCTGCTTCCCCGCATCGACAATCCATTGATGACTCGTGAGCTGATTTATACGGCCATTACCAGGGCAAAAAAGAAATTTTCACTATTCGGGGATCTCATGGTTTTCATGAGAGGAATCGAAAGGCAAACCCGCCGTTATACCGGGCTTAGAAAAGCTTTGAGTGAACGAGTTTAGGGAAATTGCCCGTCAGGGGTTGTCCAAAAAGGCCGTCATCCCGTACTTGATACGGGATCTCCTATTTTTGATAAGAGAAGGAGGTGCCGGATCAGGGTCCGGCATGACGTTATCGATTATGAATCATCTTGTTGGGAAAAAATATCCGTCAGACCGCTTTGAGCGGTCTGACGGATAACACCAAAGCTGGTTCAAGCGTCCGCTTGGACCTATCGGGGGCACAAGCGGACGCTTGCGCCAGTACCGGTCAGACGGGTAAAATTCATTTATTCGTATTTCACTGTGCAGCCATATGGAGTATTTGTCCGCACTTCAACCTCTTCACCGTTAAGAAGGCTGGTCATAGCAGCAACAACATAATTGTGGGCGCCTTCAAGATCGCTGAGGCGTGCTGTTGGTTTGTCATCTATCGCACCGTTGAATTCCAGAATTCCATCAGGATTGATAATGTACATTTGCGGTGTAACCCTTGCATCGTAGGCACGGCCCATGGTTCCGTCAGAATCCAGTAAAATGGCCGTTGGCGCTGCACCTTTTTCTTCGGCAGTCTGGATGGTTTCATCCGGCTCCATGTATCCCTGGGTCCCCGGGGCTGATGAAACTACTGAAAGCCAAACAACGCCTTTTTCAGTATATCTTTTTTGCAGTTCCTGCATGTTCTCACCGTCGTAATGCTTTCGAACGAATGGGCAACCGTGGTTTAGCCACTCAAGAATCACATATTGTCCTTCATAATCAGACAGAGAATGAACCTGCCCGTGTGCATCAACAACGGAAAAGTCGGGTGCGCGTTCACCAACAACGGCGCCAGACCGATCATCGGATTCTGCTGCATTGATCAGAACTAAACTTACTGAAAGAGCAAAAAGCAGAGGTATTATTTTTTTCATGATTTGAGGGTTTGGTTTAATGGTTTAATTGTAACTGCTTGCTTTTGTAAGATCTTCGGCGGGGAGTTCGATCTGGTCGAGCGCATTCAATACGATATTTGGTGTTAACAATTCCGGTAAAATCATCGGTTCATCGAGAGATGGACTATAGATAACATACAGAGGAACACCATTGCGGCCAAAAGATTCCAGAGCGCGGGTAATTTCCGGATTTCGGTTTGTCCAGTCGGCTTTAATCATTTCAAAGCCGAGTTCATCGAACCGGTCTTTCACGCGGTTTGATGTAAATACAACTCTTTCGTTTGCCTTGCAGGTAATGCACCAATCTGCTGTAAAATCAATAAA
>SKYV01000152.1 GCA_007127745.1 Balneolaceae bacterium
CGTCAACAATGCTGGTAAACCGGTTTTCCACTTTGATAGAATCAGTCAGGTTGAACTCACCCAGCGATGCCCTTCTGAAAAGTTCTACCATCACCGGGGTTTTCATGGTGCTGGCGGCATGAAATACTTTATCAGGATTCATTGCAAAAAACAACTCCTCTTTCTGCAGATGTTGGAACCAAACGGAAAATGTGCCCTCCTTTTTATGAAGGTAATTTGCAATCTCAATAGTACGCTCCTCGAGCCCGCCTTGAGCCGATGCCTGAACAGGAATCAAAAATATGCTGAACAGGGTTAAGCAGAGTACCGCTGATAATTTCTTCATTCAATCAGTTTAGAAGAGTAAAACCAAAAAGGCAAGATCCAGACCCCTCGGCTGACGATTGCAGTTCTCGTCTGCCGAATTTTGGGGACTTGGTTCTTTGGTCAGGTAATTCGTCAGACGGCTTGAAAGTTTTAGCCCTCAATTAATTAATTCGCTTTAGCCGTCAGACGAAGCATTTAGCTGTGCTTTCAGTTCAGCAATGCCCGGATTACCGGGGCTGCCGAGCTGGGTAAACCCATTCATCAGATCACCGATACTGATTTCGGAAACCAGTTCGGGGTTTTCCTTGAGCTGGTGGTATGCTTCCCGAAAGGAGATGCCCTCATCCTTCACCAGTTTGTTGGCCGCTTCGGCGGCAAACAGTTCCGAGGTGCACGCCTCTTCAAGAGTGTTTTGATTTGCCTGCATATTTTCAATCAGAAGTTGAGCGGCTTCCAGCATCTCAAACGTGTTTTCGAACGATTTGATAACCGGCTCTTTGGTGAGCTGTAAGTCCCGGTGATAGCCGCCGGTCAGATTGGCAGTTACCATTTGAAGGGTTCCGGAATATCCGGCCACCAACGAATGCCGCGCCCGGAGCAGTTCGGCGAGGTCGGGATTCTTTTTTTGCGGCATGATGGACGATCCCGTGCAGATGGCTGCGTCCAGTTCAAAAAAGCGATAGGCTTCACCGGTGTATAAAATGATGTCGGATGCAAACCGGTTCAAAATGGCGGTAATACCATGCAGATATTGCACCAATTGCAGTTCCACCCAGCCTCTTGAAAGCTGTGCAGTTGCAGCACATGCGATGGGCGAAGCAAAGCCTAATTTTTGAGATTCAGCTTCCCGGTTGATCGGAAATGTGGTGCCAAATCCGGCGGCCGTACCCAGTGGCGACCGGTTGATGAGCGACTGCACACCAGTTGAAGCGTCTGCCTGCATGATCATCAATTCGGCATAACCGCCTGCCCACTGGGCCACGCTGCTGAGCATCGCTTTTCGTGTGTGGGTAAAACCGGGCATCGGAATATTCTGATTTTGTTCAGCAAAATCGAGCAGCAGGCCGGCCGTTTTTTTCAATTCATTGACAATTCCTTCAAGCTTCTCTTTTTCATACAGCCGCATGGCCGTCAGCACCTGATCGTTCCGGGAGCGGCCGGTGTGAATTTTTTTACCCAAATCACCCAGTTTCTCCGTCAAATACAGTTCAATAGCCGTGTGCATGTCCTCATCTTCAATCCGGATTTCAAACTCCCCTTTTTTCCAGATCTCCCGGATTTTATTAAGTGCTCGGATTAACTTGTCTAATTCATTACGGCTTAAAACTCCGGCATCGTGCAGTGCTTCGGCGTGAACTTTGGAAGCGGCGAGATCGTACGGAACCAGTACCTGGTCGAGAATATAATCATTCCCGACTGTGAAAGCTTCCATTTTTTTTATGGCGGGTTTTAGTTTGCCGGATTCTTTATTCTGCCAGAGTTTTGACATGGTTGAATTCAGTTTCAAATGAAAATTATAGGTTTAACAGTATTTAAGGCTGAGGATTGACCGTAAATTTCAACTTAAGAAAGAAGGCAGAAGGCACAAACGGGACGTTTGCGCCATTTCAGGATACTTCGGCAAGTTCAGCACAGGTGTTTACGTCATCATTAAGGTTGAATGCAATTTACACTACTTCGATTTGGTTTTCACAAATTAAGCAAAAAGTGTTTCTGTTTTACTGGTTCAAGCGACCGCTTGGACCCATATTCCATTTGTCCAATTTAAGGCCATGAAAGGCACAAGTGGACACTTGCGCCAGTTCAAGTATTTGGCATTGGGCTTGGATGCACAAACGGGATACTTCGGCAAGCTCAGCACAGGCGTTTGCGCCATCACGTTTTAGTATTTTTCACTTTTGCCTTTCCTTCAAGCCAATTCCTTCTTCACTGAATGCTTCAATTGATAGGCTGTTTTCTGCGGTAGATTCCACAGTTCAATAAATCCGGGGGAGGCATTTTGATTGAATGCGGCCGATTTGTTGAATGTGGCCAGGTTTTCATCAAAGAGTGAGTAGGGTGATGTTAAGGATACCGCATCGCAATTCCCTTTGTAGAGCCGTATGGTTACTTCGCCGGTCACCTTTTTGTTTTGTTCATTGATGTAGGCCCGGATGTTATCCATCACCGGTTCAAAATATTTGGCACCGTACATCAGATAAGCCCATTTTTGATCCATCAGGGTTTTCAGTTCGTTCTCTTCCCGGGTTGAGACGAGTTGCTCAAGATTTTTGTGAGCCTTGATGAGGATGTGTGCGGCAGGATTTTCATAAATTCCCCTCACTTTTAGTCCTACTATCCGGTCTTCAATCAGATGGAAAACCCCCACACCGTGCTTCCCTCCAATTTCATTGAGTAGAAGTACCAAATCTTTTTGATCATACTTCACTCCGTTGATGGATACCGGTACGCCCTGTTCAAACCCGATTTTTACGAGCTCTTCCTCATCGGGGGCCTGTTGCGGAGTGTTGCTCCATTTCAGGATGTTTTCGAGCGGGGGAATCAGTGCGGGATCTTCGATTTCGCCGCCTTCGCCGGTGTTGGCCCACATGTTTTCGTCGTAAGAGTAGGGGCTTTTCTTGGTCTGTTCAACGGGGATTCCGTTTTCAAGGGCGTAGGCAATTTCTTCTTCCCGTCCCATGTTCCACTCTCTTACGGGTGCAATTACTTTCAGGTCAGGATTCAGTGTGGTAATATAACCTTCAAACCGAACCTGATCGTTGCCTTTTCCGGTGCAGCCGTGTGCAATCACTTCGCAGCCAAACTCGGCGGCAAATTGAACGGCCAGTTTGGAGATCATCACCCTGCCGAGCGGACATCCAAGGGCATACCCGCCCTGGTAGTCGGCATTGGCTTTAACCGCTTCGGTACACAATTCGGCAAATTCATCCTTGGCATCATAAACGATGACGTCTTTGGCGCCGAGTTTCAGCCCTTTTTCTTTAATGGCATCCAAATTATCGGCTTTTTGTCCAATATCGACGGTGAGTGCAATCACATCACAGTCGTACTCTTCCTGAATCCATTTTAGCATGACGCTGGTATCCAGCCCGCCCGAGTAGAGCAGCAGGCAGGTATTAAAGGTTCCTTTTTCGGCTTCGTGTGAGGCTACTTTTTTGTAAGTGGTTTGATTTTCCATAATGTTTGTTATTGAGATGATTTAATTTGGGATTAAAATAATTTCTGATGATTTGGCTAGGCTGAGCCGTTTGAGGATGATGTTTCCAGTACTTCGGGATTTTTGCTGCTAACAAACTCCTGATATTCTGGCACCAGCAGAGCGGCAAAAACACCTTTCGATACAATCATTCTGTTTTTGGCCTGCTGGTAAACCCAGGAGTTGGGGTGATCAATAAC
>SKYV01000226.1 GCA_007127745.1 Balneolaceae bacterium
AAAGCAGTGAGAAACCTGCTTTGGGATGAAAACTACTCAGTACTCTACTCTGAATTCAAGTACGATTAAAAACAGGAGAAAATATGAGCCGTAAAATCACAATCGATCCGGTAACAAGAGTAGAAGGACACGGCCGGGTAACCATACACCTGGATGAAAAAGGCAGAGTGGATGAATCATTTTTCCATATTGTTGAGTTTCGGGGCTTTGAACGGTTCATTCAGGGCCATCCCTACTGGGAGGCCCCAAACCTTGTGCAGCGCCTGTGCGGAATTTGTCCGGTAAGCCACCACCTGGCCGCAGCTAAAGCAATCGACCAAATCGTAGGCATCGATCCACCTGATTTGTCTCCGGTTGCTACCAAACTTCGTAAACTGATGCACTACGGGCAAATTTTTCAATCGCATGCACTCCACTTTTTCTACCTGGCATCACCCGACCTGCTTTTTGGTGTGGATGCCCCGCCCGAAAAACGAAATGTTGTCGGAGTTGCTGTCGAAAATAAAGATCTGGCCGTTAAGGGAATTAATATGCGCAAGTTTGGGCAGGAGATTATTAAAGCCCTTTCAGGAAAGCGTATACACGGCACCCTGGCTATTCCAGGCGGGGTATATAAAACCTTTACTGCCAAAAACCGCGACTACTTTTTAAACGGCAGCGATCAAAATAATGTGGATACAATGATCGAATGGTCGCAACAAATGGTAGATTTCATTAAATCATATCATGAAAAAAACAGAACGTTTTTGGATGAATTTGCCGCTTTTCCGTCCGGCCATCTCGGGTCCGTTCAGCCCGATGGTGCGATGGAGATGTACGACGGCCTGATGCGTGCCATCGACGCCAAAGGAAACATCACCCTCCCGGATGTACATCCCGATAAATATGCCGATTATTTTTCTGAAGCCGTGGAGCGCTGGTCGTACATGAAATTTCCCTATCTGAAAGATCTGGGCCGCAAAAAAGGCTGGAACCGGGTAGGGCCATTGGCCAGAGTAAATATTTGCGATTACATTCCCACTCCGCTGGCCGAAAAAGCCCGGAAAGAGTTTGTAGAATTTACCGGAAAAAAGGTGAATAACTTCACCATGTATTCTCACTGGGCACGGCTGATTGAAACCCTGCATTGTGCCGAAGTGATTAAAGAACTGCTGCTTGATCCGGATATTCTCAGTGATGATGACTTGGTGCGAAAGGGTGAAAAACGACAAACGGGAATCGGCATTATTGAGGCACCGCGCGGCACTCTTACACACCATTACGAAGTGGACGATAAAGGCAAAATCACCCGCTGTAACCTGATCGTCTCCACCACCCACAACAACGATGCGATGAACAAAGCGGTACGCTGGGTGGCTGACAAAGTGATCAGTGAAAAGAAAAAAATTACCGAGGGTATGCTGAATCAGGTGGAAGTTGCCATCCGCGCCTATGACCCCTGCCTGAGCTGTGCAACCCAGGCCATGGGAAAAATGCCGCTAAAAGCTGAACTGTATGATTCGAACGGAGAATTGGTAGATGAAAAAATCAAAAACTGAACAGAATCAAACACTGCTGATTGGAATCGGGAATACCGGCCGGGCTGATGACGGCCTGGGCTGGCTGTTTCTAAACCGGATGGAAGAACTATATCCCGATCGGTTTGAATTCGAATACCGGTATCAGCTTCAGGTTGAAGATGCTGAACTGATCAGCAATTTCCACACCGTTCTGTTTATTGATGCCACGGTTGATGATCTCCCGGATGGAATTGCACTGAAAGTGTGTGAGCCGGCCACAGAATACTTTTATTCATCTCACATGCAAAGCCCTGAAGCCATTCTCTATCTGGCTAAAACACTGTACAACAAACAACCTGAGACCTCCGTGCTGAAAATTACCGGATATGAATGGGGTCTGGGCAAACCGCTCAGCAGCCCGGCGCGGCAAAATCTGGACTGTGCTGCTGACTTATTCCGGAAAAATTATATCTTACAAGAAGAACCATCTTATTAAAAATCAAATAATAATCCTTTAGTCTCTGTCATTATGAAAATTTTCAGAATATCACTTATCTCGTCCATCATTTTTTTTGTGCTTGGAAACATCGCATTACTGGCACACCCCGGCCATGGAACCACTGACGGCCATTCACTGATTCACTATTTAACCGAACCGATGCATGCCATGGTGCTGGCTGCCGTTTTTATTATGATTGCAGCCTCAGTTACCTGGATGATTCTTAGAAAGAAAAAGGCAACCGAACGTGCATGAATTGTCGATTGTACTACATATTATCGATATAGCCGAAAATGAGGCTCAAAAAGCCGGTGCAGCTACCATTTCAGAAATTGAACTGGCTATCGGTAAACTGAGCACCATTGAACCGGCAGCCTTTGATTTTGCCTGGAAACAGGGTGTGAAAAACAGCATGCTCGAACAAGCCGGGCGAATCACAAATTACATTGATGGAAAAGGGCGGTGCAATTTGTGTGAAACAGAATTTTTGATGGAAACACTGCATCAGCCCTGTCCAGAATGCGGAGAATTTTTTTCAGAGATCCTTGAAGGAAAAGAACTTCAGATTAAATCTCTGCGAATTGAAGAAAAAATCAAAAACTGAACGGAGTAGTCATGTGTATAACCTGCGGATGCGGAACGGATGAAGCTCACATCGTAAAAGATGACCATGGCCATAATCATCCCGAACATCATCATCACGGCCACAATCACTCACATTCTCACGGTAACGACCACCCTCATGTACAGGACCGGCTGCTGCACCTTGAAAAAGATGTGCTGCACGAAAATGCCCTGCTTGCCGAACGAAACCGCGGTTATTTCGATGCCAAACAGATCTTTGCCATCAACCTGGTCAGTTCTCCGGGATCTGGAAAAACCATGCTCCTGGAGCGCACATTAAACGACCTGAAAGAAGACTTTTCATTTTATGTGATTGAAGGCGACCAGCAAACAAGCCTGGATGCCGATCGAATCAAAGCTACCGGCACCAAAGCCATACAAATAAATACCGGAAAAGGATGCCATTTAGACGCTCACATGGTTCTTCATGCCGTTCAGCAACTCAAACCGGAGGAAAACAGTGTCCTTTTCATCGAGAACGTGGGAAATCTTGTGTGCCCGTCAATGTTCGACCTGGGCGAAAATCAGCGTGTAGTTATTATGAGTGTGACGGAAGGAGATGACAAACCCATCAAATATCCCGATATGTTTCACACTTCGTGCGCATGTATCATCAACAAAACCGATCTTCTGCCCTACGTACCGTTCGATATGGACAAGGCGGTGGAAAATGCCAAAAAAGTCAACCCAAAACTTCAAATTTTCCAGGTTAGCTGCACAACAGGAGACGGGATGGACAACTGGTATCACTGGCTGAAAGAACAGGTTCAGCGCCTGCAATCGGCTTGATTTTCTGTTTTATGCCCACGTTTCATCTCCATTACAAAGGAATCGTTCAGGGAGTCGGGTTCCGTCCGTTTGTGTATCAGGCTGCGCAGAAACGATCCCTGAAAGGATGGGTAAAAAACAGCGGCAAGGGCCTCGAAATTCGTATTGCGGCAAATGAAGATGAAGCCCGGGCGTTTTACCGGTTTATCGCTGAGAATGCACCGCCCCACTCGCTCATCACCAGCAAAACATTCCGAAAGGTTAAAGAAGAAAGTTTTGAC
>SKYV01000094.1 GCA_007127745.1 Balneolaceae bacterium
AGCAGGCTGATATCCAGATCGGGCACGCCGCTCATGTCGGGTAGTTGATGGGCGATGCCCTTGTGACAGTCGATGCAGGTGGCCTCGCCGGAGCCGAGCGCCATGGCATGCATGCTGCTGGCAAGGCTGCGCTGCGCGGTCAGGTCCATGTACTCGAAATCATGGCAATTGCGGCATTCCAGCGAATCATTGGCCTGCAGACGCGCCCACTCCCGTTCGGCCAGTTCGCGGCGTTTGTCGAGGAACTTCTCCCGCGTGTCGATGGTGCCGAAGAGCCAGCCCCAGACTTCCTTGCTGGCTTCCATCTTGCGGGCGATCTTGTCCACCCAGTCATGCGGAACATGGCAATCGTTACAAGTGGCGTGTTCTCTGTGCGAGCTGTGAAACCAGGTAGCGTATTGAGGGCCCATCACGTGGCAATTCACACAGGTTTCCGGAGAATCAGACAGATAACTCACCGCATTTGAAATATAAAGTGCATAAAAGGCTACCCCGGTCAAAGCCCCGGTAACAATGGCAACAGGTATTCGCCAATTTGGAGGCGGCAGGAAAAAATAAACAAACTTTTTTAACCCTCTCATGTCCCGCTATAATTTCAGGTTTAATATAGCCCGTATGCATCAATCAGTAATTAATGTGTTTATCCTGAATGATGCTTTTAAGAAATATAAAGAATAGGAGACATTTTTATCTAATTTATCAGAAAAAATTTCCGGTTGTTAAAGAATTTTTCGAATAAAAAGTTTATTTCGGTGTATGATTAACGGAAGAACAATTAAAGATGAACAGCCGAATCCACATAGAATCTGATATTGTAAAAAAAGTCAGTAACGGTGATACCGGTGCTTTCACAGATTTGGTGAACCGGCTGATGAAACCGGCATATTTCCATGCACTTGCTCTGATGGGTAATCATGAGGATGCGGTTGAAGTATCTCAGGAAACATTTATAAAGGTGTGGAATTCCCGAAAAAGAGTGGATCCTGATCGGCCGTTTTATCCCTGGTTTTATACCATTTTGAAACGGCTTTGCCTGAATCAACACAGAGGCCGGAGCAGAAAAAAGGAAGATGTGATGAGCAGCCTTGCATCATGGATTGAGCCGGAAGCCGAAGATGGTAATCCGTCTGATGCTGTGATTGAACAGGAGCAAAAGAAAATGATTGAAGATTCACTCTCAAGATTAAGCATGGACGACCGTGAAATTATTGTATTGAAAGACCTGGAGGGTTATTCGTATAAAGAAATCGCCGAAATGATTGATATCCCGATAGGTACGGTCATGTCGAGATTATATACTGCACGAAAACGGTTTAAAACGGAAATGGAGGTGGCAGGTTATGAACACACATAATCCCGAACGTATTCGACAGATGATGATGGCTTCTATTGACGGAGAAATTTCATCAGCTGATGAAGCCGAATTAAAACGTATTTTGCTCGGGGATCCGAAACGGGCAGAAGAATATGAACAATTAAAAAACCTTAAAATGATGACTTTTCAAACAAAACTAAAAGAACCCGCCCCGGAGTTATGGGATAATTTCAACAGACGGGTATTTACAAAAATAGAAAGAGGAATCGGCTGGATCCTGTTCACGATTGGAGCAGTGGTACTTCTTTTTTACGGCGCATGGACAGCACTTTCAGAATTGTTAACCGATCCTGAACTGGCCTGGTGGCTGAAAACGGCCATAGTGGCTGCCGCTGCGGGCGCTATTATTTTGTTTGTATCTCTGATCCGGGAACGCATTTATCTCAATAAACATGAACGCTATAAAGATGTAATACGATGAAAATTACAACATCATCCCAAATTGCAGGAAAAACCATTGTAGAAACATTGGGCATTGTCAGGGGAAATACAATACGGGTGAGGCATCTGGGCCGCGATATTCTTGCACAATTCAGAATGTTGATTGGCGGCGAAGTACACGATTACACCAAAATGATGGGGGAAGCCCGTGAGCAGGCGATCGACAGAATGGTGGATGAAGCACGGGCCGCTGGAGCTAATGCCGTTGTGGATGTAAGGTTTACCACCAGTTATATCATGACCAGTGCAGCCGAAATCCTGGTTTACGGAACGGCTGTTGTTGTAGAGTAAACCGTAATGATTATCCCTCAAAATCATCATCCAGCTCGTGGCGAACAGAGTAGAGCTGCAGGCCGATGGGAGTTGTAGGGGCTGGTTTTGTGTTACACCCCCAAATACTACTCAGGGCTGTTGCAGCAACAGCACCGGTTGAGAGCCGGATAAATTTTTTGCAGGAAATATTTTTCATGAGATTGAGATTTACGACAGGTTAGTTCACAAAGTTATTTTGATGTATACCACCAAAATATTTGGAACGGATACGATCGCAACAAATAATTATCCGGCATCCCTTACCGGGAGTTCGATGGTTATGGTGGTGCCCTCATCTTCTTTCGAGTCGATCCACATATCTCCGTTTAGCTGAACGGTAACGTAGAGAGCTTTTGTGAGGCCAAAACCACCGCCCATGGTGGGCCGGTCCCTGACATTTTTACCCCGATATCCATATTCAAAAATACGATCCATCTCGTTTTCCGGGATACCGATGCCGTTATCCTGCACGATAAATCGCAAAATCCCCGTTTTTTGAGACAAACCAATATTAATTTGTCCTCCGGGTTGTGTGTATTTTCGGGCATTGGCAATTAAATCGCGGATCACATCTTTGAAGGCAAGAGGCATGCTTATTTCATTACCATTATCCGTATCAACCTCAAAATTTACCAGGTAATCATTGAGTCCTTTGTTGGCAATATTTTGAATGATCTGATATTTCCCCTTGCTGTTTTTCTCAACGGCATGGAAAAACTTGTTGAAATCCTCTTTGAATTCACCAATCGAATAACTCTCCCACTTATTGGGGTTTTGAGTTTTCCGATGAAGTTCATCAGACCGAATATCCATTACCTTAAATATTTCAAGAAGAATGGTTCTGGCATCATCAATTTCGGCCAGAAGTCGGGAATTTTTCTCAAGAGTTTCAAATTTATCTATATCTTTTAGCACTTTTTGTTGATAGGATCGGATGTTCTCAGGGAAAAATACTTTATGATCGCCTTTCTGAATTTTTTCGGTAAGATAGTCCGTGATATGAATGATATGATCAAGAAAATTGGCACTGCCGGAAAGCATTTGAAGAGTTTCGAGCTGTAACCTGATGACACTGATCACATTCAAAAAAGAATGCATTTCAACGGCATTAAACTGTTCTTCGGTAAGTTCGTGCAGCAATGACAGATGTTTGGACGTTACCTTCATAATTTTCTTTTAAGCCCTATTGTAGTTGTTTTAAGTAAATAATGTATGCAAAGAAAACCGTTTAAAAATTGGTGGAATCCCTGAAATTTGTAATCTTATGAAAGTTGATTTTCTTTGATAAAGTGTTTGAAATTCAGGCTTACCGCTCTTCCCAAACATACACCTTATCCCCCGTACGAACCCTCTCTTCCACTTTGATGGTACACTCCTCATCTTTTCCGGCAGCTTCGCAAGGCATTTCATCAACCCAGAGAGAATTCACAACGGTTTCCACAACCCCGGTTTTGTTCCCGATAATAAGCAGCGGTTCATCCTGCCGGATCTCTTTTGCCTTAACGCGGATATGCGCCACTTTTGCTTTGGGATAATAGTGCAG
>SKYV01000281.1 GCA_007127745.1 Balneolaceae bacterium
AGAATAAACCCGCTGGAAGCAGCCAAAGACACCTGATTTATAACACATTTACCAGAAATTAAATACCTGAAACCATGTCAATCGTAAAAACTGAAAATTTATCCAAAGTTTACAATCCCGACACCGTTCCGGTTCATGCACTCCGGGATGTATCCATTACCATCGAAAAGGGTGAATTTACCAGCATAGTCGGGCCATCGGGGTCGGGCAAAACCACGCTCCTGAACATGATTGGAGGGCTCGATAAACCCACCTCCGGAACGGTAAGAATTAACGGGGAAGAAATTTCCAAAATGAAAGACAGTGAGCGAATCGATTTTCGCCTGAAAAATATCGGGTTTGTGTTTCAGCACTACAACCTGATTCCCGTTTTTACCGCCCGTGAAAATGTTTCGTTTATCATGCTTCTGCAAAACCGGAATAAAAAAGAGATCCAACAACGCGCGGATGAACTGCTCGAAAAAGTAGGGCTCGGCAACCGGAAAGATGCAAGGCCGGTTCAGATGTCGGGGGGAGAACAGCAGCGCGTAGCCGTTGCAAGAGCGCTGGCGTCCGAGCCGAAATTTATTCTGGCCGACGAACCAACTGCCAACCTCGACACAGACTCTGCCATGAACCTGCTCGACATTATGAACAGGATGAACAGAGAGCAGAATATCACATTTGTCTTTTCTACGCATGACCAACGCGTGATTGACCGTGCCCGCAGGGTGATTACGATGGTTGACGGCGCCATTGACAAAGATGAATTTCAGAACACCGAAACCAATGAGACCGCGTAAGCTGAGTTTTTCATTTTTGATTGTTGCGTTCCTTCTTGTCTTTTCAGGAACGCCATCAATGGTTTTTGGCCAAATTTCTGACAATTTTAGTATCAGTGGGTATTTGCAGGGAAACCCGGTTCGGATTTCGGCGGAGCTGCCAGAGCCTTTCGGTGATCAATCATGGATGGAATACAGGCTGCAAAACCGCCTGAATGTGAGGTGGTTTGCGTCCTCAAACGTCACAGTTCACTGGCAGATGCGAACCCGGTTTTTTGCCGGTGACCTGGTTTCTGATTTTCCCGAATATGCCGATGGCATTGATACCGACGACGGCCTGGTAAACCTTTCCTGGATGATGTTTCGGGAAGACAACTGGCTTCTGCACTATATCCCCGACAGGCTGTACACAGAATGGGACAGCGGTGACTGGAATATTCGCGTGGGAAGGCAGCGGGTGAACTGGGGCATCAGCATGATTACCAACCCGAATGATATTTTCAACATCTATTCGCTGTATGATTTCGATTATCCCGAACGCCCCGGCTCGGATGCCATCCGAATACAGCGCTTTATCGGGTTCACATCACGATTTGAAATTGCGGTAAACCCCGGCCGCGACCTGGAAAACAGCGTGGCTGCCATGCTTTATTCGTTCGATTTGCGGGGCTACGACGTGCAGCTAATCAGCGGGTATTACAGAGAACGGTTTGCCGCAGGCGGCGGATGGGCCGGAGATTACCGCGGAGCAGGAATAAAAGGCGAAACCATGTTTTTTACAGATATCAAAAAAACCGACGGCAGCCGGGAAACGAATTTCATAATCTCGGCTTCTGTTGAGTATATGTTTGATAACAGCCTCTTTATGATTACCGAATTCCTCTATAATCACGAGGGAGGCAGAGACGAATTTATGCTCCTTGCCGAACAGATCACTCCCGATAATCCATCCTTTTCAAGATACCAGGCAACTGTACAACTTTCTTACCCCATTCATTTGCTTGTTGACGGATCTCTTGCTGCAATCGCATATCCGGACGAAGAAGCTGTCTTTATCAGCCCCTCTTTGACCTGGTCGGTCGCAGAAAATCTGGATTTTCGCCTTCTGGGGCAATTTTTCATTGGCAGTGACGACTCGGTTTTCGGAACTGCCGGTAGTGTACTCACTGCATCATTAACCTATAATTTCTGATGAAGCGTTTCTTTCAATCTCAACTGCTGCTGGTTCTGATATCTTTGATAGTATTGCAGCCAATATTTGCCCAGCAGCAAGAGCAAGAGGAACCCTATCAAACCAACACGGTTCTTCTGCCCTTTTTCAGCTACATGCCCGAAACCAGCCTGGTGTTTGGCGGGTTGATGATGACTCAGTTCAAGCCAAAAACGGCAGGCCCCGAAACAAGGGCTTCCCAGGTAATTTTTTCAAGCGCCTATACCCTGAACAACCAATTCATTGTGGAGTTGACACCCAACATTTTTTTATCAAACGAAGACTGGCTGTTTGAAGGACGTCACGAATACTTCTTTTTCCCGGATAACTATTGGGGAGTGGGAGCATTAACCGGCAGCGAAGATGAACTGGATGTAGAATTCCGGGCTCTCAGTTTTCAGCAGGCGGCCCTGAAAAAAATGGGAAGCCATCTGTTTGCAGGAATCAATGTGCAATGGAGCCGTATTTCGGGAGTTGAATTTTTTGACGAAGACGGAGAACCTTATCAGGGCGAAAACATCAGCGGGATGGAAGGCAGCACACTGCCGGGTGTTGGCTTGTCAATCCGCCATGATAAACGCAGCAGCATCACCTGGCCAACCTCCAATCACTACCTGGAATTTTCTACAATGCACTTTCCCGGGTTTTTAGGGGCCACACATCCTCACAGCCGTTTAAAATTCGATGCGCGCAAATATTTTGACCTGAGCGGTGAAGGCAACTCAATTCTTGGATTTCATTTTCGGGCAAATTTCATTTCAGGCACGCCGCCCTTCCAGGAATATTCACGTCTTGGAGGGCGTGAAATTATGAGGGGATATTACGAAGGGCGTTTCCGGGATAATAATGCAGGACAGTTACAGGCGGAGTGGAGGCAGCAATTTTACAAACGGCTCGGATTTTCAGTTTTTGCAGCGGCCGGTGAAGTGTGGAACCGGTTTGAAGATTTCTCTGTCAGCAGTTCGAAATTTGCCGCCGGAGCAGGGCTGCGTTACAATCTAAATCCTGACGATAAAACCAATCTCAGAATTGACTATGGCATCGGCAAACACGGAAGCGGATTGTATATTACTCTTGGAGAAGCCTTTTAAGGGATGAATACACTTAAAAAAATATTGGCGTTTCTTGCCCTTTTTTTGATGGGAATCGTCATCACAATTCTGCTTATTGTCCGCGGAGCACTTTTTCCTTATACAGAGCCCTTTACCACTGCTGACGGCTCAGTGATAGAAGGATCAGTTGCAGAGCTGAGTTTTGTTGAACTTGGTGGTATGAAACAGGCCATCCTGATACGTGGTGTCGATCAAACCAATCCTGTATTGTTGTGGCTGCACGGCGGACCCGGTGCGGCGCAAATGCCGTTGGCACACCACTTGGACAGCGAACTCGAAAAAGAGTTCATTGTGGTGCACTGGGATCAGCGGGGTGCGGGAAAATCCAACCACCGGGAGTTTGATGAACAGAGCATGAGGTTTGACCGGTTTTTGAGTGATGCACACGAACTGATCATTATTTTAAAAGAGCGGTTCAGCCAGGAGAAAACCTTTCTGCTGGGGCATTCCTGGGGAACTCAACTTGGTATTGAACTTGCTTCAAAATACCCTGAAGATATTATTGCCTACATCAGCGTCAGTCAGGTTGTGGACAATCACCGTGCTTATGAAATCGGTTATTACTGGCTGCAAGATCAAATAAAAAAAACCCAAAACCCTGATGACATCGAACACCTCGAAGAGCTGGGCAGCCCGCCCTTTACCGAACACAGCAAGCACGTAGCCTTCGCACAATTGGTGGGAAAATACGGCGGCAATTTTGATATCAGCATGAGCCAATTAGCCCGCATTGCAATGCAGGCGCCGGAGTATAATCTCGTGGATTACTATCGCTGGCTGAACGGCGCTAACCGCGGCAGCGGCCCGATGTGGGATGAGGTTTATGCTCGGCACATTAATTACACCGAAAAGATTACGAGACTGGACATACCGGTTTTCTTCTTCGCCGGATTGCATGATTACAACACTCCTCACCAACTTATAAAGGAATATTTCGAAACAATTGACGCTCCGGTAAAAGAGCTCATTGCTTTTGAGAATTCAGCCCATACTCCATTTTTGGGCGAGCCTGCCAGATTTACTTCGGAATTGATCAATGTAAAACAGCGGGTTTTGGAATAATACTTTTCGACAAAGAGACCATTTTTAATCTCCTGATTCCATCTTAATTTTGATTTACAACCATTAAAATCTGACCAATCACATTATGTCATTTCAAGATAAAAATGTAATTGTAACCGGCGGCGCGAATGGCATCGGCCGTGCCATTGTGAAAGCATTCACTGAAAAAGGTGCGAACGTCACTATTGCAGATTTGGACGAAACAGCAGGAAAAAAGCTGGAAGAGGAGATGCTGAAGAATCAACATCTCGCACAATTCATCCGCGCCGACATTTCTGATCCAGCATCCGCAAAAGAGATGGTACAGGAAGCCATTACGAAATTTGGGCCGGTTGACATACTCATCAATAATGCCGGAATTTCAGAGTTCACACCATTTTTTGATCTGGACATCGAAGGATGGGACCGTGTAATCAACACCAATCTTCGGGGGGCATTTGTCTGTTCACAGGCCTGTGCGGTAGGCATGAGACAGAACGGTAGAGGGGCGATCATCAATATTGCATCAACCCGGGCATTGATGTCGGAGCCTGACTCTGAAGCGTATGCAGCCTCAAAAGGAGGCTTGCTGGGCCTTACCCATGCGATGGCGGCATCATTATCGCAGCATAATATCACAGTGAATGCAATCAGCCTCGGATGGATCCATACCGGGGATTACAACAAACTGCGGGAAAAAGACCATAAGCAGCACTTCTCACAGCGGGTTGGTAAACCGGGTGATATCGCAAGAGCCTGCCTGTTTCTTTGCAATCCGGAGAATAACTTTATTACCGGGGAGAATCTAATCATTGACGGCGGCATGACCAGAAAAATGATATATGAAAATTAAAATCAATTTTTTCTGACTTAACATGATTTCCAAAAAAATTTTAGAGAATGATCATGAACATTGAAAATCTGATACATTACGCAGCAATGGCCCCATCCGGCCATAACACACAGCCCTGGAAATTTTCGATTCACGACAATCGGATCCGAATCTATCCCGATTTCAGCCGCAGGCTTCCTGTTGTGGACCTGGATGATCATGCGCTGTACATCAGCCTGGGCTGTGCCCTTGAGAATCTTGTGATAGCCGCACAGAAAGACGGCTACTTTTCAAAGGTGAACTATTTCCCAAACAGTGAAGAATATCTGGAAGTTGAATTTTCCGAAGGCCCTTCTGCAGAAGTAACTGACCTGTACCGGGCCATTCCCGAGCGACAGTCAAACCGCAGAATTTACGACGGCTCACCAATTCCGGATGATCATTTACAACAACTGGCAAATGCTAATACCTATCCGGATGTGGATCTTAAAATCAATCTAACCGATGACAAACAAATTGGGCCTGTCATTAAATTGGTGAAAGAGGCCAACCAGATTCAATTTAATGACAGTGCATTTGTCGAGGAATTGATTTCGTGGATACGGTTTTCGAAACATGAAGAACTTGAGCGAAAAGACGGGCTTACCTCATCGGCTATGGGTTTTCCATCCGTACCAAGATGGCTGGGAAAAATGATTATCCGCAATTTTGCAACTCCTGAGGGCGAAGCCAAAAAGTGTGAAAACATGATTCGCAGCTCAGCAGCTTTGATTTTTTTTATTGCAAAAAACCGAACTAAAAAGAATTGGGTTGATGTAGGCCGAAGCTTTGAAAGAACAGCTCTCACTGCAACTTCCCTGGGAATTTCCCATGCCCATCTTAATATGCCGTGCGAAGTTGAATCTGTAAGAAATAAATTCTCAGAATTTCTCGAACTAAAAGAAAATGAAGAACCATTATTGCTGATCCGGTTCGGGTACGCAAAACCAATGCCGAGATCGCCCCGAAGAGATATCAGTGAAGTAATTACATCAAAAAATTCATAAGAAAATCTGAAGCTGATTTTTACAGTAAAAATCTCCCCAAAGTTTTGTAAAATAATTTTACAAATCAGTTAAACCCTTACTCTTTTTTTGCGTCTAAGGCTGTATTATTGACACAAACTTGTAAAACAGTTTAAAATGAAAATAACTATATCAAAAATGAGGGCTCTTGCAATTCTTCAACTCTTTATCGGCATTGGAGCAATAGCAGGAGGACTTGGGCTGGTCATTGATTCAACCGGCGCAACTGTTGGGTTAAACCCGGATTGGCTGGCACGGTCTCTTTTTAATTCATACTTAGTGCCCGGACTTATTCTTTTTATCATTATTGGAATTGGGCATATATTTTCAGGAATCCTGACTTTGAAAAACTACAATAAGTCTGGCATCCTTGCCGCCTTTCTGGGATTCTTTTTAATGCTCTGGATTGTTGCCCAGATGGTTATCATACCGTTCTACTGGCTTCAGCTGCTTTATTTTGTCTTTGGATTTACTGAAGTTCTGCTGGGCGTTGCTGTATTCCTGTCGAGATTTACTCAACCTGCAAAAGTAATGTAATTTATGGAAGATTAAATCGAATGAGATCTCTTCAGCATATATCTGATTCTCAGTCAAACAAATTGAAAGAGTTCCTGGAAAACTCTCTTCAGAAGCTTACTTCCAGAAAGCATGTAAAACACGCCATTTTTGGAGTTGAAAATGGAAGTGGCTCTTTTCAGTGGGTTGGGACAGCCGGTAAAGCGAGCGCTGATGGAACACCGATGCATACTACAACACCTTTTATGATTGCCAGTGTCACGAAACTGTTTATTGCAGCTTCCATCATGAAATTGGCTGAGCAGAATGAGCTCTCCCTTGACAAACCCATTTCAGATTATCTGCCTGATTCAATAGCCGGCAAACTGCATGTTATGGATGGAACTGATTATTCGGCACAAATTACAGTACGGCATCTGCTGAGCCATACCACCGGACTTCCCGACTGGCTGGAAGACAAACCCAAAGGTAAAAAAAGCCTGCTGGATCAAATTGAAGAGCAAGAGGACAGGTTAATCAGCATTGCTGAAGCCATTAATTTTGTTAAGGAAAAACTAACCCCACACTTTCCACCGCAGCCACTTGGGTGCAGCCAAATTAAAATCCGCTACTCTGATACCAATTTTCAGCTTCTCATGGCCATTCTTGAGCAAGTAATGAACCGGCCGGTTCACGGGGTTTTTGAAGAATTGATCTACCGGCCACTTGGCCTTCACAGCACATTTCATCCCGGCCATCAACCGGAACATCTTAAAACCAAACCCTCGGATATTTGGATTTATGACAAGCCATTTTCACAGCCGCTTTTGCTTCAATCTTTTCGTGACCTTTACAGTACGGCAGATGATCTTCTGAATTTCATGCGGGCTATTTTTCGATATCAATTTTTCCAAAACAAAAAAACTCTCGAACTCATGCAAAATTGGAACCAATTCGGATTCCCGCGTGATGTTGCCGGATTAAGACAGCCCAATTGGCCGATAGAATACGGGCTGGGAATGATGCGTTTTAAAATGCCTCGGTTATTTACTCCATTCAAGCCGCTTCCTGCCCTGCTCGGACATACAGGCGTATCTGGTTCCTGGCTCTTTTACTGTCCGGATTACGACCTATATCTTTGTGGAACTGTTGGTCAGCTTTCTGAAACCCCGCTGCCATTTCGTTTTTTACCCAAAGTTTTGCGTAAAATTGATACTATTCTTGATTAGTTTCTTGCTATGCCAAACTTTATTCAATCAAAGGATGGTCTATCCATTGCATTCAATTATCTGCCGGGCAGCTCTCCCGCGGTGATGTTTATGCCCGGTTTTTTCTCGCATATGCAGGGAACCAAAGCGCTCTGGCTGGAAAAATGCTGCAGAGAACGCGGGCAGGCGTACGTGCGGTTTGATTATCGCGGCCACGGAGAATCTGACGGGAAGTTTGAGGATGGCACCGTAAGCGACTGGCTGAATGATACCCTGCTGATACTCGATCGTGTTGCCCCCAAACCGGTAATTGCCGTCGGCTCCTCCATGGGCGGGTGGATTGCATTTTTAGCAGCTCTTTCACGGCCGGATAAAATTGCGGGACTGGTGGGAATTGCCTCCTCGCCCGATTTTACCCAATCGATTTACGGGGAGAGAATGAGTGATGCCCAGAGAAAAAAAATGGATGAAAAGGGTTTTATCAGCAGCCCAAGCGAGTACCAGGAGGAGCCGGTGATCATTACCCGCAAACTGATCGAAGACGGTAAAAAGCACCTTTTGCTGAACCGTGAAAAACTCAACCTGGACATTCCTGTCTGCCTGATTCACGGCAAAAAAGATGCGGATGTTTCCTGGGAAAAATCATTCGAACTTCAGAAAAAAATTGGCCCTGACCAGTGTGAACTTATACTTGTTCCGGACGGCGTACACCGCCTCTCCCGCCCGCAGGATCTTGAGCTTATTGATTTGGAAGTGCAGAAAATCATCAAGAGAGTGAACTCTGTGTAACAACTTTCTAAAAGCCTGATTTTGTAAAAAGATAAAAAAGAGATGATCTACTGTTGACCATCTGTAGCAACTTAAAACGATAAGTAATTTTGCAGTGTTAATAGAACAGAACCACCACAATTATAAATGAAGAGATGTTCCAAATTTGATGTCACAAATAAACTCAAATAATTAACGGAGATGTATATGGATACAAAAACAAATCAAATCAAGCTGAAAATTAATTTATCTGATAAAGCAGCCCACTATTATAAATCAATATTTAACTGGGAAAATGAGGGAGGAGCAGTGCCAAATACCGGAGATGCGCCTATCGTTGATGTACCTCTGCACGTGGGTGATCGGTTTGAAGTGTTAAGCGGAGTTCTGGATATTGAAGATGATGAACTGATTTTTGTTGCCGATATCCGAAGAATCTCAGAGAACTCGTGACATAACTACCAGTCGTAAAAATATCATTTACGTCTTCAATACGGCTTTTTTTTCGGTCAGATATTCATCGATAGACCGGGATGCCCGTTTTCCGTCAGATACAGCTTCAATAACCGTAGCACCGCCGCGTGAAATATCTCCGCCGGCAAAAATCCCCTCTCGGCTTGTGGCGCCAATTTCATCCACGATGATCGTTCCCCAATCTGTTGTTTTCAGGCCCGGTGTGGTCTGCTGAATTATGGGGTTCGGACTTTGTCCAATTGCGATGACTACGGTGTCTGCATCCATCGTTATATATTCTCCATCAATGGGCACCGGCCTGCGTCGGCCCTCTTCATCCGGCTCACCCAGCTCCATTTTCTGGCATTTGATGGCTTTCACCCAGCCGTTTTCATCGCCAAAAATTTCCACCGGGTTGGTGAGCAGATGGAAATGAATTCCCTCTTCTTCTGCGTGATGGATTTCTTCAATTCGGGCAGGCATCTCTTCACGCGAGCGGCGATAAAACAGATTTACGACTTCGGGACCCAGCCTTGCCGAGGTACGGGCAGCATCCATGGCCACATCACCCCCGCCTACCACTGCCACACGATTGCCGATTTTTAACGGTGTGTCGTATTCAGGAAATTTGTACGCTTTCATCAGGTTCACACGAGTCAGTAGTTCGCTGGCTGAATAGACGCCGCTCAGGTTTTCACCCGGAATGTTCATGAATCTGGGCGATCCCGCACCGGTGCCAATGTACACCGCTTCAAAATCCATTTCATCAAACAGTTCATCGATAGTTAAGGTGCGCCCGATTATCACATTGGTCTCAATTTTTACCCCAAGTGCTTTTACACGGTCAACCTCTGCATCCACGATATGCTTTGGAAGGCGAAATTCGGGAATTCCATATTTCAAAACACCGCCGGCTTCATGCAGCGCTTCGTAAATGGTAACTTCATATCCGCGGATGGCAAGATCAGCCGCTGCCGTTAATCCGCCCGGCCCGGCTCCCACCACGGCTACTTTCTGGCCTTTATTTTCTTTGATTTCGGGGGGAGAAAAATTACCGTTTTTTAGTTCATAATCAGCAACAAACCGTTCCAGCTTTCCGATGGCAAGCGGTTCGTTTCGCTTGCCTACCAGGCAAACATTTTCGCATAAACTTTCCTGCGGACAAACACGGCCGCAAATGGCCGGCAGATAGTTCGACTCCCGGATTTTTTTTATCGCAGAATCATAATCTTTTTTGTAAATCAGGCGGATGAATGCCCGGATATCGATATTCACTGGACACGCTTTCATGCAAACCGGATCTTTACACTCCAGGCAGCGAAGCGCCTCTTCTGAGGCAAGGTTTACATCAAAACCATCGGACACTTCCTCAAAATTGCAAACGCGATAATCTGGTTCTTTTTCAATGGGCTGCTGACGCGGAATCTTCATCCGCTCCGGTGGTTTCAGGTGTATAACCCGTTCATTGGCTTTCCCGTTATTTCTGGCTCTTTTACGTTCAGACATTAGCCCCCCTGGTTTTGCACTTCTCATTGTATGCATCCAATGACTTTTTCTCCTGATTAAAATAGGTTTTATTCCGCTGGATGAGCTCATTAAAATTGACCTTGTGGGCATCAAATTCGGGGCCGTCCACACAGGTAAATTTCAATTCACCTCCCACCGATACCCTGCACGCCCCGCACATCCCGGTGCCGTCCATCATAATCGGGTTGAGGCTGGCCATTGTGTGCAGTTCAAATTTTCGTGTCTGTTCAGCCACCGCTTTCATCATAGGCAGCGGGCCTGTTGTATATACACTTTGAATCGTTTTATTTTCATCTATGACCTGGGCGAGCGCATCGGTTACAAATCCTTTCAACCCGTAAGATCCGTCGTCGGTAGTGATGTGAAGTTCGTCTGAGCAATCAGCCATCTCATTTTTTAAAATAACCATCTCCCGGTTTCTTGCACCGATGATGCCGATCACACGATTTCCTGCTTCTTTCAGTGCTTTTGCCATCGGGTAGATCACGGCCGTGCCCACACCGCCGCCCACACACACAACCGTGCCCACATTTTTGATGGGAGTGGGCTCACCCAGCGGACCAACTACGTCAATAAAATGGTCTCCCGCTTCCATTTTGTTGATAATATGAGTGGTTTTGCCGATGGCTTGCACAATCAGGGTAATGGTGCCGTTCTCCGGATCCGATTCTACAATCGTGAGTGGTATGCGCTCCCCTTTTTCGACGGGCATAACAATAACAAAGTTGCCCGGCTTTCTTTTTTTGGCAATCAACGGGGCTTCAACCTCAAGGCGGCTTATTCCCGGAGCAATCGTGGTTTTTGAAATTACTGGATACATATTATTTAGATATATTTGTCTAAAATATAAATAATTTTTTTGAGGGCTCCAGATTCTAACCTCTTTCATAGGAAACAAAGAAGGGAACCGCTTTCAAATTCAGCCAAATATGAACTAATCTAACTATTTTATATAATGAGTTTATATGGTGGCCGGGTCAGATTTCGCATCATTATCAATGAAATCCTGTTCGGCTTCAAAAAATCTCTTATCGACATATGCACCTGAAACTTGCCTGGAGAAATATCTGGAGAAACAGACGACGTACACTGATCACTGTCAGCTCTGTTTTGTTTGCGGTGGTTCTCTCTCTGTTTCTGGAATCGATGAGCCGGGGCTCGTATAATCACATGATCGACATCACGGCACAATTTCACACCGGATATATACAAATTCAGGATTCGTTGTTTGAGCGGGAGCCTTCGCTCGACAACTCTTTTTATACCGACAGCACTTTTGAACATGATATTCTGAATGCCGATCCCGCCATCGAATTTATAGCACCACGGATAGAAACCTTTATGCTGGCTTCCGGTGATGTGCAGGCCCGCGGGGCTCTCGTGATGGGAATTGACCTTGAAATGGAACAGAGGCTGAACCGGCTGCAGGACCGGGTGGTGGAAGGACGGTTTTTTGAGCCGGGAGGAGAAGCTGCCATATTGGGTACAGGGCTCGCAAACCGGCTGAATGTGGCAGTTGGCGATACACTGGTATTGCTGGGCCAGGGTCGCTTTGGAATGAGCGCTTCCGGCCTGTTTGAAATTGCCGGTCTGATGGAACATCCGTTGCGGGATATGGATAATCAGATCGTGTATCTCTCTCTTCCTGCTGCTCAAAGGCTTCTCTCGGCAGAAGATCATGTTACCGCTATTCTCGTGACCCCGGATGAAATTGAAAACACCGATTCCGTAGCCGGAGCCATAAGGGCAATCCTGGATAACAATCTTGTAACACTCACCTGGCCGGAGCTGATGCCCGAACTCATCCAGGGCATTGAGTTTGATAAAATGCAGATGTATCTGATGATGGGCATATTATATGTTGTGATTGGCTTTGGGCTTTTCGGAACCATTCTGATGATGACTCTCGAGCGGATGAAAGAGTTTGGGCTGCTGCTCTCCGTGGGGATGCAGCGTGTGCAGCTCAGTGGTGTAATTTTTCTTGAAACCCTGATCATCTGTTTTCTTGGCGTTGTGTCGGGCTCAATAGCCGGCTTTCCGGTATTGCTCTATTTCTACCACAACCCCATTCGGTTTGATGGTGATATCGCCGACATCATGCACGATATGGGATTTGAGGCGGTTATGCCGTTCCACCTCCACTCAGATTTATTTATTCTGCAGGCGTCCATCATATTTGGGCTGGCTTTCATCATCTCACTCTATCCGGTGGTAAAAGTGGGCACTCTCAACATTCTTGATGCATCGAGGCGATAATGATTTTACAAATCATCAAAATAGCGTGGAGAAATTTGTGGAGAAATCCGGGGCGCAGCGGCGTGCTTCTTGCCGCGATAATTGCGGGGGTCTGGGCCGGGGTTACCGTATCGGCCGTATCAAACGGATTTATTAATCAACGGTTTGAACGGCTGGTCAACGAAGTATCTCACATTCAAATTCATCATCCCGAGTATCGCGACGAACGTGAAACGTCTATGTTCATCCGCCGATCCGATCAAATCAAAGATTTCCTCGAAATGAGTGACAGTGTTGAAATATTTAGTGCCCGCGCACTTGCCGATGGCATCATACAATCACCCGTTACAAGTTCAGGAGTTATGGTTCGCGGTATCGATCCCGGCCGGGAAGATTCGGTAACAAGTATCCGGAATCTGCTGTCTGAAGGCGAATATCTTGATTCTGATGTGCGAAACCCGCTGTTCATTGGACAAAAACTGGCCGAAAAACTTCAGGCCGAAGTGGGCATGCGGCTGGTCATCACCTTTCAAAACAGCGAGAACGAACTCACTTCCGCCGCATTTAACGTGGCCGGCA
>SKYV01000183.1 GCA_007127745.1 Balneolaceae bacterium
CCTGGTCAATCTCTTCAAACCGGTGAGAATAATCGGTTATCACGCGGGTAAAAATATCAAGCCGGCCGGTTGTGCTTTTTGGATTGGCTTTGGCCGTAAGGTTTTCCTCAGAAATAAATCTTACCTCTTCATTATTCGATCCGTTGAAAAGATTCTTCTGCGGAGAGTAGTGAGAAACCGGCAGCTTTAACTCTTCAAGCAGCGGAATGATGTACACGCAGTTCGGTTCCAAAACAGCACCGTCTTCAATCGAAAAAGTATATTGATGGAGCTTGTCGATTTTTTGCTGAACCGTTTCATTTTCGGGCAAAAAACTGCTGCGTACACGGTAGGCTTTGGTACCGAGGCGCAGGTCGATAGAATTTGGCTGGAACTGGTTTTCCTCGATCGGGTGATCGTCAGAACCGGAAATCATGCCGATTTCTGTGAGGATTTTCAATTTTTGAACGGGTAAAATTCCTTTGGTTCTCAGGGTAACTTCGCTGATTGGTTTACTCATGAATTTTTGATGGTTTTTCTGCTTTGCGAAGTTAACAATTTATGTGATGTTTTGAAGGTAAACTTCAAACTTTTTAACCAATTCTTTTAGCTTTCTCTCTCCAACTTATTCAGAAATTTTTCAGTTGACTCTCTTATCTCAGCTTTTTCATTCTCTGTTTTTTTATTGTCAAACATATTCACCATAAAGTTCACCCGGCCGCTATCGTTAAAAGTATCTCTCTGTTTGTCCACAAAGTTCCAGTATAAATAATTAAATGGACAAGCTTTCTCCCCTGTTTTTTTTGTTACGCTGTAGTGACAATTTTTACAGTAGTCACTCATTTTGTTGATATAATTTCCACTCGAAACGTACGGTTTTGATGCCAAAACACCACCGTCAGCATAGGTGCTCATCCCAAGTACATTGGGCAGTTCTACCCATTCATAAGCATCCACATAGGCAAACCAAAACCACATATTAAGCTCACGCGGATCGGTTTCAGTAAGATTGCTGAAATTGCTTAGCACCATCAGTCTCTGGATGTGATGTGAGTACCCATCTTCAATTACGGGACGCAGACACTGCTCCATACATTTAAGTTTCGTTTTGCCGGACCAGTACATCTTCGGAAGCTTATTTGTAAAGCCGAAATGGTTAGCATTTCGTGCATCGGGCATCATTGCCTCATAATAAATCCTGATAAACTCCCTCCATCCAATAATCTGGCGTATAAAACCCTCAACTGAATTCAACCTGGCATTTCCATTTTCATATGTTAAAATGGCTGCTTCGCAAACCTCCTTCGGATGCAACAAACCGTTATTCAAATAAACAGAAAGCTGTGAATGGAAAAGTTTGTGGTCATCAGTCTTCAGGGCATCTTCATACGGGCCAAATTCATCCAGTCGTTCTTCTATAAACTGAACGAGCAGTTCCAGCGCCTGATCCCGGGTTACTGCGTAATGAAAATTTTTCATCTTTCCGAAATGATCGGGGAAATAATCCTCTATCATTTCCATTACTTCTTTCGTGATTTCATCCGGCTCAAAAGTTTTGATCTCCGGAACGGGATGGTTTTTCGGCAGCGGCTTCCTGTTCTGTTCATCGTAGTTCCACTCACCTCCCTCCGGCTTATCACCATTCATCAGAAAACCCGTTTGCCTTCGCATATCCCGATAGAAATACTCCATCCGATATCCGGGTTCTATCTTTTCTATCCATTTATCCGGATCAACCAGAAAAAAACCATTCGGTATTTCTTCAACTCTTCTGCTACATTTATCCTTAACACATCTCAGCCTTTTTCTTGAACCCCATTCTGAGGGTGTCATGAATGTGAGCGAGCCTTCCCACAAGTCCATAATCTCTTTTAAGCCTTCATCAAAGTGACCTTCCGTTGAGTGATACAACACCTCAAAACCGGAATCATAACAATCCAGAGCAAAATGCCTCATCGAGCTGAGTATGTATGTTGCTTTTTGTTTATGATGAGGAATCTCCTCGCCTTTTTTACGGCTCTCCATGAAAATAAGCAGCGGTTTTTCCTGTTTGACCCAATCCGGCCATACATCCAAATTCAGCTGGTCGTGCAGGATAAACACTCCTTTTTTATGATGATTTAGATTCGGCTTTTCAATTATATGATCGATATTTTTTAAATAAGGCCGGGGCATGGTTACATTTCTTTTACAGCAGGCAATTGACTGGTTAATTAATGCCTGGTTTTTTGAGTCCAGTATAATCATTAACCACGAAACTATTAAACCACGTTCCACATAATGAAAACAAACATAAAACCGATTATCGGTGTAATGGGACCCGGCAATCCTGATGGTGCGGCACTTTTGAAACATGCTGAAGAACTCGGAAAACGGATCGCAACAAAGAACTGGGTACTGCTAACCGGCGGACGAAAGGCCGGAGTGATGGAAGCTGCCTCAAAAGGAGCTTTTGAAGCCGGCGGAACCGTGATCGGAATTTTACCGGGCGATTCCAAAGCAGGTATGTCGGACTATGTGACTATTCCTGTACTAACCGGCATGGGAAATGCCCGGAATGTGATCAATATTTTAACGGCTGATGTTGTGGTTGTATGCGGAATGGGTCCCGGGACAGCTTCGGAAGCCGCCCTCGCACTGAAGTGCGACAAACCTCTTCTCTTCACGATGGCAGATAACAATGATGTAATTTTTTTCAACCGGCTCAATCATAAAATTTTTTCACCGATCAACAATCTTGATAAACTGATTGTACAGATTGAAAAATTCGTTCAAGTAGCTGACTCATGATTCATTTTACCCGTGGGTTTAGTTTTGGCAACCAGGTATGGCCTGGTTGATTTTAAATCATCGAGTGTCTTAATGTAAACATTTCAATAGATCACATTGCGTTTTGAAGCAGAGCTTCAAGTTTAGTGAATCACAGCAGATCGGTGATACAAAGATTTTTTTAAAAAAGCTATTGACTTTGATTCTAATTACGAACATATTAGTACTAACCAATTAATAGAAAATTAAAAACGATGCGAAAACCACTTAATCCTCTCGGCGAAACAGAAATGGAAATTCTCAATCATGTTTGGGAGCTTGGTGAGGCGTCCGTATCCGAGGTGCGGGAACGAATTCTCGACTATCGGGAGACTGCATACACCACGGTCATGACCATCATGAAAAATCTGGCTGATAAAAAATATTTAAAATACCGAAAAGAAGGATTGAGCTACATCTACAGTGCGGCCGTAAAACCGGAAGACGTAAAATCCGGCTTAGTTGATCATCTTGTGAATAAAGTTTTTAATGGTTCACCCAAAAATCTGGTCCAGACACTGGTGCAAAGTGAGAATTTATCAGAAGAAGAGCGCAGGGAGATCATAAAAATGGTTGATAAACTTGAGGAATAATCATGGAAATCTTCATTACTCAAACAGCCGCCTTTACCGAACAAGCCGTTCAGTTTGCCTGGCTGCCGGTGCTGATCTGGACAATCTTCAGCTTTTTTATTTGGCTGATATTGCGCAAAGCTGATCATGTGCATCCGCAATATCACTACCACGGCCGGCTGGCCATGATTTTATCCCTTCCCGCAGGTCTCTTTGTTCTCGCAGCACTTCAGGGAGCAGGTTCCTGGCTGTTTCCAGAGACACCTGCAGGGTCGATGAAAATTGTGACGTTTATCTCCCCTA
>SKYV01000002.1 GCA_007127745.1 Balneolaceae bacterium
GAACTGAGATTTTACAGCTCAATCAGCGGAATGATGGCTTCAAGCCGCCTCTCACCGATTCCCCGAATATCGAGCAATTGTTCTTTGGAGGTAAACTTGCCGTTTTCCTCTCTCCATTCAATAATTCGTTGTGAATAGGCAGGCCCGATTCCGGGCAGCTCCTGCAGTTCTTCAGCATCCGCAAGGTTGATGTTAATGAGATTTGATTCAGCTTCTTCTTCGTTATTTAATGTCGTATCAGGCGGAAGGGTATCTGCAGTGGCAGTTTGTAATTCCAGAGCACCATTTTCTGAAGGTTCATATCTTGCAAGAATTGTCTCCTCTTCTTGCTGTAACTCTCTGCTTCGTTCTTCAAAGATGCGCTCCAGCTCGCTGTAATATTCAGCATCGTAATTTGCTTTGGGCTTGGAGAGCAAAAAATAGCTGCTGGTCATCAACAAAAAAATCAGTGTAATGGATAGGGCAATTCGTTCACTTCGTTTTATTTCAAGGCGTTCCAATAAAAAGAATATTTTTCGTCTCATTGTATCATCCGTAATTTGGGTTCGAAACCTTTTTTATTTTGGGCAGTACTCAAGGTTGAAAAAAATCCCTGTATATTTATGAACCCGATTTTTGGAAATCCTTACAAAATTTTTCTCTATTCATGACTCCAACCGTTACTGAACTCAAAAAAAACCGGCTTGCATGGTACAAAACCGGGCAGGGAAAGCCGCTTGTAATTCTACATGGCTGGGGAAGCAATGCCGCCGTTATGATTCCGGTAGCTGAGCAGGTCAAGCATATACGCACATCCTATCTGATTGATTTGCCAGGATTCGGCCACTCACCTGAACCAAAAGATGCCTGGAGCATAGACGATTATGCCGATGCCGTCGAAGAGTTTGCCAAAACCGTTCTGGAAGGTCAGTCATTCGACCTTCTGGCCCATTCGTTCGGCGCACGTATTTCACTGAAACTGCTCACACGCAATTCCATCTCGAATAAAATTGAAAATGTGGTATTTACGGGTGCAGCTGGCCTGAAACCAAAACGAAGTGCTTCTTACTACCTGCGGTTATACATAGCCAAAACGCTTAAATTTCCTTTTTATCTGCTACCTCCGAGCCTGCGTGAGAACGGTTTGAGCCGGCTCAGAAATAGTGCGCTATGGAAAAAACTTGGCTCGTCTGACTATCAAAAACTTTCTGGGGTGATGAGGCAGACATTTGTAAAATCAGTAAATGAGTATCTGGACGATCTGCTTCCGGAAATTGAACACGAGATTCTGCTCGTCTGGGGAGAAAATGATTCGGCAACTCCGCCCGAGCAGGCAAAAAGGATGGAAAAAGGACTCAAAAAGAATGCCCTGATTGTTATGGATGATGCCGGTCACTACGCATTTCTGGATAAACCGGCTCAGTTTGGTGCCATCATAAAAGCATATTTAGACCCGGAGTGATTCAAATTCAGCCGATCATAAAAGTGGATATTCAAAAAAGTGCTAAACAACTAACTTGTAGCTGGTGCAACTGCCTTCTTCCTTGCCGTTTTTTTCACACTCTTCTTTATCCTTGAAGCCCTGCTTGGAAAATTCGAGAATCTCGCCGTTTTTCGTGGTTCGTCTCCATCTCCATTCGCCTTTCACATCCTGGTATATTTCACATTTTGGCATAAATAATTCAATTCATTAATAATTGCCCATACTTAATATATCACTATTTTTTCAACCAGAATCAACTTTTAAATGTTCCTGAAAAACTTTGTACATGTTTACATACTGCCATTAAAATGATTATTTCTCTTACACTTTTTGTACCTTTTCAGATTCAATAATCACAGAAAATTTTATTTATGGAATCTGAAACAGCACGTAAACTGGCTATCCTGATTGATGCCGACAATGCACAGCCCGCCATCACAGAAAATTTAATGGCTGAAATTGCAAAATACGGTACTGCCAACGTAAAGCGAATTTATGGAGACTGGACTCAGCCACAGCTTCGCGGCTGGAAAGATATCTTGCTGGAATATTCCATTCAGCCCATCCAGCAGTTCGGATATACGAGAGGCAAAAATTCCACCGACAGCGCCTTGATTATTGACGCCATGGATCTGCTTTATACCGGCCGTTTTGATGGATTTTGCCTGGTTTCGAGTGACAGCGATTTTACCAAACTGGCAGCCCGCATCCGCGAATCGGGACTGGAGGTGTACGGTTTCGGTGAGAAAAAAACCCCGGACCCGTTTGTTGCCGCCTGCGACAAATTTATCTACACGGAAGTACTTGCCAAAGAGGATGAAGATAAAGAGGAGAGAAAACGAAAGCCCTCAAACCTGCTCAAACAAGATACCAAACTGGTAAATCTGGTCCGCAATGCCATCGATGCTTCATCCGATGAAAGCGGCTGGGCACATCTGGCTCCCGTAGGCAGTTACATTGCCAAACAGTCTCCGGGTTTTGATCCCAGAAATTACGGATACCGGAAACTGGGTGAACTACTCAACGCCATGGAACTGTTTGAAATGGAAGAGCGCAAAACAGGCGACGGCCACTCAAAAGCAATCTACATCAAGGATAAAAGAAAGTAGCTTTATATCATTTATAAAATGGCAGGTTTGTAAAGACTTCCGAAGTCTTTCTGGTTTTAATAAAACATTGGCTAATTTAATCTGTCAAACCTATTGGTAGTGTCGATGCAGACTTCGGAAGTCTCATATTCCCAACATTCTAAAGTTGAAACGACAGTAGATAAAAATGGATTCTTATTTCTCACGTTTTATAAGTTTGAACATTTTTTTAAAACACACCACCTGATTCTTCTTCATGCTTCATCTCGATGGAATAACACTACATTTCGGCGACCGCCCGCTTTTTGATAATATCTCGGCCATGATTAACCCCGGTGAGCGAATCGGTTTGGTGGGGCCGAATGGTGCGGGCAAATCCACACTGCTGAAAATTATTGCGGGTGAACAGTCGGTTGATTCGGGATCCGTACATATGAGCAACACCGCTACGGTGGGATATCTTCCTCAGGATGGTGTGGATCCCGACCCGGAGCTCACCGTTTTCACCGAAGTGGAACAGGTATTTAGTGATGTGCTGAATATGAGGGATGAACAGCAGCGCATCCAGAAAAAAATTGAACATTTGGAGCCCGGCAGCAGTGAACACAACAAAGCGATCGAAACGTTTGGCAGCCTCCAGCATCAGCTTGAACATGCCGGAGCTTACTCCATCAAAGCCGATATTGAACGGATTCTGAAAGGACTGGGATTTCATGAATCGGATTTTGACCGTTCCACCACCGAATTCAGCGGTGGATGGCTGATGAGAATTGCACTGGCCAAACTGCTGCTCAGAAAACCATCGTACCTGCTGCTCGATGAACCGACCAACCACCTCGATATTGAATCGCTGCAGTGGATCGAAAATTTTCTGATCAACTACGAAGGCGCGGTTATCATCGTATCACACGACCGTTCATTTCTGAACCTGGTAACCAAACGCACCCTTGCCCTGCAAAAGGGCAATATGCACGATTATGCCGGCAATTTTTCGTTCTATGAAAAAAAATCGGCCGAAGAACTTGAGCTGCTGAAAAAGCGGTATGAAAATCAGCAGAAAGAGATCAAGCAGACGCAGGAGTTTATCGACCGTTTTCGCTATAAAGC
>SKYV01000283.1 GCA_007127745.1 Balneolaceae bacterium
ACACAGCTGTGGCTACACTGAGTGTGGCAACAACCGAGCGTTTTAAAGACCGCAACGGAGAACTTCAGGAGCGAACCGAATGGCACCGGGTTGTAGCCTGGGGACGTTTGGCCGAAATTTGTCAGGAGTATCTGAAAAAAGGCTCACTTGCCTATTTTGAAGGTCCTATTCAAACCAATGAGTGGGAAGACAAAGACGGACAGAAACGGTACACCACCGAAATTAAGGCCCTGAACATGCAAATGCTCGATAGCCGCGGCAGCACAGGTGGCGGCGGCAGCCAGCAACAGCAGTCTGGAGGCAAAAAAGCCACCAGCACAGTTGAGATTGATGATTCTTTTGATGATATGGACGATGATTTACCATTTTAATCAAAAAGAACTTTTGTAAATTTGAAGGTGACGGTCAAAACTTTGATCGTCACCTTTTTTTGTACATATTTGTGTATCTGTAATCAAAAACCACATCATTGGATACATTCGACGAACCTCCGGGAAGCCCGATTGCCTACATATCAAAACACTTTTTGCTGATGATTGCCGAACACGCTGAATCTCTTCAGTTTGGAGAGGTAGTTATTGAGCTGTTGATCGTGTTTCTTGGGTTGATCGTAAGTGCCCTGTATTCCGGATCGGAAGTTGCCTTCTTTTCTTTGGTCAATCAACTTGACAAATTGAACGATGAAGGGGACTATGCCCGGCAGGATTCCCGTATTTTGGCAATGCTCAACAAGCCAAGACGGCTGCTTGCCACCATTCTGATCGGAAACACGTTTGCCAACATTGTTACCTCGGTTCTTGCGGCTGTAATTGCAGGTAAAATTGCCATCCATTTCGGGCTGTCTATGGCTTTGGTTTATACGATTGAAATTATTGTCCTCACATTCATGATTTTAATTTTGAGTGAAATCACACCGAAAATTATTGCCATCAATAATCCGCTGAAGGTGTCGCGCAGAATGAGCGGTTTTATTTATACCAACTTTATACTGCTGAGTCCTGTTTCTAGGTTGATTGCCAACAGTACCATGTCGCTGGAAAGAAATCTGCCCAAACCCGACAATAAAATGACGGCCCAGGACCTGAAAACCATGGCCGAGATGAGCGAAAAAGAGGGATCAATAAAAGGAGATGAACGCGAAATCATTGAAAATGTAATCGAGTTTGGCAATACAACAGTCCGCGAGATTATGACCTCCAGAGTGAATATTGTGGCAGTTTCTGTGGAGGCCTCACTTCCTGAGGTTATCAGTTTGATCCGGGATAAGGGTCTCTCCAGAATGCCTCTGTATGATAACGACCTCGATACCATTTTGGGTGTCATTTATTCAAAAGATGTACTGCCCTATATCAACACAAACCTGGTAAGCAGCGGTATCAACTGGAAAACCATTGCACGAAAAGCACTATTTATTCCGGCAACGAAAAAACTGGATGACCTGCTTAGGGATTTCCAGCACGAAAAAACGCATATTGCTATTGTGGTTGATGAATATGGAGGAACAGAAGGCATCGTAACACTGGACGATATCCTGGAAGAAATTGTGGGAGATATCGGCGATGAATACGATGAAGAGGGTGAAAAACTCTATACCGAGTTTAAAAACGGTATTTTCATTTTTGATGCCAAAATTGACCTTGATGATATGGATGAAATTTTAAAAACATCGATTTCATCCCCCGATGATGAATTCGAAACCCTCGGTGGATTGATCTATCATCTGACTGAACGAATTCCGAATGTTGGAGAGCGCGTTCAGTATAAAGATCTGGAATTGACGGTGCATTCTGTAAAAAATAACCGGGTGAAAAAAGTGAGAGTCAAACCGTTGTCGGGACCAAAAGTAAAATCATACTAAAATTTGCCCGTTTGTGAATAAATTGATATTACCGGCTGTTCAAAAAAATGTATCCCTCGCCTCAATGAACACGATGGGGCTGCCCGCTAAAGCATCTGAATTTGTTGAATTGCAATCCGAAGACGAACTGATTTCATTACATAAGAACGGATTTTTTGAAAAACAGAAGCCGTTCGTTCTGGGCGGAGGCAGTAATGTGCTGTTTAAACATGAGATTTCGAAAACCGTACTGAAAGTTTCCCTGAAAGGAATTGATATTGTTAAAGTTGATGAGAATTCGGTATTGGTGAAAATTGGAGCCGGCGAAAACTGGCATCGGTTTGTTGAATGGGCCGTAAACCACGGATACGGCGGGGTTGAAAACCTTGCACTCATACCCGGAACAGTTGGTGCAGCTCCAATTCAAAATATCGGGGCATATGGAGTTGAACTTAAGGAGGTTTTTGAAAAACTCATCTGTTTTGATTTAAAAACCGGTTCATTTCATCAATTTACAAATCAAGAATGTAAATTCGGGTATCGCGACAGCATTTTCAAAAAAGAGCTGGAGGGGCATGTGATAATTACCAGCGTCACCCTCCGGCTCACAAAAAAAAATCATTTACTCAATACTTCATACCGATCTTTGAAGGATCTTCTGAAGGAGAAAAACATTGAGAAACCGACAATAAGAGATATTTTTAATGCTGTAGTGGCAATCCGGCGGTCGAAGCTTCCGGATCCGAAAAATCTGGGTAATGCCGGCAGTTTTTTTAAAAATCCGGTTTTATCTAAAAAGAGCTTTGAACGGCTCCTTAAAAATTTTAGCGAGGTACCTCATTATCCTGTAGATGAAGAGAACGTGAAAATTCCGGCCGGTTGGCTGATTGAACAAGCCGGCTGGAAAGGCAAACGGGTTGGAAATGTGGGTACCTACGAAAATCAGGCTCTGGTGATTGTAAATCACGGAGGGGCCACCGGTGATGAGGTGTACCGGCACGCTTTGAAAGTTCAACAATCTGTTCAAGAGAAGTTTGGAATCCAACTGGTTCCCGAAGTAAATATCGTGGAATAGTATGGAGCTGGAGAGAGGTATAATCAACGATCATCTTTTTGTACAGACGGTGTCGTGTCCGTTAAAACATGCATTTATCACAGAAAGTGGTTTGTTTTCGGGAAAACGACCTGTTTACAGGCAGAGGAATAAACTGCATTTAAGAGATGCCCTTGCCGTATGTTTTGAAAATACACGGCATACCTCAGACGACATTGAGTCCGCGATTGATCAAACCAAAAATTGGCTTCAGGATGAGAAATCGGCCATTTGTGGCGCTGTTCTGCGATCCGAAAACCAACTCACAAGAATTCCGGTATTGGTGAAAAATGGAAACCGGCTTACAATCGTACAGGTGCACGGAAAGCTCAGAAAACGGACTGCCCCCACAATACTGTCTGACCCTGCCGGTAATAAATCTATTTCAGGATATTTGCTTAAGGCTGCATGGCGCTGGTATTTGGTAAAAAAGCTATATCCCCACAACCCGGTGGATGCGAAATTCTATTTTCCGGACAAAAACTTCAAATCTACAGTGGAAGGGATAAACCGCTTTAAGAATCATGATCAAAATGATGAAGTTCACGAAAATCTGATTCGACTGTTTAATAGTGTAGATGCTACAAATGCCACAAAAAATTTTCATGATAAATTACCGGAATTAATAGTTCATACTGCATTTTCGGGTTTATCCGTAGCAGGTGCTGTTAATTTAATTCAGTCCGAAGAGTTCAACCAAATCAAAGAGAGTGTGGGGATTCACGATGGCTGTAAAGGTTGCATGCACCGTAGAGAAACTAACGAACAGCAGGGATGCTGGAATCTCCATTTCAATACCGGAAATATCCGTCATTCCAATCATCATATTTATGAATTAATTGGCCATGGGAACGATCGTGGATCAGGTAATGGAATCTATTTTCAGGAAGAACTGAACATTCCTGAGGGGGTCAATACATTTGAAAAGATCAAAAAAACAGGAGACTCTGTAATAACGGTTCAGCAGCGAAAATATCTGCAATTGTTAAAGTTAAAAGAGAAGAAGGTGCCATCACTCTGGATAAAACCTTCACTGAATATCCTGGAGAAGCTGCCCCGACCCTTACATTTCATTGATTTTGAAGCGGCCACTTACGCCTTGCCCATGAAAAAAGGGAGTGGCTGTTATGATCCTGTTTATTTCCAGTTTTCATGCCACAGCCTGCATAATGATGGAACGTTAACACACACGGCCTGGCTTGATGAAAATACCGGTTCGGAGAATCTCCACGGGGACTTTTCAGATCAGTTGTATGCTATTCCGGCTATCGTCGAGGGTACCATTGTGCAGTACTCTCCGTTTGAAAAGCAGGCAATCAATAATTTAATTCGTGAATTTAAACGATGCGGGGATGACTTCCGGCTCAAAAACCTTTTGGCCATCAGAGGTTCCGGGAACAATCAGAAGTTTGAGCGGTTTTTTGATTTGAGTAAATTCATCAGGATTGGATACTATAACCGTTTTATGGAAGAAGGTCTGAGTCTGAAGCAGATTCTCGGAAGTGTTATGAAATGGGAAAGAAGTTCTGGCAGAAATCTGGAAATTTTCGAAAAACCGTCTTCGGATGAGATGGTAGAAATTTTACGTTCTGAAAATCCATATTCGGTTATCCAACAGAAAAATACATCCATTGTGGATGGAGCATCTGCGATGAATGCCTGGCTGGCTTTAAAAAATGGTCTTCTGGATGTGAAAGAAAAAGAAGATATTCTTCGAATTTTGAAAAAATATTGTGCACTCGACTCTTTTGCTTTATACATTATTTTTATGCACCTGGTGAAAGTATTTGAATTATCCGTAAAAGAAGAAGTAATCCTTTTTGATTCGATCTGATTGATGACAAATGCAAGAAGCATCACATTTTAAAACAAACATTTGATGATATGAAACAACTATTCAGCTTACTGCCTTCGTTCATTGCAATTCTGCTATTTTCATCGAGCTGTGTGGTTCAGGAAAGCCCGATCACCGGGACCAAACGGGCATATGCTTACTCTTGGGATCAGGAGATTGAATTGGGACGGCAGGTTGATCGTGAAATTGTAGCTGAATATGGCCTGTATGATGATGAAGTGATTGATGAATATATCCAGGAATTAAGCACAGCCGTACTTGAAAACAGCCACATGAGACGCGAAGATACGGCTGAACAGTTCCGGGAAACAGAATTTACCTTTCGGGTGTTAGACAGTCCCGTTATCAACGCCTTTGCACTGCCCGGTGGTTATGTTTATATAACCCGCGGACTCATGGCTCATATGAACAATGAAGCGCAACTGGCGGTTGTAATCGGCCACGAGATTGGCCACGTGGCAGCCCGGCATGCATCACAGCGCGGACTGCAGCAAACTCTTGGGCAGCTTGCCGTAGTTGGGGGTGCCATTCTGGGCCAGGAGTTTCTGGGTATATCCGGTGAAAGTATTTTGAACCTGAGCAGCCAGGCAGCACAGCTCATTTTTTTAAGTTACAGCCGAAGTCATGAGCGAGAGTCTGACCGTCTTGGAGTGGAATATGCCGCAAAAACCGGATATGCCGCTGAAGAGGGGGCTGCATTTTTTACCAGTTTGAAACGAATTTCTGACCGGAGCGGACAGGCCCTGCCCAATTTGCTATCCACTCATCCCGACCCGGGAGAACGTGAACAGACCATTCCAAGACTGGCAGATGAATGGAGAGAGAGAGGACACGAGCAGACCGTCCGCAACACAGATAAATACATGCAGATGATAGACGGAATCATTTATGGTGATAATCCCCGGGATGGTTTCAGAGAAGATGGATACTACTATCATCCGGATTTGGAATTTCTATTTCCTGTACCTGAAAACTGGCATCTGATAAATCAGCCTGCTCAGGTGGTTCTGGTAAGCCCAGACAGCGACGCCGTCATGATTTTGCGAATTGACCAGGAATCGAATTCAGCACAGGAATCAGTCAGGAGCTTTTTGGCGAATAACAATATTGAACAGGCAGATGAACAGACCGCCCAAAGCAGCGGAACTATTCCCGCTTACGAAGCAAACTTTTCGATACAGGATGGAGAACAAACACTTGGTGTAAATGTTTTTGCACTTGAATATGGCGAAAGAGTTTACAGGTTTATCAATTATTCAGCTGAACAGCAGTTTGATGATTTTAAACCAACTTTTGATGGCACCACAAGATCATTTAATGTGCTTCGGAATGATCGCATTCTGAATATTCAGCCGGTCAGGCTTCAGATTACACAAACTGACCGGCGAGTAAGATTCAGAGATCTGATGCCCAATCAGCTGCCCATGAACATCGATCCTGAAGAAATTGCCATTGTCAATCAGGTTCATTTAGATGATATGATTGAAGCAGGAAGCTGGGTGAAAATTCCCGTTCAATAACCGAAATAATTGGGTGCTAAAAATAGGGGATGAAGATCCAGCCTGCCCTGTTTTCAAAAATATTAGTTTACTGGGACAAACATCTTGTTTGTCCTTACCTTCATAACGGGAATCGAAAAAAATTAACTAACTAATAAAAACAACAGAATGATAGAACGATATTCCAGGCAGAAAATGGCCGAAATTTGGACCGAACAAAATCAATTTCAGGCCTGGCTTGATGTGGAACTTGCTGCCTGCCGGGCATGGAGTGAAATTGGAAAAATACCGGCTGAAGATGTCGACAAATTATATGAACATGCTTCGTTTGATATAAACCGAATCAAAGAGATAGAGAAAGAAACGCGGCATGATGTTGTTGCTTTCACAAGAGCCGTTTCCGAAACACTAGGAAATGAAAAGAAATGGGTTCACTATGGGCTCACTTCCACCGATGTAGTAGATACCGCCAACGGATATCGCTTGAAACAGGCAAATGAAATTCTTGTACAGGGGCTGGATCGTTTCATTCAAGCTCTGGCTGATAAAGCAAAAGAGCATAAATTTACGGTTATGATGGGCCGGACTCACGGAGTTCACGCCGAGCCTACCACCTTTGGACTGAAATGTGCCCTCTGGTTTGCTGAAATGCAGCGAAATCGTGAACGCTTCAAAAAAGCAGCCGCTGATGTGGAGTTCGGCAAATTGTCCGGAGCGGTGGGAACGTTCGCCCACATACCGCCGGAAGTTGAGCGTATTACTTGCAAGCTTCTTGGTATTCAGCCGGCGCCCATTTCCACACAAACATTGCAGCGCGACCGCCATGCCTATTATATGGCCACACTGGCGTTAATTGGATCCACACTTGAGAAAATAGCGGTTGAGATCCGACACCTGCAGCGCACCGAACTCCGCGAAGCCGAAGAATTTTTCAGAAAAGGGCAGAAGGGTTCTTCGGCAATGCCGCACAAACGAAACCCCATCAGTTCCGAAAATATTACCGGCTGTGCGCGAGTCTTGCGTGGTTATATGGTGTCGTCATTTGAGAATATTCCACTCTGGCATGAACGAGATATCTCTCACTCATCTGTAGAACGGATTGTTCTTCCGGATGCCACTATTTTACTGGATTATATGCTGCATCGGTTTTCCGGAGTTGTGGAGAAACTGATGGTATATCCCGAAAATATGAAAGAGAACATGGAAAAAACCCATGGCCTGGTCTATTCACAGCGCTTGCTGCTGATGCTCATTGGAAAGGGACTTTCCCGTGAAGCGGCGTATGATACGGTTCAGCCCCTGGCTATGCAAGCATGGGAGGAAAAACGACCATTCCGTGAACTTGTTGAAGCCCATGCAGTTATCAAGAACAACTTGTTATCCGAAGAAATTGATGAGGCTTTTGATATTAATCATCACACCCGCCGTGTGGATGAAATTTTTACACGTGTTGGACTGGAATAATTGTTGAGTTCTCAGATATCCTGAACCGGCTGTCCGGTATATATTTCGGGTATAAATATATATTTTTAAAAATTTCTGCTGCGGGGTGACACATAGCTGTCACCCATGCTGCGTAGGTTTTGTGTGAACCTAAACAAAACCACTATTATTATGTTAAACGCAGCGAAAAAAATCACCCGTAAAAAAATACAAGAACCGGCACTTCTCTCCATACTGAAACAGGCAAAGAGGGAACACCGGAAAAGAGAGCAGATGTTTGAATTGATTGGCTGGAACAGTCTGCCCGAAGAGCTCAAAATAGAAATTGAAGCCGATGTTAAAGGCTATATTGATGAACTTCACGGTCGCTACTCCACGAATTGTCCGCACGTACAGAGGCGAAGAGAGAGTGTGGATTTCTGGGTGAAAAGTTACATGGATGGTATCTGTACACTCCAAACCGCACTGGATGCTCTTAAAGTGAAAGGAAAATGAGCTTTTTTGTAACAATTCGAATTAAAGAAGTTCACGGGGATTTTTTATCTTTACGCAAAGTTAATCCAATCGAAATTTTCCATGAAAAATTCCTCGCCCTTTTCCAGCATTACCCGCCAGGGGCTCACATATGATGATGTGTTACTGGTGCCGTCGTATTCAAAAATTCTGCCGCGTGATGCTGATACAAAAGTTCAGCTCACGCCAGCGTTAACCCTCAATGTTCCCATTCTCAGTGCCGCAATGGATACGGTTTCGGAATACAGAATGGCCATTGCACTTGCCCGGGAGGGGGGGATCGCGATGCTTCACAAAAACATGTCGATCGAAGATCAGGCCGAGCACGTTCGGCTGGTAAAACGAAGTGAAAGCGGCATGATCGTGGATCCGGTCACGTTGCCGCCCGATGCCACTGTAAAAGACGCACGTACCCTGATGCGTAAACACAAAATCGGAGGAATTCCTATTGTTGAAGAGGGAAATCGTTTGATTGGAATTGTAACAAATCGTGATCTGCGTTTCGAACATTATGTGGACAAAAAGCTCGGAAACATCATGACGAGCAAGAACCTGATCACTGCCGAAGAAAATACAACCCTTGAAGAAGCGGAAGAAATTCTTCAGGAATACAAAGTGGAAAAGCTGCCCATTGTAAATCAGGAAAGTATTTTGGTTGGCTTGATTACCTTTAAGGATATTGAGAAAAAAATGAATTTCCCCAACGCCTGTAAGGATGACATGGGCCGGTTACGGGTTGGAGCTGCCGTAGGGGTAACCCCGGATACCATGGAGCGGGTGGATGCGCTTGTGGAATCGGGAGTGGATATAGTTACTGTAGATACTGCCCATGGCCACTCTCAGGGTGTACTGAATATGGTGAAAACCATCAAATCAACGTATAAGGATTTGACGGTGGTTGGCGGGAACATAGCCACCCGTAATGCTGCCGAAGCTCTGGTTGAAGCCGGTGCCGATGTTTTAAAAATCGGTGTGGGTCCGGGATCAATTTGTACAACCCGGGTAGTGACCGGTGTGGGAGTACCTCAGCTCTCGGCTATTATGGAGATCGCTGAATTTGTAAAAGGAAAAAATATCGGATTGATTGCTGACGGAGGTATCAAGCAAACAGGAGATATTCCCAAAGCCATTGCGGGAGGAGCAGATGCCGTAATGATGGGATCGATGTTTGCCGGTGTGGATGAGAGTCCCGGCGAAACGATTATTTACGAAGCAAGAAAATATAAATCGTACCGGGGAATGGGCAGTATGGGAGCGATGTCGAAAGGCTCAAAAGACCGATATTTCCAGGATGTTGAAGATGACCTTAAACTGGTGCCGGAAGGCATTGAGGGCAGGGTACCGTATAAGGGTACATTGAGCGAAGTGATCCATCAGATGGCCGGAGGTTTACGTGCAGCTATGGGATATGTAGGCGCAGCAACAATTCCTGACCTGAAAAAAGCTGAATTTGTTCAAATATCTGCTGCCAGTTACAAAGAAAACCATCCTCATTCAGTGCAAATTACAAAAGAAGCCCCGAACTATTCTGTATCCTGAAAGTAGAAGGTTTACAATTCCGGAGAATTTAACTTAAAAAGATTCATTGCCAACTGATATTACATCGATGACCTGACATTTTTATGTGGGAATTTTTAAAAAAAATATTTTCTGAAAACGAGGGTGAAGTTACCGTAATCGTACTTGATGAAAATGAACCCGACCTGACCAGCACATTCAAACTTAAATCGTTTGATGTGGTCAAGATCATTATAGGCGTTACGCTGATATCAGTACTTCTGACGATTGCTATCTTTTTTATTACCCCGCTCAACTCAGTCTATCAGCAAAGACTGGACGATAATTTTCGAGATGAAGTAATAGCCATAAATGAAAGAGTTCTGGCACTTCAGGACTCATTGATTGCACGGGAGGTTCAGTTAAATGATCTGAAAAATTTTGTAAGAACAGTGCCTGACACTACTTTTGACGTGGATTCATATGCAATCCCTGGAAGAGCCTATACTGAACGTGACAACTTTTTTCAGCCGGGTGTTGCTTTTTCATACGAAATGCTGACCCGCAATAATATCATGAATGCATTACAGAGAGAAAGAAGAGCCGACTTTCCCACATCTTTTCCGGTGCCGGGAGCACTTACACAGGGTTTCTCGGAAGAAATCGGCCATTATGGTATAGATATTGCCGCAACGAGTAATAGTGAATTTCGATCCATTGCAGACGGCGCTGTTATAAATACCAACTGGACCATAAATTATGGGTATGTGATCCAGGTGCAGCATGCCGATGGCGTTATGAGTGTGTATAAGCATGCATCGCAGTTGATAAAAGAAAAGGGAGATTATGTTCTCAGGGGAGATATTCTCGGATTAGTGGGAGACCGGGGAGTAATGAGTACAGGTTCGCATCTGCATGTTGAAATCTGGAAAAATGGTATTCCTCAAAATCCAATGCAATTTTTTAATTAACAGCAAATGATAATATGTTCAATAAAAAAAGCTCAAAAATGACAAACGGAACAGCTCAGAAATCTCCTTCACTAAACATGATCAGTGAAGGAACAAGAATTAAGGGGACAATCAGTTCAGAAAACGACATTCGTATTGCCGGAAGGGTAGATGGCGAAGCACTCTGCAAAGGCAAACTGATTGTTACCTCAACAGCCCGTGTGGATGGAAATGTGATTGCAACTGATGCGGATATAGCAGGAACCATTGATGGAACCTTGAAAATCACCAAAAAACTGACGCTTCGGCAAGCTGCCAAAGTTGGCGGAGACATTTACACAAAAGTGCTCGTGGTGGAAGAAGGAGCACAGCTTAACGGAAGTTGCAGAATGGGAACGCTTGATGGTTCGCTGGACGAGCTTACAGACGCTGAATTTGCCGAAGAAACCCGCAAAAATGAGAGTTAAAACGATTGTTGCAAGATCCTGATTTTAAAAAGTATGCTGAATATCTGGGGCTGGGAGCTGAAATTGCTGTTGCACTGTGTGTGCCCATTTTTCTTGGTTATTGGCTCGATTTGCGATGGGATACCTCTCCATGGTTATTACTGGCAGGCATTTTATTAGGAATTGGCATACTAATTGGGATCTTTGCAAGAGTTATAAAAAACGTGAGTAATTTGAACAAGCGAAAGTAGAAGAGAGTGAAAAGCTGGTTTTCTGAATCAAACCGAAAAATTGTCATCGGGATTGTGGCCTATGCAGTGTTTAGTTTGATTTTGGCCTACTCTATTCCAGAGGTGTCAATATATTCGTGGGTAACCGGCCATCTTCTTGGCCTGTTTGCTGTACTATTTCATCTGTTGAGCTCAAGTTATTCAGGGAAAAAGAGCGGGAAAAAATTTTTGAAAACCTATTTCTGGAGTTTGTTTTTGAGGTTTTTGGTAGTATGTATTCTATTTGCTTTGATCATAATCTGGACAAATATTGAAGAAATTAGTTTTACATTTAGCTTTGTTATTTCTTACCTTTATCATTCTGTAATTGAAGTGGTTTTATTAAACAAAAAACTTTCAGACTAACCGAGTCGAAACAGAAATTCAGCATGATAATTGAAGTGCGCCGGGCAATTGCTTCCCTTGTTATATTAATGGTTTTTAGCCCTGCATTGTTGGCCGAAAATGCTGATGCACAACAGGATGGCGCCCCTATTGATGTTATGGGGAAGGTTACAAATCATGACTATTTTGAGCTACCCTGGGGCAAAGTTTACCTTCCGAGAATTTTATATTCAGGTGGTGAGATGTATTTCTATTCCAGTACGGAACGAGCCCTTGAATCTGGTGAGTTTATTGCAGAAGAAGGGGCCGGGCTTGTGCGGTATGACGGGGAGCCGATTACGATGGATTTGTCCATCACTTCACACCTTATTTATGTCTGGTTCAGTTTGATCGTTACATTTATCATAACATTTCTGGCCGGGCGAAAATATAAGAGGGGAATCGGAAGGGATATTGAACCTAAAGGCGCACTTTTGAATATGTTCGAGGCACTTTTTGTTTTTATCAGAGACCAGATTGCCAAAGAGTTTATTCAGGAGGATAAGTATGAAAAATTTGTCCCGTATCTTTATACCATTTTTCTGGCCATTACCCTAATGAACCTGTTTGGCCTGCTTCCCTGGGCTGCAGCAGCAACTGCAAACCTTACAGTTACTGCCACCCTCGCATTTATCACATTTTTAGTAACGCAGGTTAGCGGAAGCAAAGACCACTGGAGGCATGTTTTTGCTTTTCCCGGAGTGCCAAAATGGGCGCTGATTATACTCACCCCTGTTGAAATTTTAGGGCTGTTCACCAAGCCATTTGCACTGGCCATTCGTCTTTTTGCCAATATGCTTTCCGGAAAAATCATGATTGTCTGTATTCTTGGGCTGATATTTGTCTTTACGGAACTATTTGGAGCCGCAATTGGGGTGGCTTCTGGAATATTCTGGGTATTATTAACCGTGGCACTTTATTTTCTGAAAGCATTAGTTGCTCTAATTCAGGCTTATGTGTTTACCCTCTTATCGGGTGTATTTATAGGGATGGCCGTAGAAGAGCACCATCACGAACATGAAGAAACGTCTGTTGCTCATGCTCCGGACGTTGCAACACAGCATAACTAAACAAAAACTAAACAATAGGTATATTATGAGTTACATAGCAGCAGGATTTGGCGCTGGTATCATTGCACTTGCAGCGGCATTTGGTATCGGAATGATCGGAAAAAGTGCAACAGAAAGCATTGCAAGACAACCTGAAGCAGCCGGAGATATTCGTGGAGCAATGCTTCTGACCGCCGTTTTTATTGAAGGTGTAGCCCTTATCGGAGCGATTGTTTGTATTATTCTTGCCCTTGGCATTGGCCAATAAGATAGGAGAGCTCTATGCTTTATTTCCTAAACGGAGGCCTGCTCGCTTTTGATACGGGCTTTGGCTTTTGGGTGTTTATCACCACACTCATCTTTCTTTATGCGATGAATAAGTGGCTTGTGCCGCCTATCATGAATGCATTAAAAGAGAGAGAAGAACGCATACGCGATTCTATGGAGTCGGCTGAAAAAGCCCTTGCCAAAGCAGAAGAAATTTCGCGCGACAATGAAAAAGCTTTGAAAGAAGCTGAAGTTGCGGCTCAAAGAGTCCGAAAGGAAGCTCTGGAAGATGCAGAGTTGTTACGTGCGGAGAGGGTGGAAAAAGCGAAAAAGGAGGCGGAAAAATTGCTTGAAGATGCACGGCTCAAAATTGAACAGGAGAAGAAAAGTGCGTTGAATGAGCTGAGAAATCAGGTAGCTGAATTGGCCGTAGAGTCGGCAGCTATCATAATTAAATCGGAACTTGATAAAGAAAAAAGCCAGCATTTGGTTGACTCTTTTATAAAAGATCTGTCTAAGAAAAACTAAAATGAGTTCATCAGCAGCAAGACGATATGCAAATGCTTTTCTGCAAACGGCCATTGAAGCCGGAAAGCTTGAAAAAGCTAGGGAAGACATTCTTACCCTCAGAGAGGCATTTCTGTCAACCAGAGAATTACAGCTTTTTCTGAAAAGCCCGATTGTAAACAAAGCTCAAAAACAAGCCGCAATTTCTTCCATTTTTGAAGATAAAGTTGATCCGCTTACTTTCAGGCTGTTAAATCTTCTGTTAAAAAAAAACAGAGAAGAGCTGATCGAAGATATATCCAGGGAGTTTTTACTCATTTATAACGTTCATCACGGAATTGTTGATGTTGAAGTCACGTCTGCTTCAAAAATCAATAAACAGCAGATGATAGCCCTGGTAAAACAACTTGAATCAACAACCGGAAAAACTGTGAACGTCAAGCCGGTCTTAAATAAAGAACTGATTGGCGGGTTGATGATTCGCATCGATGATACAGTAATTGATGGAACAGTCAAATATAAATTAAATCAACTGAAGGACAGACTAACTTCCGTTGTTGTTTAATATAAATTAGTAGGAAACATAATGAGTCAAGTCAGACCTGACGAAATTACCGCAATTTTAAAAAAACAACTCTCCGGTTTTGATGGAGATGCCGATGTATATGATGTAGGTACCGTACTTATTGTAGGGGATGGTATTGCACGAGTGCACGGCCTTTCAAATGTTCAGGCAGGTGAGCTTGTTGAACTTCCCGAATCTGTCGATAAGGACGGCAAGCCGGTTCGCGGTATGGTTCTCAACCTTGAAGAAGATAATGTGGGAATTGTGCTTTTTGGTTCGTCCGACCTTGTAAAGGAAGGACATATCGTTAAACGAACCAAAAGTATTGCTTCACTCCAGGTGGGTGAAGGTCTTTTGGGACGTGTGATTGACCCACTTGGACGACCGATTGACGGCAAAGGCGGTGTTACCGGAGACACAATCGAACTACCACTTGAACGGAAAGCTCCGGGCGTAATTTACCGGCAACCTGTAAACGAGCCGCTTCAAACGGGTATTAAAGCAATCGACTCACTCATCCCGATTGGCCGCGGACAGAGGGAACTCGTGATCGGAGATCGTCAAACCGGAAAAACAGCGGTATTGCTCGATACCATTATCAACCAGAAGAATACCCAGGATACCGATAAACCCGTGCACTGTATTTATGTTGCGGTTGGTCAAAAAGGGTCAACCGTGGCTTCGATTGTAAAAACTCTGGATGAACACGATGCATTGAGTCATACCACCATCGTTTCGGCTCCGGCAAGTACAACGGCACCAATGCGTTATATTGCTCCATTTGCAGGTGCTGCTATTGGTGAATATTTCAGAGATACAGGTCGGCACGCTCTCGTTATTTTTGATGATCTCTCCAAACAGGCCGTTGCATACCGAGAACTGTCACTTCTTTTGAGAAGACCACCGGGCCGTGAAGCATATCCCGGAGATGTTTTCTATCTGCACAGCCGCCTGCTCGAGAGGGCTGCAAAGATTATCGAAAATGATAATGTGGCAAAAATGATGAATAACATTCCGGAACAGCTTGCGCCGATGGTAAAAGGAGGGGGATCCATGACGGCACTTCCAGTAATTGAAACACAGGCCGGAGACGTTTCTGCCTATATACCTACAAACGTTATCTCTATTACTGACGGCCAGATTTTCCTGGATACCGATCTGTTTAATTCCGGAATCAGACCGGCCATTGATGTTGGTATTTCAGTATCGCGGGTGGGTGGATCTGCACAGGTTAAATCCATGAAAAAACTTTCCGGTACTCTTAAGCTCGATCTTGCTCAGTATCGCGAACTGGAAGCATTCTCGAAATTTGGATCAGACCTTGACGCGGCCACTCAGCGACAGCTTAAGCGTGGTGAGCGTACTGTTGAGCTTATGAAACAGGGTGAGTATAAACCTCTGCCGATTGAACATCAGATTCCATTGCTGAAAGTCAACAACGAAGGTTTATTCGACAGGCTGCCGATTGATAAAATTCAGGAGTTCGAAAATATGTTCCTGGAAACCATCAGTGCCAAATTTACAGTAAAATTGAAGGAACTGGCTGATACAGGAGTACTTAACGATGAGTTCGGGAATGAACTTGTTGAGACAGCCAAAAATACAATTGATCAACTGTTAGCATCATCCGAGGCCTCTTAATATGGCGAACCTTCGCGACATACGAACCCGGATAACCTCCATCAAAAACACGCAGCAGATTACCAAAGCGATGAAGATGGTAGCTGCCGCCAAGCTGAGAAAAGCACAGCAGCGAATGGAGTCAACCCGACCGTACGCAAAGAAGATGCAGGATGTTGTGTCAAGGCTGGTCTCTGTAAGTGATGTAGAGAATAAATTGTTGCGTAAGCCTGGAGAAACATCCAGGGCACTCATGATTGTGATTGGTTCAGATCGGGGCCTCTGCGGGGGATTCAACAACAACCTGTTTCGTTATATAGAAACTTATATTTCTGATGAGCTTCTGCAGCTTTGGGAAGAAGGTAAACTCGATTTAATCACAATCGGCCGCAAAGCAGATGGTTATTTCAAAAAGCGAAAATATCAGGTTGTTGATTCACACACCGGTTTTTTTGATGACCTGAATTACGAGAACACTTCTGAAATAATGAAGGAAGCAATTCAGAAATTTGAAGATGCTGAATATGACAAGGTGTTTATTGCATTTAATGAATTTAAAACCGTGATTACACAAAACAGGCAGGTTACTGAAATTTTGCCGGTTAAAACGGAATCGATGGATAGCCCTTCTGATGATCTTATATCAGATTTTCTTGATTATATCTATGAACCTGATTCAACTTCAATTTTGGATGAAATGTTACCGGTTCATTTGAAAATGCAGCTTTGGCGTGCAGTACTTGAATCGAATGCATCCGAGCAGGGAGCAAGAATGGCCGCTATGGATAATGCAACAGAAAATGCAAAAGAACTCGAGCAGGAACTCAGATTGAAGTACAATCAGGCGAGACAAAGTGCTATTACAACCGAAATTTCGGAAATTGTATCCGGTGCTGTTGCACTCGAAGATTCCTGATTGCCCGGCAAGATCAATATTCTAAGCTGCAATTTTTATTTTTTGAGTAGTACTTGAGTCTGATAATTCTTATTTTTTAAAGCTGTGAATTAAAGGTTTCATCAGATAGTTTTGGCTGGATCAAGAACTTGAAACAGTGAAAAACTTCAGAATAATTTACATTTGACAATTTGGAGGGATGGCAGAGTGGTCGAATGCGGCGGTCTTGAAAACCGTTGAGGCTTCACGGTCTCCGGGGGTTCGAATCCCTCTCCCTCCGCTTTAAAAGCCTCAACTTTGGTTGGGGCTTTTCTTTTAAATATTCATGTGATTTATTCGTTTAAGCCATATTAATAATTAATCACAACTTACTGTAATGTTGAAGATCAAACGCGCCTTTCTTGTATTTGGTTGTCTGTTTCTGTTTCAAACCCACGCACATTCACAGGATACTTTGCGGGTGAACCTTACTGAATTTCTGGAAATCGGGCTGGAGGCATCCGGCCAGGTGGCTTACGAAAGCAGGGCAGTTGATCTTGCCGGTAACCGGGCCGACCAGGCACGATCACAGAGAGTTTTGCCACAAATGGAATTTCGAAGCCAGCATGGAATTATCCCCGGTGTTAAACAACGACCGGATAGTGATCCGCTGCCTGATGGCCAACTCTATCTTGATCCAAGACTTGAAAATGACTGGGAAGATTGGGCCATATTTACCAGAGCCGAATTAAGTGCTCTGCAACCGATTTACAGCTGGGGCGCTATATCAAGTGCTGTACAGGCGGCTGAGGCCGGTGCCAAGGCTGCGGAGCAACAGTTCGGAGCTGTAAAAGCTGAGGCAGAACTTCAATTATACGAGTTGTATTTCAGCTATCTGCTGGCAATGGAAATTTCAAGAATTCTTGAAGATGCAAATAGCCAACTTCGTGAGGTAGAGAGGGTGATTGAACGCATGCAGGAAGATGGCGATCCTGATCTGAAAGAGTCAGATGTGTTTAAATTTGACATCTTTAGAACAGAATTTGAAGTGCAGAAAACAGAGGTGCAACAAGGATTCGATTATGTAAAAAGAGTGTGGAACTATGCACTTAGTGCTACCCCTGCAGAAACATATATACCTGCTGAGAACTTTTTGGATCCGGTGCCATTCGAACTGCATGAATATGAGTATTATGAACAGATGGCATTGCAATCGAGGTCTGAATTGAGAGGTGTGGAATACGGCATTGATGCATTTAAAAACGGCCTTGAAGCTACCCGTGCACAACAGTACCCATCATTCTTTTTGGGGATTACAGGCAGTTTTGCAAACACACCCAACCGCCCGAGGCAAACCAATCCTTTTATTATCAACAATTCCAACTATGCATCGGCTGGTGTAGGTTTTGTAATCAGGCAAAATTTAAATTTTTCATCGATGCGAACATCCGTTGATCGTGCAGAAATTGAATACCGAAGGGTGAATGACTTGCATAAAGCCGTATCGGATGGAATTATCCTTGAATTGAATGAGAGTTATCGGGATGCAGTAATTGCGGAAAGAAAAGTTGCCCAAACTGAAGATGCGCTGAGGATTGCCAGAAATTGGGTTCGTAATGAACAGTTAAATTACGATATTGGATTTGGAGATATTGAAGATCTGCTGGATGCCGTACAAAAAGAATTGGAATTACGTTTAGAATTGAAACAAAACATCTTTGATTTGAATAAAAAAGTAGCGGCCTTATATAAGGCCGGCGGTATACCGATCAATCAATTAAGCCTAAATTAGAATTTTATGTTTAAAATAATTATAACATTAGTTACCCTTTTGTTTGCTGTATTTTCAACTGTACCGGCTCAAAGTGAAGCCGATGAAATAAGATCTATTCTTGATGAACGGGATGAGGAGATTAAAGAATTGCTTGGCCCGGAGGGAACCGATTATACCGGAGAACAGAGAGAAATGATTAAAAACATGGTAAATGATATTATTCATTACCGGTCTATGGCTCAATTTGCCCTGGGCAATACATATGATGAAATTTCAGAAGAAGAACAAGAAGAGTTTGTCGATCTTTTTGCAACAATTATCCGGGATAATTCGCTGAACAGGCTTGAAATTTACCGAGCCGAGGTAACCTACGAAAATATTGAAGTCAACAATGGATCAGCATATGTTGAAACTATGGCACAACTGGAAAACGTAAGAACTTCGGTTGATTACCAGTTTGAGAGAATTAACGGCGAATGGATGATCACCGACATGACGATTGATGATGTTTCTACCGCTGAATCGTATAACAGACAGTATCAAAACATTATCCGGCGGCATGGATTTGACGCACTCTTAAATAGTCTTCGAAACAGAGCAGCGAGAGCTTCCACTTAATACGAATGAATGGGCAACTCCTACTTCGATAAGAAACTGGCAGATGAAGGCTATATTTATGTTACCTATGGCGATCATAAATACTTAAAACATGCTATTGCCAGCATCGTAACGTTACGCCGGTACGACAAAAAAAGGCCTGTTGCCCTGTTTTGTTCCAAAGAGCACAGAAATCTGCTTGAAGAACACAAAATCGAAGACACTTTTACCCATATTTTTGTTCTGCCCCCCCAAAATCAATCCATTACGGGCTTTAAACATAACCTCTACAAATTCATCCCATTTGAGAAAAATCTGTTTACAGACAGCGATATTCTTTGGTGCAGAAATCCCGATAATTTGTGGAAAAGTTTTTCGGGTTATTCGTTTACAATTACAGGTAATCAAATAGCCGATCTGTTTTTTGGTGCAACAAAGGGCGTTGCAATCCTGAAGGATTATTTTCTTGGACGCAGGGCAAAAACATTGAAAAAATTTGATTTAACCTATCTGAGCCGGGTACAGGCCGGTATGATATACACCTCGGATGACAACCTTGCCAAACAGGTTTGTGAGCAGTCGAAAATGTTTTTCGATAACCGTAAAGAAACTCATTTCAGAAGCCGAATAGAGGAACAGGGACGAAACGAAGAGAGCTGCGAGTGGAGCCTGGCTATGGCTATGGCCAAATTGAAATTGCAGGTTTATCCCTGGCTGAACGGCTACGAAAGTCCACAGCTTGATTTTATTGAAGATTACACCACCTACAATCAGGATTTTAAAGAAGTAGAATGCCTTGTGTACAGCAACCGCTTTGTTTACGATCTGAAAGCCCTGAAAAGCAAATGGCTGCAAACACTGTTGATCAAATTATTGTCTTTGATGCCGGGAAAAGGAGATTATCTCTACGTAACTCCATACTGTTTGCATTTTGGCTGGTATCATCAAAAAGAGCCGTTGGATAAATTTTCCGAGAGTTGCTGGCACAATCTTATTAAAAAGAGCTAACTTAAGGGTTGATTTATTTCTGTTTTTAACGGCTGATACTGCAATTTTGTAACTTGCTCAAATTCGGACTCCCAGATGAAAACCGTACTGATGATTGCGCCCTATTTTGTGCCCAGAAGAAGGGTAGGTTCGCTGCGTCCGTTCAAATTTGCTATTCATTTGCGTAAATATGGCTATCAGCCGGTGGTGTTAACGCTCAGCAATCCCGGCGACTTTTTAACCGAGCGTGAATCCGAGTTGCTTCAAAACGTAAAAATCATCGAAATTGAGTCACCCTTTGATCGTACCATGTCGGAAAAAAAGGTTGCCACAGATTATTCCGATAATCAGGCCGGAGCATTCACAGATAAATTGATGAACTGGGTTGATAAACACACACCTCTCGATACCTGGATTTATCTGTTCAGAACCCGCTATTCACAAATTTATAAAAAAGCAAAAAAAGTAAATCCCGATCTGATCTGGACTACCGGCGATCCCTGGTCGGGATTTTGGCTGGGGAAAAAACTGGCTGCCGATTTTTCAAAACCCTTTGTTGCAGATTTCAGAGATCCGTGGACACTGGCCAATGTAAATATTAGAAAGCGTTCTTCGTTTTCGTCAGGTATTGATCGTGAAATTGAAAAAAAAGTGATTCAATCCGCACAAAAAATCACTTTTACATCAAAAAAAACAGAACATATTTATTCCGATCATTATCAGCTTCCTTCCGAAAAAACCGAAACCATTTACAACTCATACGACTGCACAATCAGAGAAAATCATGCAAACCTGCCGTTCATAAATAAATTAAACCCGGATCATTTAAACCTGATGTTTTTTGGGCGTTTCAGGTGGCTTAGTCCGGTAAACCCGATAGCTGAGGCGCTCTACTTATTAAAAAGGAAGAGCCCGTTTGTAGCCTCAAAAATAATGGTGCATAGTTTTGGTGAGCCCGATCAGCAGAATGAGAATTTTATCAAAAAAATGGGACTTGAAAAAAACTTTATGTTCCATGAACCGGTTGTTCCGGAAAAAATGCTGTCTGTTCTTAAGAGTGCCGATATGCTTCTTCTGAGTACCGATGAAAACAGGGAAGAGATTATTCCGGCCAAACTGTGGGATTATCTATCTGTTGAAGTACCCATTTTTTCAATTGTGCCAAATGAGGAAGTCGGAGACATCATCATGAAAACGAAAGCAGGAATTCAGGTTCACCCCGATCATAAAGAGGAAATTGCAGAATTATTGGGAAGCTTTGTGGATGCCAAAAAAAGTGATGATTCAGTCTTCTCCATGGATGCTGATTTACCCGACCGGAATGTGTACGAAGCCAGCCATACAACAAAAAAGCTCGCCTCTATTTTTGATGAACTAATGCAGAATGCCTGAACCATCTCAAAATCTGACTGAAAAGGCTGGAGTTGTGGTTTTTTCCAGAATTGTCACAACGGTGATTGATCTTGCCATTGTGATTGCCACAATCCAGATTCTTTCAAAAACAGATTTTGCAATTATTGGCTATTTGCTGATGGTGCACGAAGTTGCACGAAACCTGGCCACACTCGGCTTCCCTGAAAGTATATTTTATTTTTTTGAACGGCTGGGAGGCAGTGCCAAAAAAGGATTTACACTGCAAACCACCGCAATTCTCTGCGTAACAGCGCTGATTGCCGGCCTGTTTATCTTGAGCGTGACCTATTTTGCACCGACTTTGCTGACAGAGTGGGATTCTGATGCTATCACCACAGTGCAAACATTGCTGCCGCTGATGGCATTGGCAGCCATTTTTGAAATTCCCACCTGGCCGGTTACCAATGTACTTTTGGCTTTAGACCGGCAGAAACAATCGGCCTGGTATGAGATGATAACAAGCGCCCTGATTCTCCTGATGCTGGTGGGGCCTTTGGCTCTTGGTTTTGGTCTTGAAGTTGCTATTTATGGCCTCGTGGCCTATTCCGTAATCAGGTTTGTGGGGTCATGGGTTTGGCTGAAGCTGGTGATGCCGGAGGGTAAACTTTCAGATTCAAACATTTCGTTGAAAGAGCAGGTGAACTTTTCGGTTCCGCTCGGCCTGTCTTCGCTTGTGAATAAGATAAACCGCTATGCCGATAAATTTGTAGTGTCAGTTCTGCTACCGGCCGCTTCTTATGCCGAATATACAGTTGGGGCGCAAGAGGTTCCCATTATTCGTGTCATTCCGTTTGCTGTGGGCTCGGTATTAATCAGCCGGTATGTGGCATTTCAGATCGAGGAGAAAAAAGAAGAACTGCTTGCCCTTTGGTACAAAGGGGTGGAAAAGGTCAGTCTTCTTGTTGTACCGCTGACGATCCTGTCCATCATCATTGCTTCCGATTTAATTTCTCTCGTGGCCGAATCAGAAGATACAAATTACAGAAATGCTGTCATCCCGTTTCAGATATATAATTTGATTGTTCTTCTCAGGGTAACCAATTACGGCAGTTTGCTGCAGGCTTTCGGGGATACCAAGGGAGTTTTTTATTTGAGCCTGAATCTGGTGCTTGCAAATATCATTTTGAGTGTGCCACTCACGATCTATTTTGGCATTACAGGTACCGCTGTGGGTACGCTTATTGCCAACGTCTATAACTGGATCATTACACTGAAACGAATTGGCGGACATATGGAACTACCTGCCCGTAAAGTGCTGCCGTTTCCGTACTATTTAAAAGTTTTGGGCACAGCCGTGCTGGTGGGTATTCCGGTCTGGTACAGCCGGTTTCTGTTGATTGATGTTTCAAACGACATACTTGGATTGGTGTACAGCATCTCCATATTTCTGATATCATTTGCAGTAGTTGGCACGCTGCTGAATGTAATCTCTCACAGAGATTGGCAGCAGTTTAAAGACTGGGTGATGCTGAAATTCTTATCCTGATTTTTTTAAAGTGAGTTACGCTCACAGGCAACATAAGAATTTGGTAAATGAGCCTGAGGCTGTCCAAATAAGGCGTCATCCCGTACTCGATACGCTCATTTCTTGAACACGCAGCGAAAGCGGAGTGAAATCTCCTCTCTTTGATAAAAGCAGGAGATAACGGATCGAAGTCCGGCATGACGGTATCGAAAATGTATAATCTTATTGAGAGGCCTTTTAGGAAAGCCTAACATGTTGGTCTGCCTGCCGAAGCCCGAAAGCATTCGGGAACAGGCAGGTTGCCAAATAGATCGAATTTAGAATATCAGACAAACCGGTCGTAAATTTGTTCTGTATCTGAAACCATTTTTTTGATCGTGTACTGTTGCTCAATGGTTATTCTGGCCTTTTTTCGGATCTGCTCCAGATCAAATCTGCCTTGAAAAATTTGAATCAGAATACCTGAGAGTTCGTTTATATTGCTCTCTTTGGCAAGAAATCCCGTTTCTTTGTGATGTATAGCCTCCGGAATGGCAGCATGTTTTGTAGCCACAACCACAGTACCCGACGCCATGGCCTCCAAAATGGTGTTTGGCAATCCTTCCATATCACCGTCGGATGCCGTAACACTGGGTGCCAGTAAAATGGAATGTTTCTGATGGGCCAGAGAAATTTTATTGTTGGGCAGAAACCCATGGAAATGAATCTGATCATCGAGGTTCAGATCAGAGGCAAGTTGTTTCAGGCCATTCATCAGCGGGCCATCACCGTAAATATTCACATCCGGTTCGAAGCCGTGATTTTTGAGTTGAGCCACAGCCCGGATTGCGTACTCAAATCCCTTCTTTTCAACCAGCCGGCCCACCATCATTATATTATTTTGATTGGGTTTTTTCGATTCAAAAGAAAATTCTTCCGGATGTAAACCAAACCGGACCGTACCAATTTTTTCTTGCGGAAAGCCCAGCTCTGTCAGTTGATGTTTCATAAAATCGGAAGCGGCTATGAAATACGCCCCGGATTCAGCCAGTTTATTATACCGTTTTTCCCAAAACAGCTCGGAGGGAAGTCGGGATACGTCAGACCCGTAAAAACTGGTAACAAGTGGAATGTTTTCTGCCCGGGCAATTTTCACCATTTTGTATGCATCATACCCAAAATGCGCGTGGATGATATTCGGTTTTTGTTCGCTCACAATTTTTCTGTAAAACGGAAGCGGTAAATTTGCGTGAAATGCAGCACTGTTTTTTATTGATTCAAAACCTTTTTTAGGTGATTCAAAAACCGGGATACTGCCTGCCAGCTCTTTTTTTCTATAGCAAAATGCGGCCGCAGTATAATTTTGATGGTTTTCGGTCAGTCTTTGGATGAATGTTTCAGACTTATTCAGGAAATTGGTTTTATAGTGCAGTACTTTCTTCATTCAGATAATTTTCAGACTGTGTTAGCCCACAGATTTTTGAATACTCAGCGAAGATAATGATTTTACCATTCAACATGATGCAAAGCAGAATGTAGTGGAGATGAAAAGTAAAACTATTCGAGCCATTTTTATTACCGTGATGATTTGGCTGCCGGTTCAGTACGGCATAGTCGGAATTGTGGGATACTACCAAAGCGAACCCTGGCCGGCGTTTGTGTTCCCGGGTTTTAAAAGTGTGTATGTGTATAATGAGGGATTTGAAATTGAGCAAGCTTACATTGAAGTATGGACGGAACAAGGTGAGCCGCCTGTGAGGTTGCTGCCCCAGGAATTTTTCCCGGAACTGCCTCTTTCACAGGTTCCGGGTTTTATGCGAACCCATTTTTTGACCGATGAAACCAACAGACAATTTTCGAATCAGGCAAAACGCTGGTTATATCAACAGGCAGTGCAGGTAACAGAGCTCGATGCAGCACTGCTGGACATTGTGCTTGAGGTGAATTATTACAGTCATCATCCACATGGACTGGAGAGAGATTCCGTGACAGAAAAAATGAGATACACCATTAAACTGATTGATCAGAATGAGCCTCAGCGAACGATTTAACCGGTGGATTTTTGAATCATGGTCAGTATCTGCCGAAGGGCTGGGCCTGCTCCGGATTATTTCGGCACTGTTTATTCTCTTTTTTTTGATTCCCGGATACGGAACTTCTCATTTTAATTTTTTGGCTGATTTGCCTCCCGATTTTTATGCTCCTCCACCCGGGCCTATGATGCTCTTTGAGAGTTTTCCGTCTGCAGCTATTTTCCAATGGGTTCATACCATTCTGCTTTTTTCCCTGTTTGCCATGCTTCTGGGATACCGAACCAAACTGACATCCATCTTAACAGGTGTTAGTATTTTAATTTTGCAGGGAATAATTTTCAGTGTTGGAAAAGTAAACCACGAAATATTGGTTGCTGTAGTACCCGTGGTGATGGCATTCAGCAACTGGGGGGCAGCCTTTTCCATCGATTCCGTTCGTCGTGGGCACAACCGGCAGACAGAAAACTGGCCGCTCACACTTCTTGCTCTTTTTATCGGTTTTATGATGTTTACAGCAGGTTTTCCGAAAATACTGGGCGGTTGGCTCGATCCCACAACTCAGGCCACACAGGGACATCTGCTGAATCAGTTTTTTGTGCGAGAGAGACAGGCCATGCTGGCCGAATTTATGGTTCAGTTCGACAGTGTACTGTTTTGGGAACTGCTCGACTGGATCACGGTTTTGTTTGAAATTGGATTTTTGGCGGCTGTGTTCAGCCCGAAATGGTTCCGCCGCTTTGTTGCTTTTGCCGTGCTTTTCCACTTCTCTACCATGATGACACTCAACATTGCGTTTCTGCCCAACTTTTTGGCTTATGCTGTTTTTTTGAACTGGGACGGGATTTATCAAAGTAACCTCAGGCTCTACCGGCGATTGACAGGAAAAAGGGGAGAGCGATCAAAAAAACGATCTGCACTTCTGCTGAGTGCGGTTGTTGGCCTATTGTTTTTTCTTCTGAATCGTCTCAGCTCAATGGATCTGGTGCTAAGAGAATCTGATTTAACCCTTCATGAAGTCGTATTTCTCTTTTTTGCTCTTTTTGTGGTGATGTGGATTGGTATAAAAAAATGCGCATAGTTTCTGAATAACCTCATTTCTACACTGATACCTGCCTGGCGCAAATGCCCGTTTGTTCCATTCAAACAGACCTCTTCGCTCTCATGCAGTATTAAGAAATAACAAACTCCTTAAATGGTAGTAAGGCAATACAAAGCCGGTAATCGACTCCGACAGGAGCCATCTGTTGGTAACCCGGGCATTCAGGATGGTGAAGTGGATTGATTTAACAAAATTTTGAAATCAACCGGGTACTAAATGTCATTCTGTGTTGTTGAAATTAAATACGATATAAAAACCTGCCGTCAAATCCGTTCAAATCAATAAATAAAACAGAAAGCTGACAATCGTAAAATTAGTATAATAAATTGGTTGATTTGCGTTTTATTTGGCTTAAAATCCCTATTTTTACTGGTTTATCTGATTATACAAAATATCATTGATGCATAGAATTATTCGTTTTTTAGAACCTGTAGTTGAGTTTAACATTCGCTATCCGTTTTGGGTAGTTATCATATCAATAGCGCTGGCCGTGGTTGCCGGTAACTATGCGATGAAATTGACGGTAGATACAGATATTGCCAACCTCTTGCCTTCCACACATCCCAATGTACAGGCTCTGAACCGATTGCAGGAAGTTTCTGGCGGCGAAACAGAAATGAGAGTGGCGATTAAATCACCCGATTTTGAAGCCAATGTTGCCTTTGCCGAACGCCTCGCCGAGGAGAGTCTTGAACTCTATTATCACCGGCTCGGGTTTAATTTTTTTAACCGTGCAGAGTTTCGGCGCGATACTGAAATACTGAAAGACAACGCTCTCTACCTGGCCACAAGTAATGAGCTGGAAGATATTATCGAATTTTTGGAAGAGGAGATTGACATTGCCCGCCAGGAGGCCAATCCGTTTTTTGTGGACTTCATGGATGATTTTGAAGATGACGAAGAGGAAGAGCGAGATATAGACCGCTTTCAGGAAACTTACGATGATCTCATCCCCTCCGAGTATCCGACAAATGCCGACAGTACGCTGGTTATCCTCACACTATTTCCAACCGGCTCACAGAGCGATTTGCGCTATTTGGAGGATATGTTTGAGGTTTATGATGAGTTAATCACCTCACTCGATCCCGCCTCATTTCATCCGGAAATGGAAGTACAGTTTGGCGGCCGTCTGAAACGTCATCTGAATGAATTCGAATCGATCATGGAAGACGTATTCAACAGTTTTGCGTTGGGTATCAGCAGTGTGGTGCTTCTGGTGATGCTCTATTTCTGGTTTAAAAAACTGATCAATTATCGGCGCGGAGACAGAGAAAAACAGAAACACTCTTTGGTTGAGCACATCATCCGGATGCCGGTTCCCATTTTGATCATAGGCATTCCGCTGTTCATCAGTCTGATGTGGACGTTCGGCATCACGTATTTTCAGCTCGGTGTTCTGAACACCATGACCTCTGTTTTGTTCGTCATCCTATTTGGCCTTGGGATTGACTATGGCATTCATTTTTATGCCCGATATATCGAATTCCGTGCTTCTGGCAAAGGAGTTGAAAGAAGTGTGCTGGAAGCATACCGCCGTACAGGAACTGCGATTTTTGTGAGTGCAGTAACAACTGCATCGGCACTTTTTGTGTTGATGTTTGCCGATTTTCGTGGATTTTCCGAATTCGGTTTCATTGCAGGAACCGGAATCATTCTGGCACTTGCCTGCATGCTGTTCGTACTACCGGCTATCCTGGTAATTTTTGACCGATGGAGGTGGATTCTGCTGATAAAACGATCCAAAGAAAATTCAAAAACCGAGATGATTCATCGGTTTCCCTTTGCCCGTGCTATAGTGGTGATTGGAGTTCTGGTATCGGTGGTGGTTATCAGCCTGTCCGGAAATCTCCGGTTTGAATATCAGTTCAGCGAACTTGAACCGGTTTTTGAAGAGTATGAACAGTTCCGGGATTTTACACGTGGTGTTGATGAAAGCTCAAGGCGAAATCCGGCTTACATTATTGCTGAAACCGACGAAGATGTATTTGAAATTCTTAACATCATCAGAGAACGCAAAGATGCAAATCCCGAAACACTGATACAAGATGCCGAGGCATTGCAGGAACGGTTTCCTCCAAAAGAAGAGCTGATCCAGGAAAAACTGGATTACATCGCTGAAATACGCCGTTTGCTTCAAAATTCCTTCATTGTAGATCAGGAAGATGAAACACTCGACATTCTCAGGCGAGGTTCACAAACGAGAGAAGCACTTGATGAAAACCTGATCCCCGATTTTCTGAAAAATCGGTTTATGACTCAGGATGGTCAAATTGGTCGTTTTGTAATTGTTTATCCGACCGGAGGACTTTCAGACGGCCGCAATTCCATTGCATTTAAAAATGAACTTTCTGATATCATAGTGGAAAACGGCAGGGTGTATCATGCGGCAAGCACATCTATCGTGGCGGCATCCATGCTGGAGCTGATGAGAGCTGAAAGTCCGTACATGGTTGCGGCAACATTTATCATTGTTTTTATCTTTATTTACTTCTCATTCGGGAATCTGCGCTGGGCTCTTATTGCATTAATTCCGCTGGTTATAGGTCTTTTATGGCTGTTTGGCATTATGATGATTTTCGGGCTCAAATTTAACTTCTATAATCTGGTTGTGCTGCCGGCCATTTTGGGTATCGGGTGTGATAACGGTGTGCATCTTGCGCACCGGTTTCGTGACGAAGGCAGGAGAAATATGTGGGAGGTACTTTCCAGCACAGGTCAGCATATAACAGTGGGATCATTCACCACGATGCTCGGCTTTGCAGGACTGCTTTTTACCAATCATCCGGGATTGCAATCGATTGGAATTATGGCTGTTGTAGGAATTGGCATGACCCTCTTTACTGCACTAACATTCCTGCCATCGATGGTTCAGACCCTGGAAGACAAAAAAATATTGCATGAATAATATTCGATGTCAGATTATAGTTTCGTTGTGAGGATTTTAGATTACCAACTATGTTCATAGAGGTGGTCAAAAAGAGTTTCTAAAATCTTTCTTACATTGAAATGAGAGCCTTAATCCGTCAATTTTTTTGAACAGATATATTTCTGATCTCTAATGTGTTTAGTATTTCGAACTGCAATCATTGCAGGAGCCGGCCATGATTATTAAAACAGAAGCTATTGTACTTCGGGCTATCGAATTTAAAGAATCGAGCCTGATTGTTTCTCTGTTTACCCGAAAAGAGGGCATTGTTTCTGTTATTGCCAAAGGTGCCAGAAAACCAAAAAGCAAATTTTCTGCCTATCTGGTGCCCGGCCAGGTTCTTGAGGTGGTTTTTTATCATAAGCCCACAAGAAATATTCAAACCCTTTCAGATACGTCATATCTGCTCAAACTCGACCGGCTGCGCACAGATATCGAAAAAATGGCACTGACCACAACCACCATGGAACTTGTGGGGCAGGTGTTGCACGAAAACGAGGTAAATGAGCCGCTGTTTCTGTTCATCACCAAAATGCTCTCGTGGCTGAACAAAAGGGAGCAAGTTTCCAGGTTGATATTTCCTTACATTCAGTTAAGAATTATCGACCGGATCGGAATCGGGCTGCAGGCCGAAGAAAACCTTGAAACAAATTCCGGCTTCCGCGGATATATCAATATTGAGTCAGGTGCGTTATCAAATTCTCCGGAAGGAGAACAGGCCATAGCACTAACGGACAAACAGTTTTCGTTTTTGTCAAAATCACTCATTCCAGGAAAAAAAACCATTTTTGAAAAAAAATTGACGAAAAATGAACTAAGTGATTTAATTGAGTATTTAGATAAATACATTCGATATCATGTTGAAGGTGTAAAACCACGAAAATCTGACGATATTTTTGCAACGATTCTGAGCCACTGATATGAAACTTCGCGATAAAATTCTTTCCGGTATACTTTTACTTCTCATTGGAGTGATGATGGGCATGATTTTGATGTTCTTCCGTCAGGGCTCCTTCTCATTCGATCTTGCAGAGGTAAAAGTAACCGAAATTACCAGAAGCGAACAACCTTTTTGGAGTGATGAGGATTTGGAAAGAATTGATGATCGCTTTCTGTTCAAAAATGTAGCGCGGTCGGTCACTCCCACAGTGGTTTATATCGAGACAGTTGTTTCAAACAGAGGAAGAAACAACTATGAAGAGATTGAAAGTGAAGATGGTTTTTGGGAGAGAATTTTACCACCACGTGCCAGAACGGTGGGTTCCGGTGTGCTCATCTCAAAAGATGGATATATTCTGACAAATAACCACGTGGTGCAAGATGCAGTGCGCGACGGCATTTCCGTAACTCTTGATGACAAACGCATGTACGAAGCTCGGGTGGTAGGTGGCGATCCAAGCACCGATCTTGCCGTTTTAAAAATTGACGCCGATGATCTGTCGGCTGCCACTATTGGAAATTCTGACAATGTACAGGTTGGCGAATGGGTGCTGGCTATTGGAAATCCTTTTCGCCTGAGATCAACCGTAACCGCCGGAATTGTGGGAGCTCTGAGTCGCGATGTACAGATCATAAATGACGATTACAGAATTGAGAGTTTTATCCAGACGGATGCAGCGATTAACCGCGGAAACAGCGGCGGGGCGCTTATCAATACAAGCGGAGAGCTGATTGGTATAAACACAGCTATTGCCACACAAAGTGGCAGTTATCAGGGCTACGGATTTGCTGTTCCCAGCAATCTGGCACTGAAAGTAGCCAGTGATATTATTGAGTTTGGAGAGGTACGGCGCGGTTTGATGGGAGTGAGTATTCAGACAGTAGATGCCCGAATGGCCCGCCGGCTGGGACTTGAACAGATAAAAGGTGTGATGGTGAGCGGTGTGGCAAATAATAGTGCAGCTTCCGAAGCAGACCTGAGGCCCGATGATGTGATTCTGGAAGTTAACGGAGATGCGGTAAACGAATCGAACTATCTGCAGGAAAGAGTGGCCATGTATCGGCCGGAGGATGAAATTGAACTTAAAGTTTGGCGATCCGGCGAAGAATTTAACAGAACACTTGTACTTAAAGAACGTGAAATAATTATGCCGGAAGTTCCGCCCATTGAGGAATTTCAAAATGAATCTGAACTCGATGAATGGCATGAAATTCCTGACGGAGGAAGAGAGCGGGGGATTGAACAGAAAGAATTCGAAGAACTCGGTTTTACCCTCAGGGCACTTTCCAAACCGGAAAATCCCGACAAATTTGACATCTATATTCACCGGGTTCAGCGTTTTTCACACGCCTGGAACAGAGGATTAAGAGACGGATCTGAGCTGATGGAAATTAACGGTGTGGAAGCAGATGATCTTAATATTGTTGAAAGAGAAATTTCCAATTCACTACAAAACAACCGATCTTTGATGTTGAAAATTAGAACTGATGAAGGTGCAACCGGTTATTTTAAGTTAGATTAAACGAATTGAATGAGATATTTTTTTGGATTACTTATGGGGATTATTGTAGCTGCGGGATGCACTCCATCGGAACCCCTTACCGAAATGGAACAGGCAGAATTTGAGGAAGAAGAAGTTTCCGCTGCACCTGCCTGGTTTGATGAACGGATCTACTCTGAAGCCGATTCAGCCGCAGTATATGGTTATGCGATGGCATCTGCCACCGACTCGGCAACTGCAGCAGAATTATCTGCAGAATCAGCCCTTGAAAATTTGCGGTTTGAAATTGACCGCCGGGCCGAAAGCATACGCAGCGAGCTGGCCGAAAACAACGGAAATGGTGAATACAGTTCACCTTCTTTTATCATTCAACTGAGAAATGCCGTTCAGGCAATCGACATTACCGGCGCCGATATGAGTTTCGGGCATGAAGAAACCCGAGAGGGGGTACACATTGTGTACACCCGGGCAGCCATTTCGCGTAATCAGGTTTATTCCATACTTGTCGATCAACTATCTGACCGGCAATTTATAGACCGGCTTCAGGTTGATTTTTAATAACTCTCTGGTTTTTCAGACCTATACCATTTCAAATCTCGACTGGAAAAACCGCAAATATTCGGGCTCATAGACGAATGTAAGGCCGGAAATATCTGATCGGTTTTCGTAAACAGCTTCTACCGATTCAGCCACAACATCCATGTGTGCCTGTGTGTAAACACGGCGTGGAATAGTCAGTCGGACCAACTCCAGTTTGGGGTAATTGTGCTCCCCGGTTTCCGGATTTCTTCCGGCCGAAACCACACCTCTTTCCATAGCCCTGACTCCGGAATCGAGATAAATAGCCGCTGCAAGTGATTGTGCAGGGAGTTGATCCTGACTGAGATGCGGCAGGATTTTTTTTGCATCCAGAAAAACTCCATGGCTGCCAATCGGTTTTACAACGGGTACTCCCATTTCAATCAATTTTTCTCCAAGATATTGCACCTGGCCCACTCTTGCTCTGATGTGATCGTGGTCAACCGATTCGCTGATTCCGATGGCAAGTGCCTCCATATCACGCCCAGCCATACCACCGTAAGTGTGCAATCCCTCATAAATCACTACCATATTTCTGGCACGGTCGAAAAGCTCCTCATCGTTTACTGCCAAAAAGCCGCCAATGTTTACCAGGGCATCTTTTTTAGCACTCATGGTGGCTCCGTCAGTCAGTGAGCAGATCTCTTTGACAATCTCTTTGACCGAAGTGTTTTCGTAACCGGGCTCTCGTTTCTGGATGAAATAGGCGTTTTCGGCCACGCGGGTCATGTCGTGAATAATTTTTATGCCATACTTCCGGGTCAATTCACGAACTGCCCGCAAATTTTCAAGAGATATTGGCTGGCCTCCGGCCATGTTTACGGTAGTGGCAATCGATACATAAGGTATATTTTCGGCTCCTTTTTCTTTGATCAGATATTCCAGTTTGTCAAGGTCGATGTTGGCTTTAAACGGGTATTCGTTTTCGGGGTCGTGGGCTTCCTCAATAATAACATCCACAAAAGTGCCACCGGCAAGTTCCTGGTGGAGTTTGGTGGTGGTGAAATACATATTACCCGGAATAAAATCCCCTTTTTTAATCAGAAGCTGGGAAATAATATGCTCGGCAGCACGCCCCTGATGAGTGGGTACGACATATTTATATCCGTAATAATTGCGAACAGCTTCTTCAAGATGATAGAAATTGGTGCTTCCTGCGTATGATTCATCACCAAGCATCATTCCTGCCCACTGGCGGTCACTCATGGCGGAGGTGCCGCTGTCGGTTAGCAGATCGATGTAAACATCTTCAGACCGCAGCAAAAATGTATTATAACCTGCTTCATCGAGTGCTTTTTTTCGCTCATCGAAAGTCGTAATACGGACGGGCTCCACCATTTTTATTTTGTAGGGCTCCGCCCATGATCTTCTTTTTTGTTTTCTCATGTTTTAGCTCCGTTATGTTTAGTATTTCGTAATTTTTAAACACAGTTAAATAATCCGTTAATAGAGAAAGGAGAGACCGGAATCAGAAATAAACTGATGGATAAGCATGCGGACTTGTGCAGATATCATCCGAAATGCAGCAATGTCGTTTAATCAGCACTGGTATTTTGTGCATAATTGATTATAAAGTTCTTGACTGTTTTCCCGAAATGTAGGCTTTCATTATTCATCCTTCAAGAAAAAATAAAAAACCTTCAGTACATGTCATTTTGGAATGATTTTATTCAAACAAGAGTTTTATAGTTTAGATACAATCAAACTAAGCCATTTTAAGTCAATTATTTACAAGATTGAAAAAAAAGATAAAAATCACTTTTTGAATGATTTATGGAACAAAATTATTTGTATATTACGAAGTGTTATAGATTGTTATAGATTGTTTTAGATCGGTTTATCAAGGAATCATAATTATTGAATAGTTTATTTTTTATTACCAGGAACTATAAATTAATAATCAGGTTAAAGAAAACGACTAACGGTTTAGAACTAAAAGATCAACAAATAAATTAATATCAAAACCATGAAAACTTTTTACAAGTTACTGATAGTTGCATTAACGGTATCGCTGTTATCGGTTACTGCCGTAAATGCACAAGAGCACGAAGAACCAAACAGATTGAGTATAGGCCTGTTGGGTGGTGTAACTCTGGGGCATATGAACATTGGAACCGAGTACGACCCAACCTTTGGCTTTAATCTGCGATATGCTGCTAATCCAACATTTGCCATACAAACCAACTTTATGATGGGTGAATTTACTACCCACCCGGAAGATGGATTTGATGGCAATGGAAACTATTTTGACAGAACATTTGAGAATAGTTATTTCACTACATCAGTAACATCTCAGATTAATATGCTGAGATTACTTGGTTCTACGTCAGAAACCGTTAATGTCTACGCAAATGTTGGATTAGGTCTGATATTTAATGATGTAGAAACTCAAATGGGGAATGCAAACTTTCCTGGAGCTGATGATTTTATTGGCGAAGACCACTCAAACGTGGCGATGTTTAACACCTTTGGTGCCGGTTTACGCCTGAATCTTGGCAGCCGTATAGATCTGTTTGCTCAATATGATTTTAACATCTCAAACTCCGATGTTATTGATGGCCACAGAACCCGTCCGGAGACAGACCCGACAGACATTGACCTCAATAGAAGAAACACCGATAACTGGAGTGCTATGACCGGTGGTATCCAGATTAAACTGGGAAGCAGCAGTCGCGACGGAGATTGGCATACGTATCGTCCTGGTGTAGACAGAACTGCTGTGAACAGGCTGGAAGATCAGATTGCAAATCTCGAAGAGAGAGTGCATGACAATACGGCAAGAGTTGATCAGAACGAAGATCATATACGCGCACTCGAACAGAGAATGGATGAAATGGAAAGAAGACTTGACAATCTCGAGCAAATGCTCGAAGATATGGATCGTGTAGAGCTGACAATTGACAGTGATGTATTGTTCGCATTTGATTCTTCCACAATTCGAGAAACTGCAAAGCCAACACTGGCAAAAGTGGTACGTTCATTGGCACAAAATCCTGAGAAAAACCTGAGAGTTGCCGGCCATACTTGCGACATTGGCGCGGAAAGCTACAACCAGGGTCTCTCGGAAAGGAGAGCCGAATCTGTCAAGAGATATCTTGTTCAGTCCGGAATCAATGCTGACAGAATCACAACTGTTGGATATGGCGAAACTCAGCCGCTCGTACCGAATGAAAGTGAAGAAGCAAGACAACTGAACCGACGAGTAGAATTGGTTTTTGATTAAACCTGAATTATTGTAAATCTTAAAGGGCTGTCATTGCAAAATGGCAGCCCTTTTTTGTTTTGTATTAAATCAAGAGAAACCGATTAACTTTGAGTTATCACAGAAAAGTGTAATATTTATAGTAGATGAAATTGAAGCCAGACCGGCAGAGTGAACAGTTGTCATGGCCAGTTGTGTTGGCAATGTATATTTCGGGGTGTTTGTTCAA
>SKYV01000253.1 GCA_007127745.1 Balneolaceae bacterium
CCCGATGCACTGATTGCCAGCTCCCATGTCATTGCCATCCACTTTCAAACCGTTGCTGCAGCCAATAACTACTGGCACGAAATTGAGTAAAACACCATTTTTTAATTTCATTTTAACAGATAAAATACTCTCATATATATAAATAAAGATTATGAATACGACAGAGCAAGAACTTGATGTGCGAACACTTATCCCCATAAAACGGCACGAAAAACTGCACAAACTGTTCAGTGAGCTTCAGGCCGGAGACAGCATCATTTTTATCAACGATCACGACCCGAAACCGCTCTACTATGAATTCAGGTCTGTTTACGGCGATGTTGTAGGATGGGAATATCTTCAGCGGGATCCTGATGAATGGAAAGTACAGGTAACGAAAACTGAAGAGTCTGACGGAAAAAAAGATGATGATGTATCCACACTGATTGATCTGCGAAAAACCGACCCCGGTGACTGGAAATATACCATTTTTCACCGGTACGGAATGATGCTGCCCGGCGATACGATGGAGATCAGAGCGGATGAAATTCCCGAAGAGATACGGAGTATTTTCAACAATAAATTTGAGGGAGAACATAGCTGGGAGTATGTAAAAAGCATTCCCGGTGAAGTGATTATTCACATCACAAAAAAAGCTGAAAACGATGTGGATGCAGAAGATATCAGCGTGGTGAACAAGTTTGACATCCGCCCCCACCCTCCCGCAAAAAGGCATGATATGGTTTTTGAAGCATTCGAAGCTTTAAATCCCGGCGAGGCGTTTGTATTTATAAACGATCACGACCCCAAACCTCTCTATTACCAGATGGAAGCCGAATACAACTCCCCATTCAAATGGGAATATTTGATCACACTCCCCGAGGAATGGAAAGTAAAAGTGATGAAACTTTCATAACTGATTCTAACTCTCCTTTTGGATTCGGAATCATCATCATTCCAATATAGATGGGTAAAAGCAGAAAATTCAGGTAATTATTTAAAACTATTTTGAATTTTACACAATTTAAGATATAGTAATCTTAATTCAGTATAACAAGAAAGGTATTGTATAACTCTTGCATTTTTAAGTCCTGTCATTATCAACCTCCAAACTAATGGTGTTCAATATGTCTTCTCAACCCAAACAAAACACACTATCAATATTTAAAGTTTTATTGGTTGTGCCGGTATTTTTTCTTTTGATTCCGGCACAATTTGCCGAGGCTTGTCCCGCTTGTAATGCATTGTATAAACAGCAGATCGAAAATGACCTGCAAGGCACACTCGTAGGCAAAGAACTTATGGCAGCCATGGAAGCCCAGAAAAATCTCCCTCTTGATTTTGCTGATGCCACAAGACACCTTTTTGCGGATTTCGAGCCGGACTCCGATCAGGATTTTATTGAAATTATCAATCGGGATGCCGGTTTATCCATTCCGCAAACCAGTTATGTAGATCAGGATATAGAGGCAGATGTTACCCTAACCATCTCGCTCGATGAGGGACTTTCCTATCTCGGCAACTCCGTTGTGTACGACGGATTCCGAACAAATGGCAAAGTTCCCGGTCCAACATTTCGCGTTCAGCAGGGAGATGTGGTAGAAATGATTGTTGAAAATTCAGGGACCATTCCTCACGGTGCTTCTCTGCACGCAGCCTACACACAAACATCTAAATATCTCGGCGAAATTCCTGCCGGACAGTCCAAATCCATCAAATTTCGCGCAACGCAGCCGGGTATTTTTATGTACCATTGTGCACCCGGCGGCCATGCCATTCCCATGCACGTTTTGTTTGGACAGTACGGCATGATGGTGGTTGAACCCAGCGAGCAGAAATATAAACTGGAAGAAGAGTTGGGTCACGGGCCTGACGTAGAAATATTTCTGCTTCAACACGAATGGTATGCCAGCGGAAAAGATGCTGTTGAAGGGAACCCGACGTATGTTACATTTAATGGTGAAATTTTCAAATATGTAAAAGAACCCATCACCGCACAACCCGGTGACTATGTCCGCATCAATTTTATGAACGTTGGACCAAATTTGCTGTCAACATTCCATTTGGTTGGCATTATTTGGGATTACGTCTATTGGCAGGGACATCCCGAAGCCGTATGGCAGGGTGGGCAAACCGTAACCGCCGGGCCATCAGACTCCTGGGTAATTGAATTTCGCGTTCCCCCGGATGAGGGTGCTTTCACAATGTTATCTCATGCAGTTGGCTCAACCAGCCGCGGAGCTATTGGCCTTCTTGTAGCCGACCGTGATGCAGATACCCCGAAAGTTGTAAAAGCAGACGGCCCCAAATACACAGAAGAAGAGCTTGCAGAATTCAAAGAAGAGGCCAACCGTGTGATGTCTCCTTTCAAGCCCGGCTCTCCTGACATAGACCCTCCTGCTGTATTCGGAGAGGAGGACAAAGAGGTTACCGTGCAAATTATCGGAAACTCATACTATCCCAAACAGATAGAAATTACACCCGGCACCACCGTAACGTGGGTGAACGAGGATGTATTCAGCTATCTGGCCGGTGAATTTTCGGGCATCCATAATGTGGTATCAACTGAAGGACCGACCAATCTGAACTCTCCGATGCTTGCACATGCCGAATCCTGGAGCTACACGTTCGAAGAAGAAGGTGATTACACCTATATCTGTACACCCCACCCTTATATGGAGGGCACTGTTTCGGTCAGGAAAGCTGACAGGGACATCGACCTTGCAACGATTATGTGGCCATTGATACCCGCATTGCTTGCACTGGGTTTTGCTTTTGCAGCGTGGAGAAAGAACAGCGGGTGATTGTTGAAGTTGTTTACTTAACCTCTGTTTTTACCCGTCTGACCGCTTAAGTATGTGTTTAGCCGCTTGAATCAATTTCAAGCTGGTTCAAGCGTCCGCTTGGACCTATCGGGGCACAAGCGGACGCTTGCGCCAGTACCAAAGTGGTTTAATCAACCTCTGTTAAAAATTCAGGTTATTTACCCGTCTGACCGCTTAGAGCGGTCTGACGGGTATCCCTATCACCAAATCGCACATTTTACAACTTTTGCTACAGCTAAATATAAGACATAATACTCTTAAAGCTTTAAATCTAAACAAATAAATCTAATAACAATCTTATGAATCAATCCAAAATGACAACACTTCAGGATTTAACAGTCGGTGAAATCGTTGCCGACAATTATCACACAGCGGGAGTGTTCAGACAGCACGGCCTCGATTTTTGCTGCGGAGGCGGCATCACTCTGAAGAAAGCTTGCGAAGATAACAATCTCGACACTCAACATATCATCAGTGAACTGAAGCAAACCTATCAAACCGATACAAACGGATTTGCGAATTATAAAGCTTGGGAGCCGGACTATCTGATTGACTACATCATAGACACACACCACCGCTTTGTTCGCCTGAAAACGGAAGAGATCACGGCATATGTTCAAAAAGTTGCCAGCGTTCATGGAAGAACCTACCCGGAAAATATTGAAATCTATCACGCATTTTGCGACCTGGCCTCAGAAATGCTGCAACACCTTCAGGATGAAGAGGAGGCGGTCTTTCCGCTGATCAAAAAAATTTACAAAAAACGGAAAAGTGGCAATGATGTCTCACCCGAAGAAAAAGAAGATTTAAAAAAGCAGTTAAAGCTGATGGTTGGTGACCACGATGGTGCGGGGCAGCTGATTCTGAAAATCAGAAAACTAAGCAACAACTTCACTCCTCCAGAAGGCGCCTGTGCCACATACCGTCTCTCCTACCAAAATCTTGAAGGGTTTGAGGCCGACCTGCACAAGCATGTGCACCTCGAAAACAATATTCTCTTTAAGAAAGCTGAAGAATTGGTGTCTGGCTGATAGATCTATGTACATCTGGGCTGTTTTTTTCCATCTTCTATTTGTGGCATTCTGGATGGGAGGCATGCTTTTCACGGCTGTGGTTTTGGTGCCTGCAACCCGAAGAAAACTTGCCTCTCAAAAAGGGTTATTGTTCATTGAGCTTGGGACACGATTCAGCAGGCTCAGCTGGGCTATTTTTCCCCTGTTGCTGCTTACCGGGTTTCTTGCTCTTCTCGGCAAAGGATTTCCCGTGCAGGCACTGGCCTCTTCAGAGTTCTGGCAATCGGGTTATGGCAGCAGCCTTGCCATTAAGTTACTGATCTTCGGATTTGTACTTCTGATCAGTGCGGTTCACGATTTCTGGTTTGGCCCCAAAGCGACAGAGCTGATGGATGATGAACCCGACTCCCGAAAAACACAGGTTTACAAAAAATCATCAAGCTGGCTTGGCCGGCTGAACCTGTTGCTCGGCCTTGTTATGATTTACATTGCTGTAACTTTGGTGAGGTGATTTATGAATCGGTATGATGATTAATGTGTGCTTGACATAAGAATTACGAAAAAGAGTCTCCTAATCCCTCGAAGTATCTTATCGTGTGGACAAAATTTTGTGGGACTGACTATCTGTATTGACATTTATACAACTGAAAAGTCCTGAAAGGACGACCAGCAGTAGCATGGGACGTAGTCCTATGTCTTGGAGATCGACTCCACCAGCAATAAGCCCTGAAGGGGCGTCAGCCTTGCTGCAAACAATCTCTTGGGCTGACGCCCTTTTAGGGCTTGTCTAAATCGATCCATTTTTTTCATAGGACTTCGTCCCATGCTATTGCCGGTCACTCCGTCAGCCGGCGGATTTTAATCAATAATCTAATTTACTGCCGCTTTGGTTGAGATTAATTTGTATAAATGGAAATAAGCAACAATATGATTATAATATATTTGTGCTTTCTTAAAAATGTCACCACACGATAGTAAGCATAAGGATTAACAACAAATAGTCTTTACTTTTAAAAACGTTCTACTACAATAAATTTTATTTAAAAAATTTGTATTACATATATAATCTCAGGGGTTGTTTTGTTACCAAATTCAATGACTTAATATTGAACTCATTATGAATAGATAATTTTCCAAAAAGAACTAACCATGCCTCCAATTACAAGATATTTTATCAAATCCGGTATGATCTATTTCGTACTTGGGATTGTTCTCGCCTTTTATGCAGAACTACCCGGCGTCAAAACCGGAGCGTTACTGCTGCCAGTCTACTGGCACATGCTGGTCATCGGGTGGCTCACCCAAATCATCATGGGTGTTTCCATCTGGATGTTTCCCCGCACAAAAAAACAGAGGAAAAACATACAATCATTTCCGGTAGTGGCTGCGTTTTGGACGCTGAATACCGGCCTGATACTCCGCTTTCTTGCTGAGCCTTTTATACCCCTTGTTCAGAACGGGTTGGTGTTCAATATTGTGATCATTCTCTCATCCATTCTACAGATATCTTCGGTTATTTTTTATTTGATTGAAATATGGCCAAGAGTCCAAACCCGGAAACGGCGCGTGAGGAGGAATTCGTAATGCCGGCACAAACCATCTGGATGATCAGGCTTTCGCTGATCTATTTTCTGCTTTCAGCATTGATTGGCGGATTGCTGCTGATTCACAAAACCATGTCCCTGCATCCTGCACTATGGCTGCTGCTTCCGCTGCACTACGAAATGGCTATCTGGGGCTGGATGGTTCAGTTTGTAATGGGCACCGCCTACTGGATGCTTCCGCGATTTTTGAAAGGTAAAATACGCGGCCCTGCAAAACCGGCCTGGTGGATGTTTATTCTTTTTAATGCTGGCCTTCTCCTTCTGCTGATTTCTTTCCTGGCCCCCGGGGCAAATGCACTGGCACCTGCAGGAAGGTTTCTCATGATGACCGCTATTTTGCTGTTTTGCTATTTGATGTGGAACAGGATTGCAAGCTTTAAGCACCATGGACACTAACCGATATGTCAGACTAATTTGCTGATTTTCATCTCTTTGCATTAAGAGATCACCTATTTAAGATAAAAATAACTTATTCTCCTTTTTTACTTGACTAATAAATTTCATCCGTCGTATATTAAGACAAAATACTCTTAAATCATTTTATAATCTCTGTTAATGTTACTATCAAAATCTTGCATTTATGGACTCCGGGCCTCCATTCTCTTGGCAAAGGATGAGAGCAACGGGTTCATCACTATCAGAGATTTAAGTGATGAATTGAATATTTCATTTCACTTTTTAACCAAAGTACTCCAAAAGCTGACTCGGTCAGAAATACTTGAATCGTTCAAAGGGCCAAATGGCGGTGTGAAGCTTGCCAAACCGGCTGAGCAGGTTACATTCAAAGAGATTGTGATTTCAATTGACGGCCGATTCTATAAAGTAGATTGCCCGCTTGGTTTGCCCGCCTGTGGTGAGCTGGCCCCCTGCCCGCTTCACGACCAATGGGAAGAACTAAATAACCGCATCCAGAATATGATCGGCAGTGTAACACTGGCCGAATTATCTGATCGGCAAAAACGGGGTAAACCGAATCTGCAATTTTCAGCTCAAACCGGCAGCTGACGACCTTTTTTTGAAACCATTAAAGACCATAAACTCTTAAAACTTAATTATATGTCATTTTTGAAACTTGTATCCAGATTTGTCCTATTGAGTACCCTGCTTTTCGCGCTCCAGGCATGTGGTGGCGATGATTCCGATCAAAGAAGTGCCCAGACAGAAACTGAGGAGCCGGGTTTAACTGAATTTGAACTTGAACACGGTATTGGTCCCATCACCGAGCGAATCGAGGTTGATGATGAAATCGATCAGGAACTTGTTACCCAGGGGCGCAACATCTACGAAATGAAATGTGAAATGTGCCACAACATGGAAGGCAGAATGGTTGGCCCGGAACTTGGAAATGTTATGGAGCGCCGGAGCGCCGAATTTGTGATGAACTTTATCCTCAATCCATCGGGAATGACCAACAACCATCCGGTCGGTCAGGAACTTCTCCAAGAATATATGACCTCGATGCCCTTTCAAAATGTAAAAGAGGATGAGGCGCGCGCCATTGTGGAATTTCTCAGAGATTACAATCAAAACAATTAATTCACACCTAAACCAATAAAAAACAAACAGACCAATGAAAAAACAAAAGACAAAAACCTTACGTGGATTGCTTTTGGGGGGCGGATTTGTGGCTGTTGCCGCTTTTCTGTTCACCGGATGCCCTTCTCAACAGGGAATGATGGACACCGGAGATGCTGCCCAAAAAGTTTATGTTGCTCCCGGAGAACATGATGAATATTATGGCTTCTTTTCGGGCGGATACAGCGGACAACTCAGCGTTTGGGGATTGCCCTCATCGCGGCTTCTTAAAGTAATCCCGGTATTCTCTCAGGATCCTGAAACAGGATATGGATACTCTGAAGAAACCAAACCATTATTCGAAACCAGCTACGGTTTCATACCGTGGGATGACTCTCACCACCCACATATATCGCAAACCGATGGGGATGCGGATGGTCGATGGATTTTCATCAATGCTAACAACACTCCAAGAATTGCTCGTATTGACCTGGAAACCTTCGAAACCAAAGAGATTCTGGAACTGCCAAATACCGGCGGAAACCATGCCTCTTCTTTCGTAACCTCCAACACCGAATATGTGATTGGCGGAACCCGGTTTAGCATCCCATACGAAACCGACCTGGATGTACCGATAGACAGCTACAGTGATGAATTCAGAGGTGCACTCTCGTTTATTGCCGTAGATCAGGAAACCGGAATGATGGATCTTGATTTTCAGATCGTTGTGCCTCCCTACAACTACGACCTCGGGCGTGCCGGAAAAGGGCCGTCTGCCGACTGGGTGTTCTTTACCACCTATAACACCGAAGAAGCCCACACCATGCTCGAAGTGAACGCCTCCAGAAACGACAAAGATTTTATTGCAGCCGTAAACTGGAGAAAAGCGGCCGAACTGGTTGAGCAGGGACATGGAGAAACCATCAGCGCGGAGTATTATCACAACTACTACGAAGGCAAACAGGGATATGCCATCAATGATGTAAAAGACCAGGTTACCATTCTGGATACGCGCGAAATAGATGACGAATTTATCTACTATCTGCCCACTCCAAAATCACCGCATGGTGTGGATATCGACCCAACCGGCGAATTTATTGTAGGTGGCGGAAAGTTGGCTACCGTCATTCCTGTTCACTCTTTCTCCAATATGCTGCAGGCAATCGAGGATGGTGAAATTGAAGAGTACATCGACGGAATTCCCGTACTGAACTACGATGCAACCATCGCCGGAGAAGTTGAAAACCCGGGACTTGGGCCGCTTCACACCGAATTTGACGGACGAGGTTACGCCTATACCTCGGTGTATATCTCATCAGAAATCGTAAAATGGTCTCTCGAAACGTTCGAAGTAGTTGACAGAATTGACGCCTACTACTCCATCGGCCACTTAATGATTACCGGTGGTGATACGGTTGATCCGGATGCACAATATATGATCGGCCTGACAAAAACTGCAAAAGACAGATATCTGCCAACCGGGCCCAAGCAGAACCATCCGGCTCAGTTGTATGATATCAGCGGAGACCGAATGGAGCTTCTGCTCGACTTCCCGACCATTGGTGAGCCTCATTATGCACAGGCCATCCGTGCCGACAAGATCGTAGATCAGGTAGCACAGATCTATGAAATGGAGGAGAATGACCACCCGCATGCACTGCTCAGAATCGCCGATAACCGCGTAGAACGTGAAGGAAATACCGTTCATATCTACATGGGTGCCACCCGAAGCCACTTCCGTCCGGACAATATTGAAGGCATAAAAGTGGGTGATACGGTATACATCCATCTGACAAACCTCGAGCAGGAATGGGATGTGGTACACGGAGTTGCGATAAAAGGTGCGAACAACGCAGAAATACTGCCGGCACCCGGTCAAACCAAAACGCTGAAGTGGGAACCGACAAGAACCGGAATTTATCCGTTCTATTGTACGGCATTCTGCTCGGCCCTCCACCAGGAGATGCAGGGATACATTCGCGTATCAGCCGAAGACTCAGACGTTGACCTGGCCTGGAGAACAGGAACAAATTAACCATTCATAAATTGGTTCGATTTAGCTTTCGGGCCAATTTTCCAAAGCAAACCGGGTCTGGCTGAATGCCAGGTCCGGATTTTTAACAAACTAAAAAGGTATCATGGATCTTTTTTTCAGCAAAATCAATTCTCTGAAACCGGATTTTTTCTGCTGAAAAAACATCAATTAAAAAATTTATCATGAAAACAGAATCAAAGATTGCAATGGGACTGGCTGCTTTACTGCTGCTTGGCCTTTACTATATGCCTTTTTGGACCATCAGCATGTCGGCGCCACAATACCCTGAGGGAATCGGAATGTATATTCACATAGACGATGTAACCGGCCACGGACGACACGATTTGCAGAACATCAACACATTAAATCACTACATCGGAATGGCAGAAATACATGCGGAAGATTTTCCCGAATTTGAGGTTATGCCCTGGGTCATCGGATTTTTGATCGCACTCGGATTAATTGCAGCCGCCACTGGAAGCATGAAGCTCGTAATTACCTGGATTGTTTTAATGGTAATTCTGGCAATAGTCGGCCTCGTAGATTTTTACATGTGGGGACATGACTACGGTCACAACCTCAACCCCGATGCCCCCATCAAAGTGCCGGGGATGAGTTATCAGCCCCCGCTACTCGGCTGTAAGCAGTTATTAAACATAAACGCCTGCTCCTGGCCTTACACCGGTTCCATTTTTATCGGAATCTCTTTTGTGATGGCATCAGGAGTGGTTTGGTATGAAAAATTTAAAAAGAAAAACTGACGAATCATGAAACTTCAAACAATTATACTTTTAATTTCTGCCGGTATATTTTTATTTGGATGTGCCGGCGACAACTCCTCTCAGGATGAGGTTTATCGATATGAGAATATGATTGACATCAGCTATGGGGAAGATATCTGCAGTTTCAGTGGAGAGACGATTGAACGGGTACGGTTTGGCGGCAAAATGGTGATGACCGACGGAACCGAGCATTTGTTTATGTCTGCAGAGTGCACCGCCGGGTTTTACCTCGGGCTTGATGACAAATCAACAATCGTGAGTATCCAAATTGTTGATTTTGCCCATGGCCAAAAGTATCTGCCTGTTGACGAACTTGTGTACCTGAAAAGCCCGCTTCAGCCCAGCCCAAACGGCCTCTATTTAACGCCGATCGACAATTCAAATGAAAGAATGAAAACGTATATCTACGATGCCTATCCGGGCGAATTTTTTACCTGGGAGGAAGTACTCGAACTGGTTGACCGTGAGTGGGAGATCGCACAAACTACAGCTCAAAACATTAGTAATTAAAACAATGATATTTCGAATTTTTTTAACAATTTCAGCAGCTGTTTACCTGATTATACTGGCTGGATGTGAGCCCAAACCACAGCCCATCAATTACGGAAGTGATGGCTGCGAATATTGCCGAATGACAATCACCGAACCCGGGTTTGGCTCGCAAGCGGTAAACAACCAGGGGCGTGCCTACAAATTTGACTCAGTAGAGTGCATGGCCGCCTTCGATCTGACCAATGAGAATCCTGAAAATATCCACTCAAAATGGGTACCGAACTTTTTAAACCGCGATGAATGGGTTGAAGCAAACAAAGCCGTTTATCTTCAAAGCGAGAACCTTCGCAGCCCGATGGGACTCTCACTTTCTGCTTATGCCGACAGAGAATCGGCCGAAGAGATGCGGCAAGAGCACGGCGGAGAAATTATCGGCTATGATCAGGTTAAACAGATTGTTGAACGGGAATGGCTCAGTAACGGAAACATCGGCCAGCATACACATCATTAGAAATACAGGCATGTTTGCTATTAAAAAACATATCATTCTTGCGATTTTATTTCTGACCCCGTTGTCTTCAATCTTTGCACAGATTACGGTGAGCCCGGAAGGGCCGATCAGTTCAATAAAAGAAGCGGTGGAACAAGCAGCTCATGGCGGCCACGTCATCGTAAAGCCCGGCACTTATGTTGAGCACGACATCATCATCGACAAAAAGCTGACACTCCAAGGCACTGATCAACCCACCATCGATGGAAACGAGGAGGGTTTTATCATGATCATCACAGCCGACAGTGTAACGGTAAGCGGTTTTAATATCATCAATACCGGCCGCAGTTATACCAAAGATTTTGCGGCAATTATGCTTGAAAAAGCAAATGATTTTGTGATCGAAAATAACCGGCTCGACAATGTGTTTTTTGGCATTTACCTGGCTGAAACCGAACGGGGTGTTGTGCAAAATAACACTATTCAGGCGTACGATAAACGCGAGGCTTCTTCGGGGAACGGCATTCATTTGTGGAATGTGAAAAACCCGAAAATTTCAAACAATCACGTTATGGGCATGCGCGATGGTATCTACCTGGAGTTTGTAGATGATGCCGAAATCACCGGAAACATCAGCAACGATAACAATCGCTACGGACTGCACTACATGTTCTCCGACGGCGGGCGCTACTACGACAACGTATTCAGAAGAAATGGCGCCGGGGTTGCCGTAATGTATTCCGATAACGTGGACATGATGAACAATCTGTTTGAGCATAACTGGGGATCATCGGCCTATGGGCTTCTTTTGAAAGACATCAACCACAGTAAAATTGAGGGGAACCGTTTTTACCGAAATACCGTGGGCATCTATTCGGAAGGTTCAAACCATGTGCACATTCACCGGAATGATTTTGAGCTGAACGGTTGGGCTGTAAACATCAAATCGAACAGTATGCGCAACCGGTTCACCGAAAACAACTTCATTGAAAACAGTTTTGATGTGCGGACCGACAGCCCGCGTAACAACAATGAATTTGACGGAAACTACTGGAGCCACTACGAGGGGTACGATCTGGAAGGTAACGGAATTGGTGATGTACCTTACCGTCCCGTAAGCCTTTTTTCCATGATTATTGAACGTCAGCCGGAATCCCTCATTCTGCTCCGAAGTATGTTCATTCGCCTTCTCGATACCGCTGAGCGGATTATGCCGGTATTGACACCTAAGACACTTTACGACGAAAATCCAAAAATGAATCGAATATCATGATTGAAGTCAAAGAATTAAAAAAGTCATTCGGCGATTTGCCGGTTCTTAAGAACATGAGTTTAACCATCCCCCCGGGCCAGGCCACCGGCATTGTTGGGCCGAACGGTGCGGGAAAAACAACACTCATCAAAACCATTTTGGGCCTTGTAAAATCCGATTCCGGAACCATCTCCGTAAACGGAACCGTGCTGAACGGAAACTGGCTCTACCGGCGGGACATCGGCTATATGCCACAGGTTGCACGCTATCCGGAAAATATGAGAGTCAATGAACTGCTGGATTTTATCAAAGGGCTGAGGGATCAGGAAGCTGTCTATGAGGATGAATTAATCGAACAGTTCGGTCTCGCTTCCGAACTGGAAAAACCGCTGCGTACTCTCTCAGGCGGTAACCGCCAAAAAGTGGGAGCCACTCTGGCCATGATGTTTAACCCGGAAATTCTTTTTTTTGATGAGCCAACTGCCGGGCTGGACCCAAGATCGAGCCACAAATTTAAACAGCGTGTAGCAGCAGAAAAAGAGAATGGCAAAACAGTGATCATCACATCACACATCATGAGCGAGCTGGAACAGCTTGTGGATTACGTGATTTTTATCCTCGACGGAAAAATCAGGTATTACGGCTCTATGGAAGACCTTCTCACTGAAAGCAAGGAAGAACGGCTTGAGGCCGCTATTGCAAATATGATGGACGATGATTCAACTTCAGAGATGACGAATCAAGCGGTTCAGGCGCCGGCAACAGGTGGCAATGAATACATGCAAATGGTATCAAACCATTAAACTTGTCATCCTGAAAATCCTGAAAAACTGTACGAAATATCACAATCAGAGAAGAGAAAGAAAATGAAATTACTTACACACATCATACAAAACGAATGGAAAACCTTGCTGCGCGGAAAATGGGTAATCGGGTACGGATTGATTTTTTTAATTCTGACGGATTCACTGCTCCGTTTCGGAGGTGGCGGCCCGGAAACCCTGCTCAGCCTCAGCAATGTTATGCTACTTTTTGTGCCGCTGGTAGGCATGATTTACGGTATTTTATACATCTATCAATCCCGCGAATTTGTGGAGCTTCTACTCACTCAGCCCATCGACCGAAAAGTGCTCTACTGGGGGCTTTTTCTGGGTATTGCCACGCCTCTCATGGCCGCCTTTATTATTGGGTCGATGCTGCCACTGGCCTGGCACGGAGTTCTGC
>SKYV01000220.1 GCA_007127745.1 Balneolaceae bacterium
AAAGCACCGTCAGAACAAGCAGCTGCAAAATTCGTTTCAAAATCAGCTTGATATCCATTTAATCATTTTCAGGTTACCATTTATTCCCATAATCAATAGTGGGGCAGTAAGTTACAATATTTTCGATACTTGTCTGAAAAAGTAGGAAAGAAAACAGAATTTTGTATGAAGGTTTTCCATTTTTTTATGAAACTGTAATTTATCAGAATCAAAAACAATTTGTAATTATAGAATTTTATTTATTTTATTCCTGTAGAAAAATTTTCCTTTAATTGTCTACTATTCAATAAAACTGTCTCATCATGAAAATTAATAGATTTCCAGTCAGATCAATATTTATCCCTCTAATGTTTTGTCTTTTTACTGCCTGCCAGGATCAGTCAACCAGTCCGGAAGATGAACAGATCAACGAAGTAAACGGCAACGGAAATGGTGACCTTCATTTTTTTATAAATACCTATGGAGGCAGTGAAATGGATATAGGAACACAGGCACTTCCACTTCAGGATGGTGGATATCTGGTTACGGGAAGAACAGCGTCCAGTGATGGGGATTTTTCGGAAAAAAATAATAACAATCACGATATTTTTGTTCTTAAAACTGATGATACTGGTGATATTCAATGGGTGAATACGTATGGGGGTAGGGAATCAGACCTGGCCATCGCTGCAGCGGAAACATCAAATGGGTACATTATAGGAGGCCGATTTCAATCTAATAGTGGCATTTTTACGGGGCTTCTTATAGGTACTTCTAATCTTTTTCTGATGAAGCTGGATACTGATGGTAATCAGCAATGGCTTGAAACCTTTGGAGGCAGTGAAATTGATTCTTTTGGGTCTATGGATAAAACTCCCGATGGCGGTTTTATCATATCGGGACATACCAGTTCGAACGATGGGATTTTTTCTGGCCTGAATCCGGGTGACAGAAGCGCATTTCTAATCAAAACAAACAGTTCCGGAGCGATTGAATGGGTGGAAATTTACGGAGGCACAGATGATGACCGGGGAAATTCTGTAGCTGTTGCTCCCGAAGGTGGCTACATTCTCGGAGGACAAACCAGTTCAAATGATGGAGATTTTGACGGATTATCTGTTTCTGATGGAATGGATGCATATATGTTAAAAGTGGATGTAAACGGAGATAAAGAATGGATTACTATAATCGGCGGATCAGAAAATGAAGAGGGACGTGATGTAACTGCTGGTGAAGATGGTTCATATTTGTTAACAGGAATGACTCCTTCAGGTGACGGAGATTTTTCAGAATTTGATGTGGAAGAAAACGATCTGTTTGTCGTAAAATTGAATTCTGATGGTTCGAAAGAATGGCTGACCACTTTGAGTGGATCGGAAAGGGATGCCGGAAATTCAATAAGCCCATCTCCAAACGGAGGTTATGTTCTCACAGGTGCTATTGAATCTGATGACGGCGATTTTTCTGCCGCTACCACCGGTGGCATCAATATTCCATTGATTAAGCTGGACAGCAATGGCAATACCGAATGGATTAAATTTTTGGCGGAAACAGTTGGGACCAGGGTTCACATGTTATTCCAACTTCCAATGACGCCTATCTGATCACGGGCACTACCCGTTCGAGCGATGCTGATTTCACCGATTTTGACCGGGTTGCCAATGATGTTGTTCTGATTAAAACTGATTCGGAAGGCGGCACCTAAATATGATAAAGTTGTATTCTTTACATCAGAAAATACTGCCGTTAAATAACCATATAAAATCTCTGCAAAATCAAGTCTTTTCCACCGGTAAAGTGAAATAAAATGTTGATCCAGACCCCTCTCTCGATTCCGCCCATATTTTACCGCTATGCTTCTCAACCAGTTCTTTGCAAATCACCAGCCCCAGCCCCGTGCTGCTCTCACCATTTGTACCGCGACGCCCGGTATCTTTGTCCAACTGAAACAGATTTCTGACCATATCAGGGCTCATCCCGACTCCGGTATCGCCAACTGCAACCATAGTTGAATTCTCCTCATTTTTTGATGTAATTTTTACCGTACCATGCTGATGGGTAAACTTAATTGCGTTGCTGATCAAATTCCTCAGCACAGTACTCATCATCGCACGATCGGCAAAAACACTCATGTCCGGTTTTATTTCCAGATTCAACTGGATTGACTTCTGAATTGCACTCTCTACTAAAAGTGATAAACTGTCATTTGCAATTTCGAACAGGTCCAGCTCTTCCGGTTTAAATTGCATTCTGCCGGTTTTGGATCGCGCCCATGTCATCAGGTTAGACAGCAATTCCATCGATTTTTTTGATGATTGCAAAATAAGCTCCACATACTCCTCAATTCCATCATAATCTTTTCTGCTGATATGATCCATCAACAACTCACTAAACCCAAAAACACTGCTGAACGGACTTCTGAGATCGTGTGCAATAATGGAGAAGAACTTGTCTTTTTCCTGGTTATTTTTTTCCAGCAACCGGTTAACTTTGCGAAGTTCGTGCTCCGTATCTTTCAGGTTCGTAATGTTTGTTAAAACTCCCTGCACACCTGAAAATTTACCCTCTTTGATTATTGGGCTGGCCAGTGTTCTCACCCAAATCACCTTTCCGGATTTTGTTACATACCTGTACTCGACCGGCTGGTAACTATTTGATTTTACTTTTTGAAACTGCGCTGCCCTTTCTTTCAGATCTTCAGGATGTACAAAATCAGTGAACCGCTTTCCAATAACTTCTTTAGGTTTATAACCTCCGATTTTCTCAATATTCTTCGTCACAAACGTAATGTTCATCGAAGCATCGGTCTGATAGACTATATCGTTCAAATTTTCGATGAGTTTCCTGTATTTGGCTTCGCTCTCCTGCAGGGATTTTTCAGCATCAAGTCTTTCAATCAGATCTTTTTTCTCTTTGGTGATATCCACAAACATCGTAGAAAAGAACCCCTTCTTGTGAGAAAAAACATGCACTTTATACCAGCGGTCAAGTTGTTCGCTGTACTCTTCAAATGTTTTTGAATTTTCATGAAGAGCTACATCCCCATAAAAATCAATCCAGTTAAATTCTGATTCTTCAATGCCCGGCAAAACCTCAGTCACTGTTTTCCCGATTAGAGTGGAAATATCTATTCCGGTCAGCCGCCCAAATGCTTCGTTTGCCTCAAGAAACTTGTAATCTACGGGATTGCCGGTTTTGGACGTAATGAGCTCATGAGAGGCAAATCCAAAAGGTGAATGATTGATAATTTCTTTATAAAAAGTTTCCTGCATTTTGGTACACACCAAGCCCTATTTATTCCTCATCATTTTGGATACTTCTTAAATATACCCAAATATCATAAGGAAAGCTTTTTGGCTTTTCTGCTTTGATTTAATCAGCCTGATGAGATGTAAATGCAGTAAAGTTCCCGGCCGGAACATTCAACATTACCGGAACCGATTACCGCCTTTCCACTCTTTTACGATGTAGTCTGACACCCAGTAGCCCAGCGCCATAATGGTCAGAACCGGGTTGAACGCACCGTTGGTAACGTGCAGGCTGCCGTCGGCAATGAACAGGTTGTCCACCTCGTGTACCCGCCCGTATTTGTCGGTAACAGACGTTTGAGGATCGTTGCCCATCCGGCAGGTTCCGGACTGGTGCTGGCTGCCGC
>SKYV01000255.1 GCA_007127745.1 Balneolaceae bacterium
CCGGCTCGGTTGGGAGTGGAAAATTCAATCCGGGCTTCATCGCCGTCAACATTACTTAATACGTCGGCCAGATATTTTGCATTAAATCCGATCTCCATCTCTTCGCCGTCAAATTCGCAGCTAATGGTCTCTTTTGCCTCACTGCTCATGTCCAGGTCTTCTGCGCGGATTGTGAGCTTGTCTTTTTGCAGCATCAGGCGGATTTGCCGTGTGGTGGTGCTCGAAAACACGGAAACACGCCGCACGGTTGAAAGCATCTGGTTTTTGTCTGCCATCAGCACTTTGTCGTTATCGCGCGGAATGACCGAATCGTAGTTGGGATACTGCTCATTGATCAGGCGGGTTATGACAATGGTGCTGCCGCTGTTGAACTGTGCATGTTCTTCAGAAACGGTCAGATCGCAATCGGGGGCGTCCAGTGCTTTTGAAACAAGGTTCAGCGCTTTATCGGGAACGATGAATGAAAGCGGCTCATCAGCAGTAAAATTTTTATTTACAAACTTCACCAGCCGATGGCCGTCGGTGGCCACAAATTTTGAATCTTCTGCACCGATATCAAAAAAGACGCCCATCATGGCGGGGCGCAGGTCGTCGGTGGAAACGGCGAATTTGGTTTTTCCGATGGCGTTCTGGAGCAGGTCGGTATCGGTTGAGAGTGTTACACCTCTTTCCATATCGGGAATCTCCGGAAACTCATCGGCCTCTTCACCAACCAGTTTGTATTTTCCCTTGTCGGTTTTGAATTCCACATTCTGGTTCTCGTCCACCTCAAAAAAGACAGGGATATTGGGCAACTGCCTCAGGGTTTCCAAAAGCCGTTTGGCCGGAATCGCAACGGCGCCTTCCTCTTCAATATCGGCATCAATATACTCGATGATTGAGATCTCAAGGTCGGTGGCTGTCATTTTCAGCCGGCCGTTTTCGCTCTCAAATAAAATAGTTTCAAGAATTGGCAAAGTGGCTTTCGTGGGAACAGCTCCTATTACTGCAGAAAGCCCCGCGTTCAGGTCGTTACTCGATACATTAAATTTCATAGTCAGTCGGTTATCAAAAAGTTTAGGGTCCCGTTCGGATGCAAAAACAAGCATCGTTTCAACTCTGTTTCATTCAACTTATACTAACAAATCCTGCTTCTTACCGCAACCATCAAAACAGCGGGGCTTGTTTGTTTTTATTGTTTGAAAGACGGTTTTCGAACTGCCGGAATTTACGAACTATTTGGCTTCAGCCGAAAGAAATTCTGATGATACCCAAACGTACAACGGGCAGTTTATTCTACGAAGTTTTATACGTAGTTGAGCCTGCCCGTTACTCAAAATTTAAGCACAAGACTGAGTTATAATTTCTGGCAGCAAATATTTTTCCTGAATTCAACTTTGGGCAATTTCCTGGGCTTTTCTGGCCGGACAAGCTGTCCGGTGTACAAGGGGCAGCCTGCCCGTTACTCAAAATTCAAGCATAAGACAGAGTTATCATTTCTGGCAGCAGGTTTATTTCCTGAATTCAGTTTTGGGCATTTTCCTTGGTTTTCCCGGAGGCTGTCCAAAAAAGGTGTCATCCCGCACTTGATGCGCTCATTTTTTGAACGCGAAGCGAAATCTCCAGTCGTTGATATAGGCAGGAGATGCCGGATCGTGGTCCGGCATGACGAATTTTTTTATGTTTTAGCAATTTCACGCCCCTTTTGGACAGACTCGTACATTTTCTTTTTTGATGTTTTTCACCGATACTGTTTGCAAAATTAAACCCCGGAGAATGATGATTTCTTTTTATCTGATCATGTTTGTTTTGCCGGCTCTTATCATCGCAGCGGTTTTTTATCTTGCAATTAAAGATGCCCGAAAGGATGGATGAAACTCCGATTATCGCCGTAGAATTTGATCCGTATGCCGTTGCCGCTTTTGTTGGGTACTTGCTCTTGCTGGTAGCGATCGGGATCTATTCAACTCGCTTCTCATCAAAAGGCCTCAGCGAATATTTTATTGGCGGACGAAAAATGAATCGTTTTGTGGTGGCACTTTCCGCCGTAGTGTCGGGCCGGAGTGCCTGGCTGCTGCTGGGGGTGACCGGCATGGCGTATGCCCAGGGCCCGTCAGCGGTTTGGGCGGTTGTGGGTTATATTGTGGTTGAACTGTTTCTTTTTCTCTATTATGCCAGGCGCCTCAGAAATTTTACGGAGAAAAGGAACTGCATCACCATCCCCGATTTTTTTGCTGAACGGTTCAGCGACCGAGACGGAATGTTGCGCATTACAATCGTGACTATTTTTCTGGTGTTTATGATCGGTTACGTTTCCGCACAGTTTGTGGCCGGTGGTAAAGCATTTGCCTCAGGCTTTGGGATGGAGATGAACACCGGGATTCTGCTTACTGCTTTGATTGTTGTTGCATATACAATAATTGGCGGATTTCTGGCCGTAAGCCTGACGGACATGTTCCAGGCCATTTTTATGATTCTGGCGCTTGTTATTCTCCCCATTATTGCCATCACAAATTTTGGAGGGCTGCCGGTTCTGCTTGAACAGCTTGCTTCCATGGATCTACTTTATGTTGATCCGTTTGCCATTTCTGTGGGAGCTGCCATCGGGTTTGTGGGAATCGGTCTTGGCTCGCCCGGCAATCCGCATATTTTGGCGCGGTACATGTCGATTGATGATTCAAAACAACTGCGTTTTGCGGCGGTCATCGGTACCATCTGGAATGTGCTGATGGCCTGGGGTGCTGTTTTCATCGGGCTGGCCGGCCGCGCCTATTTCCCTGATGTTGCGATGCTGCCCGCTGCCGATACCGAAAACCTGTTCCCGGTGCTTGCCCAGCACCACCTTCATCCGGTGATTTTTGGCGTGGTGCTGGCATCCATCTTTGCAGCCATCATGTCAACGGCCGACTCCCAACTGCTGGTTGCGGCGTCGAGCGTGGTGAGAGATGTGTACGAGAAGATCATAAAAAAAGGAGAGGTGATCCCTCAGAAAAAGCTGGTGCTTTACAGCAGATTTATTGTTTTTGTGCTGGTGGTGATATCGCTGCTTTTCGGATTTTTGGCCGAAGAACTTGTGTTCTGGCTGGTGTTGTTTGCCTGGGCCGGTCTCGGCGCCTCCATCGGCCCAACCTCTATTTTGGCACTCTACTGGAAAGGCACCACCCGGGCTGGAATTTTTGCAGGGCTAATTAGCGGAACAGCCGTCACCATTGCCTGGTACTACATCCCGGTTCTCAAAGATTCCATGTACGAACTGGTACCGGGCTTTATAGCCGCACTTCTTGCAACATGGCTGGTCAGCCTGTTCACATCACCCGCATCCGATACAGAGCGCGCTTTTGAGGATATGTTTGATTGACAATTGCACGGCTTCAAACAGCAAAGTCAACCGTTGTTGATGAGGGTTGATCGGTTTATCTGAAATCTCATGATGTTCGCATTGCTAAAAGAAATTCCCGGATATATATTGATCCAATCTTTACCAACCTGTTCACATAAAAAAATGTTTATGAGCTCACTAAATTCAAATAGATCCACTCATCCCGGTTTTTTAAAAGTGATCTCTGCTCTCCTTTTTCTAATGGTATTTTCTGCCACTACTTTATCGGCTCAGGACAGAGGTTTTTACCCTGATGAGGGAGCAATCACACAGAGTCAGGTAACTATAAACGGCGAACAAATTCCGTATGAGACTACGGCAGGTACGCTTCCGGTTCTGAATGATGACGGCGAAACCCTGGCGGCTCTTTTTTATGTGTATTACCGACGCACGGATGTTAATGATATTTCTGAACGCCCTCTGATCTTCTCCTTTAACGGCGGCCCCGGTTCGGCATCAGTCTGGATGCACATCGGCTACACCGGCCCGAGATTTCTGGCAATCGATGACGAAGGTTTCCCGGTTCAGCCCTATGGTGTCATCGAAAATAACCACTCCATTCTGGATGTAGCCGATATCGTATATATCGATCCGGTAAATACCGGCTTTTCCCGAATTATTGATGAGGGTGCGGACCGGGATCATTTTTTTGGTGTGAATGCAGATATTCGTTATCTGGCAGAGTGGATCGATCTGTTTGTGAGCCGGCATGGGCGATGGACTTCCCCGAAATATCTGAAAGGCGAAAGCTATGGAACAACACGTGTGGCCGGCCTGGCACAACGCCTGCAAAGTGCCCACTGGATGTATTTTAACGGAGTTATTTTGGTGTCGCCCACAGGCCTCGGCCTGGAGCCACCGGCCATGGCACCCCGCTCTCAAATTCTGAAACTTCCCTATTATGCTGCTACGGCATGGTATCACAATGCACTGCCGGATGATCTGCAGCAACAGGATCTTTATGATATTTTGCCGAAAGTAGAAGAATTCACCATCGAAGAGTATCTTCCGGCCGTTGCCCGGGGCGGATCGCTCGATGAGGAACAAAAAAATCTGATAGCCGAACAGGTTTCGCGTTATTCGGGAATTGACAAACAGGATGTTCTGAACCACAATCTCACCATTCCAACATCATTTTTCTGGAAAGATCTTATTCGGGACGAAGGGCTTACCATGGGCCGTCTCGATTCGCGTTACCGCGGGATTGACCGGCAGGATGCGGGCGAGCGTTACGATCACGATCCGGCGCTGACCTCTTGGAACCACTCCTTCACCCCGGCCATTAACCACTATCTCCGGGAATATCTTGGTTTCGAAACGGACCTTCAGTACAACATTTTCGGGCCGGTACATCCGTGGGACAGAAACAACGATACCACCGGTGAAGATCTTCGAAGAGCTATGGGTGAAAATCCGTTTTTGCATGTTTTGGTGCAGTCGGGTTATTACGATGGCGCCACCGATTATTTCTCGGCAAAATATGTGATGTGGAATTTGGACCGAAGCGGAAAAGTGCAGGATCGCATGAGATTTGAAGGTTATCGAAGCGGCCACATGATGTACCTGCGTCAGGATGATCTGGTCACCTCCAATGAACACATCCGGGAGTTTATCCGCGATACAAAGACCAACGGTCAGGCAGCCAGATATTAAGACAGGAACTACTATTTCGCTTCGTACGCTGTCAGTTTATTCAGGAAATCGCACGCCTGAATACGTTTAAATGACGAAAAGCCTTCAGCATACGCGAACCGTACCAGCTAAACCATTCACCATTTGCAAGCACCACATTGGAGCCCGGGCAGGCATCACCCACTTCTTTGATGTGTTTTTCTTTGAACGGGTACGGTTCACTGCTCAGAAGAATTAAATCGGGCTTTTTGAGCGAAAGTTCATGGAGTGATGTTTTGGGATAGCGCTTCTTATTTGCATATACATTATCAAGCTTCCAGTGGTTCATTACTGAATGGATATACGTATCATTTCCCACACTCATCCACGGATCGCGCCAGATAAAATAGGCAGCCTTCATGACATGTTCATCGGGCACCCGTTCCATCTCGCGCTGAATGTCATGAATCAGCGATGTTGCCTGGTCTTGCACCCCGCATTTCCAGCCGATATCGTGAATGGCAAACAGCGCCTCCTCAATGGTTCCAATCTTGGTTACCAGAACATTAAAATCCCGTTCAAGTTCTTCAACATCTTCTTGTCGGTTTTCTTCTTTGTTTGCAATAATCAAACCGGGATTCAGTTCCCGTATTTTCTCCAGACGCGGATTTTTCGTACCGCCAACGATGGGCACACTTTCAATTTTATCTTTCGGGTGCACGCAAAAACGGGTTCGCCCAATCACTTTTTCTCCAAGGCCCAGATCAAACAGCAATTCGGTTAACGATGGAACAAGACTGATAATGGTTTCGGGATGATTATCTGTTTGCATTAGTTCTGAGGATAGATTTTTTGCAAATTGTTCAAATGATTTATAATAACTTACAGACTCATAGTAAGTATCAAACGCTTTCGAAACAAAATCGTCTTATTTTGAAAGTAGAAAGTTATCTAAAATTTTTACGGGCTAAAACCCAAGACCAAATACGGGGCTTTTAAGATGAAATTTTTTCAAGGATTTTTGAAGATCCTCATCATAACAACTTTATCAATATCTGTTTCTTCATGCAGCCAGCCTGATCAAGATTCAGCAGACTCTCCATCGGCTGCCTCCATCACAACAGCCGAGGCTGAAATCAGGAACTTGTCCGACGAATTTACAGTCAGCTCGGAAGTAACTGCTTACAAGCGTGTTTATGTAGCTTCGCGGATATCCGGAGTGATTGAGGAAGTAAATTTTGAAGAAGGCGAGTATGTAAACCGCGGAGATATTATGGCCCGGCTGGATGTACGCGAACAAGAAGTAAACCTGAGGCGCGCTAATACAGCATTGAATGAAGCCGAAGATGTTTACCGCCGCACTGAAAGTTTGTTTGAACAGGATGCTGTAGCCGAGGCAGAATATTTAAGCGCCAAGCGGGCCCTTGAACAGGCCGAAACTGAAGTTGAACGCCTGAAACTTCTGGTAGAATACGGAGAAATTAAGGCCCCGATCAGTGGTGTGGTCACTGCTCGTTTGGTTGAAATGGGTAATAATGTATCAGCAAATGAGCGAATGTTTACAATTGCTGATCTTGATTTGCTTGTAACCCGCCCCGGAGTCTCCGAATTAAACCTTGCCGGTCTTGAAGAAAGCCAGCATGTTGATGTTCGGCTGGATGTTTACCCCGACGTGATTTATCCGGGAACTATTCGCCGAATTTTTCCGGCGGTTGATGCTTTAACCCGACTGTTTACTGTTGAAGTGGAATTGATTCAGGAAGATCACCTGCCTGCTATCAGGCCGGGATATCTTGCCAGGGTTCGCTTTGCTGCCGATGATCGGCAAGAGGTTATCACTGTACCTTCCGAAGCTGTGTATCTGCTCAACGGAGAATCCTACTTGTTTGTACTGAGCCAGGATGAAACGTCCGTCAGCCTGACTCCTGTTGAAGTGGGCGTTCAGAGAGACGGATTTGCCGAAATCAGAGATGGGCTGGAAGCCGGGATGAAGGTCGCCGCATCCAATCTTGAAGCCCTCGAAGATAGCGCCCATGTACAAGTAGTTGGAACTTTCCGGCGGCACGGGTTCAGAAACTGAGGATGAACAGCGCTATGCAAAACCAAAATTCATCACATTCTGAAAAATCGAACCAGGGCATCTCTTCATGGTCCATTCGCCGTCCAATCAGCACCATTGCTATCACTTCGGTGGTGATTGTACTCGGCATTTTGTTCTCCGGACGTTTGGCTGTAGATCTGATGCCCCAGATCGATTATCCTCATATCCGGGTTGTTGTAAACTACCCGGGTGTAATGCCCGAAGTGATTGAGGAGCAGGTAACACGGCCGCTGGAGAGAAATTTATCAGCCACCGAAAACCTGACTGAAATCCATGGCCGTGCATCCGAAGGACGCAGTTACATCGAAATGTATTTCGATTTTGATACCGACATCGATCTTGCCCTGCAGGATGCCAGCCGCCAGCTTGAACGGGCACGGACTGAACTGCCCGACGGTATTGATCCGCCCCGGATTATGAAAATGGATCCCTCGCAAAGCCCCGTTTTTGAACTGGCCATCTCCTCTCCGGTTCGCTCTCCCATTGAGGTGCGCGAATGGGTCGATCAGCGGCTGATGCCGCAACTCCTTTCTGTTTCCGGAGTGGGCACAGTGGATATTGCCGGAGGCAAAGAACGCGAAATAGACGTTGTTGCCGATCCGGAACGGCTGCGAAGTTACGGACTCTCAATAAACCAAATCAGCGAAGTGCTTGCCGGCAGAAATGTAGATCAGTCTATTGGAAATATTACCTCGCCCGAATACGACATCATGGGGCGAACCGAAACCCGGTACCAATCTGCAATCGATGTTGGCAATACGTTGATTCCACTGCAGAACGGAAATCAGTCGGTACGCCTGTCTGATATTGCCACAGTTTCAGACAGCCACCGCGAACAGCGCCTGTTTGCCTATCTCAACGGACAGGAATCGGTACAGGTTTCCATTATGAAACAGCCGCTTGCAAACACCGTTGCCGTTATTGAAGGCCTTCAAAATCGGCTTGAAGAGCTCCGGGCCACAGGCTTCATCACGCCCGACATCGAATATCAGGTGATTCGTGACGATTCGTTTTTCATCACTAACTCCATTCAGTCGGTAACCGTGGCAGCCGTTATCGGCGGTTTACTGGCCATGATTGTAATTCTGCTATTTCTGGGGAGCATCCGCCGTTCTTTAATTGTAGCACTGATGATTCCCGTTGCCATTATCGCCACATTTGTGCTTATGACGATGAGCAATCTTACTCTGAATATTATGAGCCTGGGCGGACTTGCCCTTGGTGTGGGTTTGCTGATCGACAATGCCATTGTGATGATCGAAAATATTTATCGTCATCAGAATCAGCTTGGCAAATCTCCGGAGACTGCAGCACACGATGGTTCCCGGGAAGTGCTCTCTGCCGTGGTTGCCGGTACCATGACAAATCTTGCTGCCGTACTCCCCTTTCTGCTGATTACGGGGCTGGCCGCACTGCTGTTCAGAGAACTGATTTTCACCATTGCTTTTGCCATCATCGCCTCGCTGCTTGCGGCTATTACACTTGTTCCGGCCCTGATGGCGATGTTCCGTGAACAAAAACAGAAAGGTTTTTCGAATACCTGGTTGTTCAAAATCTTTAACCGCGGATTCAATAAACTTCAGGGATTTTATCACTCCCTTCTCACTTTTTTCATCCGGCGAAAATGGGTTTTTATCATTTCAGCCCTCATCATACTGGGCGGCAGCATTTATTTGATTCGGGGGCTTGGCACTGAATTTTTACCACCTGTGGATGACGGACGCATTACCATGAGATTTACCCTGCCTTTGGGTACTTCCATTGAACCAACGAACGAAGTTGCTTCTATCTTGCAAGAAACCATTGAAGAAATGCCACACGTCGAAACGGTTTATATGACCGTTGGAGGGTATTTCCGCGGAGGGCAGCTATCCATTCGGGGCGGTATGATCGATATGGTGGTTCAGCTTACATCCCCATCGGAAAGGCGTGGCTATCCTGCAGAGCAGTGGGTAACTGAATTTGGTGAAAAAATATCCGGCCTGGGGCTGCCCTTTGTTCAGCAGCGCATACGCGGTCCCCGGATTGAAGGACTTCAAACCAGCCTGGTGGATGCCGATATTGCCGTTGGCCTGGTGGGTGACGATCTGGATATGCTGGATAACCTTGCCCGTTCAGCATTTCGTCAAATTGAGGATATAGAGGGAATCGGCAGTATTCAAATCGGACGGGATGAACGTGTACCTCAAATGCTGCTGAAAGTGGATGAAGAACGGGCCTCCCAATTGCAATTAACTTCAGGCGGTATTGCCAATTTTCTGCATGGTGTTGTAGAGGGTACCGTACCTACGCAATATGTTGAAGGTGGTTTTGAGTATAACATCCGGGTTCGCTACTCCAGAGATATAACCGGCACCGTTGAGGGATTGCGACAAATTCCGGTTACTAATCTGGCAGGACAGGCAGTGCCGTTGAGCAGTCTTGTTTCTTTTGAAGAAACCACCGGCCCTGCCCATATCGAACGGTTTAATCAAATCCGCGTGGTTTGGGTGAACACAACCGTAAACCTCGATGATGCAACTGTTGGCGAAGTGAGCAACCGGATTCGTGAAACACTGAGAGATTTTGATCTGCCCGATGGCTACAGTATTGTATATGCCGGTGAGCAGGAAGCCATCGAAGAAGCCGGCCGATCACTGCAGCTTGCTATTCTGCTGGCTATCTTTTTTGTGTTTGTTGTGATGGCGGTTCAGTATGAAAAACTATTCAGCCCGCTGGTTATCATTACATCACTCCCGTTTGCCCTGATTGGTGTGGCTGCAGCTTTATGGATAACAGGATTGCCCCTGAGCGCTTCTGTACTGCTTGGAATAGTTTTCCTGACCGGAATCGTTGTGAATAATGCCATTTTACTCGTTGAGTTTGCCGAAAATTATCAATTAAAGAAAGATCAGACTGTGGAAGATGCAATAATAGAAGCCGGAAATGTACGGTTTCGCCCGATTATGATGACCACATTGACAACCATTTTCGGGATGCTGCCGCTGGCCATCGGAATAGGTGAAGGATATGAAATTTTGCAGCCGCTGGCTGTAACAGTAATCGGCGGTTTGATTGCCGGTACATTCCTCACATTGATGATTCTACCGGGAATGTATGTTCTTCTCTCGGATTTGTTCTCTTTCCTTGGACACAAAAAAGCTGAAAATTAACCGACAGATTATGTGGTAAAACAGTACCATTCATTTTTCCGGAAAAATTTTGGGGAGACACCATGAAGAAACAAACCGTCATCATCACCGGGGCTAATTCTGGTATCGGAAAATCGGCCACTCGCCTTTTTGCGGATGCGGGCTTTTCGGTCATCATGGCTTGCCGGAATATCGAAAAGAGTGAACCGGTGCGAAAGGAGATTGTGGAAATTTCTGGTAATCCTCAGGTACAATTGATGCCGTTGGATATTTCGTCTTTTCATTCGATTCGAACATTTTGTGATCGATTCGACGAGAAATATGATCAGCTGGATATACTGATTCATAATGCCGCCTATTTCAGCCACGGTTCTCCTTACAAATTGAGTGAAGACGGGCTTGAGCTCACCTTTGCCACCAACCTCTTCGGCCCGTTTTTGATGACAATGGAACTGCACGATCTCTTGAAAAAATCGGATACTCCAAAGATTTTAATGGCTGGGAGTAACATCATCAAGCATTTTTTTAACCCCAAATTGGCGGTCAACCTGAATAATCTCAGAGGTGAAAATCCCGATGATTCATCATTCAAAGTGTACAATCAGTACCGCGATTCAAAGATGGCATTGTTTATGATAAGCAGGCGATTTGCAGACTATTTTCAACCTGATGGCATCAGGGTAAATATGCTGCAAATAAATGGAGCTACCATGTCGGAAGAGGCACTTCAAAAAGTAACACCAGGCTACCGGATGATCGCACGCATTCAAAATCTATTTTTCAGGCCGCCCGAGTTTATGGCAAAACACTATTTTGAAATATGCACTTCAGATAAGTTCAAGGATGTATCGGGAAAACTGATCAATCACAAACAGCAAGTAATGCAGTCTTCAAAAAAACATCCGGGAATTGCCAATCAGGTTCGTCAGCTGGCCGGCGCCGTATATTATCCAAATTATGCTGAGGGCAGACAGGCACAAGATGAGATCTGGAATTTCTGCCTGAACGTTACTGGCCTTGACACTGAAGACAGGTAATCTTCTTTACGGAATTTGAGTTGCCTGCCACGCAACAGCCTGCCAAACTCCTTCCCTCTTTAAAAATGTTCCGGTATTGTAAAATCTGATAGTTTCAGTTTCACCCGTATCGAAAGAAATTTCAGCAATCAGCATGAAAGCAACAACGGCTGAATCTCCGTACAGATTAATCTGAACATCCCTGGCTGTATAAACTGGTGAATTTTCAGAATCATTGGGTTCGGCGGGCAAGCTTCTCAGGATATCATCCTTTCCCATCCGTTCGCCGGCGGCACTTGTATAGATTAAATCATCGGCCCAAAACCGGTCGTGCGTATTATAGTCGTTTACAGAGGCGCCTTCTAAAAAATTGGATAACATCCGTTCAAGCACATCTCTGTCGTCGGTATTCTGATGATTCATACCAAAAATCAGTGTCACAAATGCCATTAAACCGATCAATTTTTGTATGGAGATCATAAGCTATGGTTTAGTAGATTTTTCAAGGTCTCATTTTTTCTTCTTTTATTACAAAGACATAAACATCCGGATAATTTAAGAAACAAAATTTTTGAATGATTACGGGTACTTTTGTACAATACTTTTTTAAAGTGTGAAGTTATTTATTTACAGGCACGGATTTTCCGGAAAGCGGAGTGGCCGGAACTTTTGCTGTGGACATATTCTTTTTCTTGATAATTGACGATTAATTGTTGGCAGTTCTATGAAAAAAATCCATACCATTTTCCATTTTTTAATTTTTCTCCTTTTTTCAGGCCTGATCGCTGCTGGTGGACTTTTTGCCCAAACCTACACCCCTGAAAGCTTACACGGCGGGCCTTCATGGTCACCTAATGGATACAAAATTGCTTTTGCGGCAGCGTATTCCGGAACTTACGACATCTACACCATCGACATCTGGAGCGGAGAGCAGCAGCGCGTTTCCGATCATCCCGCTAATGACCTTTACCCCGCGTGGGCTCCAAACGGGCAGTGGCTTGCTTACTATTCTGACAGGCCCAACGAAATTGGCCCCTTTCCGCCTGATACCATCATTTATAACGTTAGCGGCCTGTACGAAACCTATGCCCGCGATGGTTACACTCCTTCGTGGTCTCCCGACGGCCGCACCATAGCCGCACATTTTCGGGGAGAAAAAGGAAATTATGAAATTTATCTGATGAACCGGCGTGGCAGAGACCGGAGACCGATTACAGACAATCTTGCCACGGATGTACATCCAAAATTTTCGCCTGATGGGAATAAAATTGCTTTTGTTTCCGACAGGGATTATCAACCCGAAATTTATCTGATGAATGCCGACGGAACGGATCAAACCCGGCTTACAAACTCGCCCTATTATGACCTGGATCCGACATGGTCGCCCGACGGAACGCAGATTGCATTCATATCAAACCGGCTGGGCTCCTTTGATATTTATCTGATGGATGCGGATGGCAGCAACAAAATAAATCTCGTCCATTCGCCCTCTATCGACATGGCGCCGGTATGGTCTCCGGATGGAAGTAAAATTCTGTTTTCATCAAACCGGAACGGATATTTTGACCTGTATGTGATTGATATCGACGGAGAAAATCTTCAGCAACTCACCTCATCAGAACATCATGAATATTACGGGTCGTGGTCACCCAAAGGCAGCCGGATTGCATTTCTTTCAACCCAGCGAGGTGAACCCCACCTGTTTGTGATGAATGCCGACGGATCAAGAAAGAGGCAGCTTACCCGATAAACCGGACTTTATTACTCGTCCAGTGTCAGTTCAGCCCGGAATCTCGGTTCATCGTGGCGCTCCAGATAGTACACAAACACACCGTTTTCCAGATCCAGGTCCATCATCCACACATTGGTAGCTGCTTCGGGAATAATCTCGCCTGTCACATCATCAGCGGGGAAAAATTGGAAAGTTGCTGAACCGCGCTCATCGGCATACCCGCCGTAACCGGTATAATCATCATCCCCAAGCTCCTCTTCGGTTCTCACCTCGCCGAGATGGTCATGGTAAAGATGCAGGCCTTCTTCTCTCATTTCAAGAACCCAGGCTCCGTGCCAGTAATCGCCGTCTCGATAGAGTTCGATCCTCACCATATCCTCATCACATTCGGAAATATGAGTCCGCAGTTCGGTGGCCACGAGCGGATGGTCCGGATTGTCCGGGTATGTAGATTCTCCCGAAAACCACTCGCCACAAAGCGAGGAAAGATTGGTTAAAAATGCCGCTTGTGGATTTTCCATTTCAAACTCGAGTGTTTCGTCTGTACGTTCTCCATCGGCGCAGGCAGTAAGGATTAATAAAAGTGAAAATATTTTCAGAACAAGTTTCATATCAATTATTTGGTTAAAAAGATTGAACTAAAATCAGCATTCGGTCTGTTAAATACAAAAAATGTATCTTCCTTCAACGTAAATATAACCTTTAATGATTTTCGATGAGCCAAGAAGTAGCATCCTATAAACTCGGGAATATCCGGGTTATTATTACCGAAACCGACGATCCAAAGCGCCTGAAAGTGGATTGTAACGACGGGAATTTCCATTCTGAATTTTCCGTCAGCCGTTATGAATATCAACACTATAAACGGCATATGAATCAGAAAATATCCACGGCTTACAAAAAACAATATGAGCAGGAGAAAGAATAATCAATCCAAAACCGGCGGCTATAAAATTAACATTGCATCCCCGAATGAGTAGAAACGGTACTTTTCTTTGATGGCGTGCTGATAGATTTTTTTCGTCTCCTCAAATCCTGCAAAGGCCGAAATCAGCATTAAAAGTGTACTTTTTGGAAGGTGAAAGTTTGTAATTAGATGATCAACATACTTAAACTTATATCCCGGGGTGATGAAAATATCGGTCTCCCCAGAGCAAGCAATAAATTTCCCGCCTTTTTTTTGAGCCGATTCCAGTACTCTCACCGATGTGGTTCCGACCGTGGTAATACTCTTTGCCAGGTTCAGCGATTTCGCCTGACTTTCGGTCATTTGATACCACTCGCTGTGCATATTATGCTCTTCGATTTGTTCCGTTTTTACCGGCGCAAAAGTACCTAACCCCACATGCAGCGTGGTTTCAATTTTTTGAAAACCCTGTTTCTGAAGTTTTTTAAGCAGTTCTGGCGTAAAGTGGAGGCCGGCCGTAGGTGCAGCCTTGCTTCCCGAATCTTTTGCAAACACCGTTTGATAGCGATCGGAGAGGGACTCATCCCGTTCAATATACGGCGGAAACGGGGTGCATTTGAATGGTGCAACTTTTTCGTCATCCAGCGGATGGCTCAGCTCCAGCGTACGGATACCATCCCCTGCAACAGATAATGTTTTAGCTGAAATGTCTTCTGTTAACGAAAGGCTTTTTCCGATTTTAAATTTTTTTCCCGGCCGCACCATCGCCTCTACAATCCGGTTGTTTACGGCTTTGGTTACAAAAATTTCAATCCTGCCTTTATTAAACAGCAGGCGGCATTTATCCACTTTGCTGTTGTTAACGACCAGCGAGGTGCCTGACGGCAAGTACTTCCCAATATTGAAAAAATGGTCGTCTGTTATTTCCCGGGTTTTTCGGTTATAAACCAGTAGTCTGGAATGATCGCGGGGTGTGGCCGGTTGTTGTGCGATCAGTTTTTCGGGAAGCTCGTAGTTAAAATCGCTGAGTGAATAATTTCTCAAATCAAACAACACTAAGTTTTGTGGAATTGAAATAGATCAACTGAATAGATAATCAGATTAAACCAACACATTCAGCACCCGCCTCACCTCATCCACAATGCCGTCCGGTCCAATCCCTACTTCATCATGAAGTTCCCGCTGGGTTCCGTGTTCAATTATTTCATCGGGCACTCCCATGATTTTTACCGGAACACCTGTGCCTTTCCCTGCTGCATATTCGGCCACGGCCGATCCGAATCCGCCGAGAACGGTACCGTCTTCTAGAGTAATAATGCTATCATAATCTGCCAGCACATAGTCAATCATGCCGGTGTCGAGTGGTTTGGCATAGCGCATATCAAAATGGCCAATTTGGATGCCTTCTTTTTCCAGAATTTCAGAAGCCTCAATCACATATTTTCCAATCGGGCCAAAACTCAGAACTGCTACTTTTTCTCCCTCTTTGATGATGCGGCCTTTCCCGATTTCAGTTTTCTCGAACTCCTCGCGAACGGCCATTCCGGTTGAGCGCCCCCGGGGATACCGGACAGCCCAGGCACTCTCCTGATATTCAGATGCCGTATAGAGCATATCGCGCAGTTCTTGCTCGTCCATCGGAGAAGAAACAATCATGTTGGGTACAGCCCTCAGGTATGCCGTATCGTAAAGTCCGTGATGGGTGGGGCCGTCTGCTCCCACAAGGCCTGCACGGTCGATGCAAAAAACGACCGGCAGTTTCTGAATGGCTACATCGTGAATCACCTGATCGTAGGCCCGCTGCAAAAATGTGGAATAGAGTGCAGCAAAAGCTTTTTTACCCTGGGTTGCCAGTCCGGCTGCAAAGGTAACGGCGTGCTGCTCTGCAATACCCACATCAAAAGCGCGGTCGGGAAACGTTTTCATCATTGGCCAGAGGCTGGAACCGCTCGGCATAGCAGGAGTGATGGCAACAATGTCATCATTATTTGCAGCCAGTTCTACCAGTGCCTCACCAAACACATCCTGATATTTTGGAGGTTGTTTTTTCCCATTATTAGGCTTTACAAGCGATTTACCAGTAATTTTATCAAATGGGCTGCTTTGTGCGTGCCATTTTGTTTGTTCGCGTTCGGCAGGTGCAAAGCCTTTTCCTTTTACCGTTACTATGTGGAGCAATTTTGGACCGGAAACGGTTTTTAAATCTTCAAGATGCCGCCGAAGTGCATCTACGTTGTGGCCGTCAACAGGCCCGTAATATTTAAATCCAAGCGCCTGAAACAGTGCACCAGGGGTTATTGCGGCTGTCATTGCACGTTCCAGTTTTGATGCAGCTTTTCTCATTTTTTCGCCGGCCCCTTTCAAGTGGCCGAGCAAATCATAAACTTCATCGCGCATTTTGTTGAAGGTCTTGCTGGTGGTAATCTCGGCGAGATATTCCTTCAATGCGCCAACATTCGGATCTATTGACATGTTGTTATCATTTAGAATCACAAGCATGTCGCTTTCCATGGCGCCGGCATTATTCATAGCTTCAAATGCCATACCACCGGTCATGGCTCCATCCCCGATAATAGACACAATTTTTTCGTCTGACTGATTCAGATCCCTGGCAATGGCCATTCCCAGTCCGGCAGAAATTGAGGTGCTTGAATGGCCGACTCCAAAGGCATCATACTCGCTTTCGCTTCGCTTTGGAAAACCTGAGACTCCCTTGTACTTTCTGTTTGTGTGAAAAATATCTCTTCTTCCGGTTAAAATTTTATGACCGTATGCCTGATGGCCAACATCCCACACAATTTGGTCTTTCGGGGAGTCATAAATATAGTGCAGTGCAACGGTTAATTCTATCACTCCCAAACTGGCACCAAAATGACCTCCGTGCACGGCCACCATATCAATGATAAACTCTCTTAATTCATCGCAAACATCCTGCAGTTGCTCGGGTTTCAGTTTTTTCAGGTCTGTAGGTAAATTAATTTCCGATAACAGCGGCCCGGCTTTGGGTTTATAGATTTCCATAGTCACTATTTAAGCTTCGTCGGAGTCTTTTTTTGAAGATTTTTCAATCTGTTCAATTTTTAATGTTGCCTGCTCAAGCGTCTCAGAACAAATCCTCGATAGTTTCAACCCTTCTTCGTAAAGTTCTACCGATTTTTCAAGGGTAATTTCTTCATCGCTCAGTTTTTCAACGATCTTTTCCAATTTCTCTAAAGCTTCTTCGAAACTGGGTCGTTCCTTTTTAGCCATAATTTCTTTTAAATCATTTTTGCTCAAGCAGACTAACAAACAGTAAAGATAATATTATCAATTAGTTAGAAACAGCCAGAAATTTTTTATAAATAAATGGTAATCTCATTCAATTTAATCAATAAACAATCTGAATAAAGACCAATATAGAAAGTAAGCCACTTATCAATCAGCTTCAACTTACAAAAGAGTTTTTATCTTAAAACCGTGTCTGAATTGCCAGATATTTTCGAATTGCGGTGATTTAATCTCTCCAGATAATTTCCCGAATGTTTGCTCCATCGGATGTGTATTGTACAGCTCCGCTCAGGCTGGTAAATTTTTGTGTTTCACTGAAACGGTATAATCTGGTTACGGCATCTTGTCCGGGATGGCCAAATTGATTCCGAAAAGCGAGCGATGCTACTGATATATCCGGATTCACATACTGCATAAAATACTTCGTTGAACTGGTGTTGCTGGAGTGATGTCCCACTTTGTAGAGATCCGATTTTAAAAAATCTCCATAACGATCGGCTATTTGCCTTTCCTGGCTCACCTCGGCATCACCGCTAAATAAAAACGATGTGTCGCCATATACCAGTTTTAAAGCCACAGAATGATTATTGGGATTTCGGTCGCGAGCCGCGCCTCTTTCAGGGCCTACAACAAACATGCGAATAGCCGTGTCCAGATTTATCAAATCTCCGGCAAAAGCATATTTTACTGGAATACCATTCTCTTCGGCCAGCTTCATATAGGTTTGATACAAATTGGAACTGTATGAATAATCACTTTGATAGATCACATCAATATCAAGATGCTCAATTAAAACGGGCATACCACCGATATGATCGGCATGAGGATGGGAAAGAATCACAGCATCGAGTCTGTCAATATCCTTGGATTCAAAATAAGGCAACAGCACACGATCCCCGCTGTTTGCCATAGGCGACCACCTGCCTGCATCTATCAGAAGGTTTTTCCCTGATGGTGTTTTTACGTGAATGGCATCAGCCTGTCCCACATCCAGTACTGTAACTTTTAATTGATGTTTTTTTTGTCCGTTTAATACCAATTCAACAAATAATAAATTGAGCGAAATGAACAAGGCGATAAGCAGTTTCCATCGGTATTGCGGCAAACGAATGGAGGCTACAAACAGAATGGCAAACAGCCACACAAAAAAGAGAAAGAGTTGAGTTTCATCCACGGTAATATAACTGAAGGTTTGGCCGCCAAAATAGTCGGCCACGCCGTGAATCCAATCAAGGGAATATTGCACGGGAAGCGCAGCAAGTTTAAAAAAAGATGGATATACCGGGCTTAATACAACGAATCCAAGGCCAACCGGAACCGTGAACGATAGCAGCGGCACTACCAATGCGTTGGCTGCCGGCCCGGCAATGGAAAACTCATTAAAATAATGCGCTAAAATAGGGAACAAGCCCAGCTGAACCACAAATGAAACCAGCACCACCATCAACAACTTCCCTTTCCAGCCATATCTGTACTGATCCGGAATAGCCCGCTGAGCCTCGGGAAGAATGAGCAATATGATAAAAACTGCAGCAAAGGATAACTGAAAACCTACATCAAAAAGTTGTTCCGGATTAATCAACAAAATGATGATGGCTGCTACTGCAGTTAGGTTTACAGAATTCCGGACCTTGTGGAACAATTTTCCATAGGTAAGGAGCCATGCCATCAGCGAAGCCCGGCTCACTGACGGACTAAATCCGGTTATACCGGCATACATCAAAAGAAGCAGGGTGAGCAGAATAATTCCCAGCCATTTTCCTTTTTTTGAACCCCACAAATATGGAATAAAAAACCATAACGGTGCCACCAAAAATCCTACGTGCAAACCTGATACAGCCATTATGTGTGACAGGCCTGCCCGATTGAAATGTTGCCTCGTTTCGGATCTCAAATCATCCTTATAGCCCAGCAGGAGGGCTTTTGCCAAATCAGAATACTCTCCTTCAAAAATTTCATCTGAACGTTGATGAACAGCATTTCGTAAATATCCCCAGCCGAAAAGAGACTCTTCTGTTTGCTCTTTCACTTCTTTTAGCTCTCCATGTGCTGATATTCTCCGGCCGATCAGCCATCCCCCATAATCAAATTCATGGGGGTTTCTTCTTTCCGGAAATTCATAAAGGCGAACAGTAGCTGATAATTGAATACCTTCAGAAAATCTGTTTTCACCATCAAATTCACCATACAGCCGAATTTGATACGGGTATTTCCAGGCCACTTCTTCCGGGAGTATGGTTTTGTTTATCTCCATTTCATAAACATCCCGGCCTGTCCCGCTTCGCCCACGGTTTTTGATTGTTCCTTTCACTTCAATCTCTTCCCAGGCATATAAATTCAGCATTTTAGCAGTTTCTTCAGCCTGAACTTTTTGCTCATCTTTCAGACTATAAAGCATCATCGAAGCCGAAATGATCAGCAGCAGATAGATGAGAGTTGCCATGATTCCTGATGTTTTTAGCCATTTTTTTCGAATGAAAAATTCAAAAATCAGCCAAAAACAGAATAGAGTGGTGATGATGGTAAGAGCACCCGTAATTGAGAGAGTAAATAAACGGCCCAGCAGTATTCCAGCCATCATTAGCAGCATGATCCGCAGCGCCGGATATGCAGCAAAGGGAAACCGGTATGTTACATCGTACCGCATATCTGTAAGAACCGGCACAACAGGAATTCTTACAGAATTATTTGAAAAATGGGTTCTACAGCGTCAGATCAGGTAAATGTGTATCGAGCAGATCTTTTATTACTCTTTCTTGCCCAATTTTTGGCACAAATCGGCCAGTGTTTTTTTCTCTTCTTCGGAAAGGATGCTGAACTCTTCCTTGATTTTTTCGAGATGTTTTGGAAAAAATTCCTCAATAAACTGTTTTCCTTTCGGGGTGAGATGAATTAAAACAGCACGGCGGTCTTCCGGGTCTTTTTTCCGGCTTACATATCCCAGCCGCTCAAGATTGTCAACAACCATTGTGATGTTGCCACCGCTTTTCAGAAGCTTTTCGCCAATTGCCCGCTGGTTAAGCGGCCCAAGGTGGAGAAGTGCTTCAAGGGTGCCAAACTGGCTGACTGTTAAATTTGCATCAGACAGGTGGCGGTTCAGACGCATATTGAGCGATTCGGTTGCCCTCATCAATTTAATGAAAGCATTTAAGGTGTTTTTTTCTGAGGCACTGCCCGGGTAATGAGTTCCCATATATATCTTTTAATATCAATAAGCCATAAGAAGATACAATATATAGAGAAAAACGGCACACTGCCGCATTATACCGATCTTAATATCGCGAATTTCCGTTTCCCGACTTTCAGGTTAAGCTCGTCTCCATTTTCAAATGTGATGGTGTGGTTGGGATCTTTGATTTTTTTATCATTCACACTTACACCACCCTGTTTCATCATTCGTTTTGTTTCGCCATTGCTGGACGTCAGATTTGCCTTTGAAATAATATCCAGCAAACGATGATTGGAGCCTTCTTCAAATTCTAAAACCGGGGCGTCGTCGGGAATATCTTTTTTGACAACTGTTTTTTCGAAATGTTTTTTTGCAGCTTTTGCAGCCTCTTTGCCATGATACATTTGGGTAATTGTGAAGGCAAGATCGTGCTTGGTATTTCTCGGATCTTTTTTTACTCTCGATTTTATCGTTTCGAGCTCTTCGAGTGAAATATCCGTTACCAATTCAAAATATGGGTAGATCAATTCATCGGGAATGGAAAGGGTTTTGCCATATATTTCGCTGGCGGGTTCATCAATTCCGATGTAATTATCGTACGATTTGCTCATTTTCATGGATCCGTCGGTGCCTACCAGCAGTGGCATCATCAGGCAAATCTGAGGTTCAATGCCATCTGTTTTCTGGAGTTCGCGACCCACAAGCAGGTTGAATTTTTGATCGGTTCCTCCCAGCTCAACGTCCGATTTCAGGTAGACTGAATCCTGGCCCTGTGCCAGTGGATATAAAAATTCGTGCAGTGAAATCGGTTCATTATTCCGGTATCGTTTAGAAAAATCATCCCGCTCAATCATCCGGGCTACGGTTATCCGGGATGAAAGTTTAATCACATCCATAAAGGACATTCCGCCAAGCCAGTCGTTGTTATTAACCAGAGTGGTTTTGCTCTCATCCAGTATTTTCCGGGCCTGTTTTATGTAGGTTTCGGCATTCTCTTTTACTTCTTCTGCTGTAAGCGGCGGTCGGGTTTTGTTTTGTCCGGAGGGATCGCCAATCATGGCAGTAAATCCGCCGATTATAAGAATAGCTTCGTGGCCCAAATCCTGAAACTGCCTGAGTTTTCTTAATATAACAGAGTGGCCAAGGTGCAAATCGGGGCGAGTGGGATCAACTCCGAGTTTTATTTTAAGCGGCTCATTTTTTTTCCGGGAGGTTTCAAGCTTTTTTATCAGTTCTTCTTCGGGTAAAATTTCTGAAGTGCCTCTTTTAATAATAGCAAGCTGCTCTTCTACGGGTGGAAATTTCATGAATTCAAATCAAGTTTTTCAAAAATTGGAAGTTCTCGCAGTGTGTTACTTTCCTGTATGGACTTTTCGATGGTTTCAACAAAATCTACGGCATCGGGATAAATGGTGGCTACTATATCGAAAGCGGCCGGGGCCAGATAGATAACCACGGGATAGGTGGTCGATTCTGTGCGGGTTTCGTCAGCCGGCATATTGAATCCGGCCAGCAGCAGTAATATGGCACTAACCAACAACGCAACTTTTAATGCACCGAACAGAAGACCGGCTATTTGATTGATAAATCCAATACTTACCAAATCGAATATTTTTTCCATCCAAATAGCTGCCCCTTTTACAACAGCCAGAGTCAACAGAAAAATTACAACCCCGGCTATCATTGTCGCTTTGTCCTTGTCGTCGGCAAAAGGTGCCAAAAAACTGGCAATGGGCCCCATATAATTAAAGGTTACGAAAATGGCCAGCACCAAACCCGCAATACCAAAAAACTCCTTAATGAATCCACTCATAAATCCCCTGTAGGCAAAATAGCCAATCGGGAGGATAATGAAGAGATCGAGCAGATTCATGATGGTATCATTTAGACAGTTCTTTTTTTACAATTCTGCTGATAGCGGCTCCTTCGGCTTTTCCTTTTAATTTTCCCATTAAGGCACCCATCACTTTACCCATATCGGCCATGGATGATGCGCCCATCTGTTCAATCTGTTTGACCACTTCGGCCCGAATTTGATCGTCATCCATCATTTCGGGAAGGTATTTTTCAATAAGGGCCAGTTCTTTTTTCTCTTTTTCGGCAAGGTCGGGCCTGTCGCCCTGTTCAAATTGTTCGATCGACTCTTTTCGCTGTTTGGCGGCTTTCATCAATACTTCCGCTATCTGCTCGTCACTCAGGGTTGATTCTCCGCCTTTTCTTTCGCTGATCTCTTTTTCCAGAATTTTGGCCTTCAAAGATCGCAACAGCATGGTTTCTTCATTCCGCTTCGACTTCATGGCGGCTTTCAGGTCGTCCAAAATTTGTTTTTTTAAACTCATATCACATCAAAATTAATGAAAAGTAACTTACAATTTGGATAGATTTTGTTAACAGTAATAGAACAGTTATTTGGAAATGAAGCAAGTAAAATAATTGCGTAGTGCATTTGGGCTGATCACTGAAAATTGTCAAAAAAAAAAGGTTTCACCCGCATGGATGAAACCTCTTAGATAACTTCAAACTTTTCAGGATTTATTCTTTTTCAAAAAATCCTGTACACTTTCCTGATCCACCATGGTTTCTCTGAAGGCGTATTTACCGCGTGTATTTTTTGTGGAAATAATCACTTTCGCCATTTTGCGGTGGGAGCTTTTCAAAGATTTTGCCTCTTCACCAAATACTTGTCGCTTAGCCATAACTAACCTTTATTTAATTTCTTTGTGTACGGTATGTTTTCTTAATACCGGATTGTATTTTTTAAGCTCGAGTCGTTCGGTCGTAGTTCTCCGGTTTTTTGTTGTTACATACCGAGAACTGCCCGGTTTCTCTGTGCATTCAAGAATTACCTGTATTCGATTACCTTTTGCCATATTCTTACACCTCTTTTAACAATGTTCCTTTTTTTCTGGCATCTTTAAGCACGGCTGTAATACCCTTTTTGTTAATTGTCCTGAGGGTTTTGGCCGATACTTTTAAAGTAACCCACCGGTTTTCTTCCGGGATGTAGAATTTCCTCTTCTGCAGGTTTAACTGAAACCGATGTTTGGTTTTATTATTCGATTTAGACGAGCGATATCCATTTAATGCTGTCTTTCCGGTAATATCGTCTTTACGTGCCATAATATCTTCCTGTTGATAAAATTTGATAGACACCAAAAATATGGCTAATCCATTTTAATTTCAATAATTATTTAATCATAAAATAAATACTTTTCTCACTGCCATTCAATTCGGCAGAATTTTGCCTGCATAGCTCTTTCTGCCCACAGTAAAATACCGGTAAAAACCTATTCAATCCAGCCTGCAATAACCATCCGGTTTTGGTGGTTTTTCTGAAATTATTCTAATCATTTTTTGAAATTCAGCACATCACACAATGATCATCGCGGCTACCCTATTTTCTCTTTAAATAACCGCTTTTTTGTCGAATAATTTTCATGATAACAGCAAGGGTTTTCTTATATTTGACAGGTCATTCAACGGGAAAATGAATTACCCTCGATTCAACGAAGAAATTATTTAGACATTGCGATCTCATCAAATGGCAATAAAAATCATTATCCCTTTGATTTTGCAAGCACAAACGCTATTTTTAGGCGTTTAAATGGCTATCTATAACATTACTCAACCCCAATTTATGACTGCAAATAAAGGATCCGATTACAGAGCGTCAAACATTCAGGTTTTAGAGGGGCTCGAAGCTGTGCGAAAGCGCCCTTCTATGTATATCGGAGATACAGCTCAAAGAGGTCTTCATCATCTGATCAACGAGGTAGTTGATAACTCTATTGACGAAGCTCTTGCAGGTCACTGCGACTTTATCAAAGTAATCATTCATGAAGACGGCTCCATTACAATTGCCGACAACGGCCGCGGTATACCTGTTGACGAACATTCAAAACTGAAAATGCCTGCTGTAGAAGTGGTGCTTACAAAGTTGCATGCCGGCGGTAAATTCGATAAAAGCAGCTATAAGGTTTCAGGCGGACTTCACGGCGTGGGTGTCAGTTGTGTGAATGCTCTCTCTTCTTTCTTCAGGGCAGAAATTCACAGAGACGGAAGAATCTACGTGATGGAATTTGAGCGTGGTGCTACCAAAATTCCTTTAAAAGAAGTTGGCGATACCGACGATACCGGCACCATCATCAAATTTTTGCCTGATGATCAGATTTTTACTCAAACCACCGACTTTAAATTTGATATTATTGCCGACCGCATGAGGGAACTTGCGTTTCTAAATCCCCAAATTACGGTTGAAATTATTGATGAAAGAGCTGAAGAGGATGAAGATGACAAACACGTTGAGTACCATTTTTCCGGCGGTGTTAAAGATTTTGTTCGCTATCTCGATGAAAACCGGGACTCTTTCATGGATGAACCCATTTATATAGAAGGCGAAGTAGACAACGTTCCTGTTGAAGTTGCCATGCAATACAATAACAGCTATACCGAAAATGTGCACTCTTATGTAAATAACATCAATACCAGAGAGGGCGGTACTCATATTTCCGGTTTCAGGAGGGCACTTACCCGCTGTTTTAAAAACTACGCGGATAAAAACGGGATCATCAAGTCGAACAGTAAAATTTCAATCTCCGGCGAAGATTTTCGCGAAGGCCTAACCTGCGTGCTCAGTGTTAAAGTTTCTGAACCACAGTTTGAAGGTCAGACAAAAACCAAACTGGGTAATTCTGAAGTGCAAAGTGCTGTAGAAGTTATTTTGTATGAACGGCTGACTGAGTTCCTGGAACAAAATCCAAAAACAGCTAAAAAAATCCTGGAAAAAGTGGTTGTAGCTGCCGAAGCCCGCGAAGCCGCCCGAAAAGCGCGTCAGCTCATTCAGCGAAAAAGTGTGATGAGCGGAGGCGGACTGCCCGGAAAATTGGCCGATTGCTCTATTAAAGATCCGGCTCACAGCGAAATTTATCTGGTTGAGGGTGATTCAGCCGGCGGGTCTGCCAAGATGGGGCGCAACCGAAGTTTTCAGGCTATACTTCCGCTTAGAGGAAAAATTCTCAACGTTGAGAAAGCCAAGATCAACAAAATTCTTGAAAACAAGGAAATTCAGGCCATGATTACGGCCCTGGGAACAAGCGTAGGGCACGAAGAAGAGTTTGAAATCGACAAACTGCGCTATCACAAAATTATTATCATGACAGATGCCGATGTGGACGGATCCCACATCCGAACACTTCTGCTCACATTTTTCTACCGATACATGCATCCGCTTATCGATCGCGGGCATATTTACATTGCCACCCCGCCTCTGTACAGAATCACCTCCACAAGAGGCCAAATTCAATACTCCTGGGATGATGAAACCCGTGACAAAATTATCCGGGAGCTTAAAAAATCGAAGAAAAAGTTTGATGTGTCGAGATATAAGGGGCTGGGTGAAATGAATCCGGAACAGCTTTGGGAAACAACCATGGATCCCGAAACCAGAACCCTGCAGCAGGTAACTATTGAAAACGCTGCAGCGGCAGATAAAATGTTCTCCACATTAATGGGCGGGGATGTGGAACCCAGAAGAGAGTTTATCGAGAAAAACTCCAAATATGCCACACTCGACATTTAGCCAGATGTTCCAAATAGGGAAACAAGTACAAAAAAAGTTTGTGGCTTCCTTTCCTGTTCATCATAATCTACCATTACTTAAGACTTATTTATTCATTACTGATTAATCTATGGCAAGCGAAAAAATTATACCGATTACAATAGAAAATGAAATGCAATCGTCGTACATCGACTATTCGATGTCCGTAATTGTATCAAGAGCTCTGCCGGACGTGCGTGACGGGTTGAAGCCCGTTCACAGGCGTGTTCTGTACGGAATGAGTGATCTGGGCATGCTTCATAACCGGAATTATAAAAAAAGTGCCCGTATTGTCGGAGAGGTTTTGGGTAAGTATCATCCCCATGGAGATTCTGCTGTTTATGATTCGATTGTTCGGATGGTACAGGATTTCTCGCTGCGTTATCCTCTTGTGGACGGACAGGGCAACTTCGGTTCCGTTGACGGAGATTCTGCAGCAGCTATGCGTTATACAGAAGCGCGGATGCAACGAATTGCCGAGGAGTTGCTTACAGACATCAACAAAGATACGGTAGATTATCAAACCAACTTTGATGATACGCTGACCGAACCAACGGTACTTCCAGCCATGCTTCCGAATTTGCTTTTAAACGGAGCCTCCGGAATTGCTGTAGGAATGGCCACAAACATGCCTCCGCACAATATCAATGAGGTGATTGACGGAACCATTGCGGTAATTGACAATCCTGACATTGAAGTCAGCCAATTGATGAAACACATCACAGCACCTGATTTTCCCACCGGTGGAATTATTTACGGGTACGAAGGCGTAAAAGATGCCTACGAAACCGGCCGTGGAAAAATCACGATGCGTGCAAGAGCCAACGTTGAAGAATTGCGCAACGCCCGGGAACAGATTGTTGTAACAGAAATACCTTATCAGGTTAACAAATCTACTCTTATAGAGAAAATTGCCAATCTGGTTCAAAACGAAAAAATCACAGACATTGGTGAAATTCGTGATGAATCAGACCGCGACGGCATGCGTATTGTTATTGTACTGAAGCGAAATGCCAATGCCGGTATTGTGTTGAATCAGCTTTACAAATACACGCAGATGCAGCAAACTTTTGGCGTGATTAATCTTGCGCTGGTTAAAGGCCGACCAAAGGTTATGCCGCTCAAAGAGCTGATTGGACGATTTATTGAACACAGGGTCGAAGTCATTATTCGAAGAACCATATATGATCTCGATCAGGCTGAGGCTCGTGCTCACATCCTGGAGGGATTAAAAATTGCCCTCGATAACCTGGATGAAATCATCAAAACCATTCGGGCATCCAAAAATCCGCATGAAGCCAACGATCAGCTTCGCAAAAAGTTTGCTCTTACCGACATTCAGGCAAAAGCCATTCTCGACATGCGGCTTCAGAAACTGACCGGCCTCGAACGTGACAAGGTGGATCAGGAGTATCGTGATATTGTGGAAAAAATTGCTGAATACAGGGAAACTCTTTCAAACCGGGATAAACAAAACGCCATTATCAAAGAGGAACTTTCGGAGCTGAAAGGGCGATATGGTGATGAACGCAGAACTCAAATAGTTTACTCGGCGGATGATTTCAGCATTGAAGATATGATTGCTGACGAAGATGTGGTAGTAACCATTTCTAATAAAGGGTTCATTAAACGAATGCCTTTAAGCGGATACCGGCGCCAGCGCAGAGGCGGCAAGGGTATGAAGGGCACCACCACCAAAGATGATGAATATGTAGAACATCTGTTTGTGGCTACCAATCACAATTACATTTTATTCTTTACGGAAAATGGAAATTGTTATTGGCTGAAGGTTTACGAAATTCCTGAAGGATCAAGACTTTCCCGTGGGCGTGCAATCGTAAACCTGATTGACATTCAGAAAGACGACAGCATTAAAACCTTTGTACCTGTAAAAACCCTGGATGATGAAGAGTATATCCAAAATCATTCCATTATCATGTCAACCAAACAGGGGCAGGTTAAGAAAACCTCCCTTGAGGCGTACAGCCGTCCGCGGCGTGATGGAATTATTGCCATCAACATCCGTGAAGGCGACAGTTTGCTGGGTGCAGCACTGACCGATGGCGAAAGCAACATTATCCTCGCCAATAAGAAAGGGCGTGCCATTCGCTTCCACGAAAGTGACGTACGCGAAATGGGCCGAAATACATCCGGTGTGCGAGGTATGACACTCGGAAAAGATGATGAACTTGTTGATATGGTTGTTATCAAAAACACACACGAAGCAACCGTGCTTGCCATCTCAGAAAACGGATACGGCAAGCGATCTTTCGTGGATGATTACCGCGAACAGAGCCGTGGCGGGAAAGGAGTGATCACACTGAAGGTGACTCCAAAGACCGGAAATTTAATTGCTCTGAAGGAGGTGTCTGATAAAGACGACCTGATGGTGATTACCGAGCGCGGCAAAGTAATCCGAATGCAGTGTAAGGCCATCCGAACCATGGGGCGAAATACCCAGGGGGTTCGCATCATGAGACTCGACGATGACGGTAAAATTGCTGCCATCACCCGGGTGGTAAATGAAGATGAAGACGAAAGTGAAGTGCCGGTCGTCAAGTAATCTTTTAAAAATGACAAAACAAAAAAGGCTCCGGATTGTATGGAGCCTTTTTTGTTTCCAGTGCAATTTTAGATCAACAATTTTCGAGCATTTTATTCAGAACATTTCTTCGTTTCTCTTTGAGGCTATCCGGAGAAATTATTTCAACTTTTTCACCGAACTGGAGCAGCCACTCATTCAAATAGCCGAGATTATCGAAAAAGAAGCTCACCTTAATTTTTTTTGATGATGATTCTTTTTTCTTAAATATTTTTGTCGGGAGGCTTGCTCTGAACGCGCGATCGACGCCTTTATCAACCAACACCTCTACCAATTGCCCGGACTCGTTAGAGCCAAAAATAAGAGCCTCTGTGTCGATTTCTGAATTTTCTGTAAATTTTTCTTCCCTGATTTTCACATTACTCATCCGGTCGAGTACAAAATTCCGAATGGCCTGCCGTTTATGTGAAAAACCGATCACATTCCAGTGGTCGCGATAAAATACGAGCAGGTATGGATCTACTTTTCGGTTTGAAACCGTTTCATCACTTTTACTCCGGTACGAAAATGTCATCATCTTTTTTTGTGAGATGGCACTACTTACCAAATACCAGTTTCCGCCCTCCTTTTTTTCGTAGCCGAAATGAAGAAATGGATCCACCACTGTTCTGTCATCCAGCGAATTCATAAACTGCTTCAGTTCATCCGGCAACACATTTTTGATTTTCACCTCCACTCCCCTCGCATCATCCACCAGCATTTTATCCACCTGGGATTTCACAAAATTCAGGCCCACCATAATGGTTGCCAGCTCCCTGGAGGTAAACATCAGCGGCGGAATTTTATAACCGTCCATAACACCGTATCCGCTGTATTTATCCCAGGTAACAGGTACATTTATTTCCGATAAAACATTGAAATCTCTGAAGATAGTTCTCCTGCTCACTCCAAAAGTGTCGGCGAGTTCATTCACGGTCAATTTCTTTTTGGAATCCTGCAGCATCAGGATCAATTTCATTCGTCGTTCAGAGCTTTTTAATCGGGACATAACGTTATTTTCTTCCTCTTTTTGATGAAGGTACTAAAATCCCGGTACTGTTTTGATGTAAAATCAGAGGAGTCTAAACAGGCGTCTCATAAATCTGCAAGCCCAGGATTATTATATTGCCAATCCTGCGGGGTTTTCAGCTTGTAGTTTTCTCAACTTTATTATTCCACCAAGCTCATTTTTGAGACAACACAGCCCACAGGAAATTTTCACTTCGCGTACAAAAAATGAGTACTACATGAGGATTGCTAACGCCTGACTTCCGTATCTCGAACACATTTGAGAGAAAGAAAACGGGAATCAGGACAAATCCAGCTTCGTCAGGAGCAGTCAAAATAATAACCCCGGACAAGAGAGGCATGAAAAACACATTTAGGATTTTATCCAAATACAGCCGGGGGTAGCGAATCTCCCCAAAAAATATCCCGGGGCCGAGGTTTTTAAAAAAACAAACAGCATCGAAGGGATTGGGTATCTGTTTCTGAATGCATCAATCATATTACTATTACCCTTCAAAATTATAGTCCTGCGATTTTGGGTTATGAAAAGCACAAAACAAGAAAAAATTCAGCAGTTAAGAAAGCCGCCGAATAATCCACGGATGAGGATCAATTTTTTCTCTCTACCAACACCAAGCTCTTGCCCTCGTAGAATGGTTCATCACCACCAAAATCAAATTCACAGATTTTGCAGTTCAGCTTTATCCGGGAATTTTTCACCTCCTCCTCCGCATCCTCCGAGCCCTTCCACATCAGAATAGTTTGCCATGGTTTTTTGCCCAGGAGTCTTAATAAATCGGGAATTTTAAAGGCGTGTTTTGTCATGATTCCCGCTCCCTTTTTCAGCTCAACAAGAGAAATACTTTTGGTAACCGTACGCACATTTTCAAGGCCCAGTGAACTGACAATATCCCCTACGGCTCTCATTTTTTTTCTCACATTGTCGTTCAGAAAAAGAAATTTTCCCGGTTCACAAATGGCAATCGGGATTCCAGGAAGGCCACCACCTGTACCTGAATCAAGCCATTCCTGGTGCTCATCAAGCAGGCCTAGCGTGATCGGCAGTAAAGAATGGACCACATGTTCTTGCACTGTTTCACGTGAAACATTACGGCTCACCAGGTTGATTTTCTCATTCCATTCCAGCAAAAAATCAATATACCTCTCAAGATCTACCCGATTTTTCCTGTAAATTTCTCTCGTTTGATCCAAAACCTCACTATTGACAGAAATTTTTGAAATATTTTGTTTCACGTGAAACACCTACCCTTTTAAATAAACCATGAGTACCGCCACATCACTTGCCGAAACACCACTGATTCTTGATGCCTGACCGATGGTTTCAGGTTTAATTTTTTCAAGTTTGCTCTTCCCTTCCGAGGAAAGGCTTTGGATCTTGTTGTAATCAATCTTCTCTGGAATAGCCGTGTTTTCTTTTTGATTTAACTCCTCAACCATTTCAAATTCACGCTTGATATAGCCATCATATTTAATCTGAATTTCTACCTGCTCAATAACATACCGGTTTTTCGTGATTTGATTGACTTTATTCGCCAATTCTACATCGGCATCGAGCAGGTTTTGTAAGTGGAGTTGTGGCCGGGGAATCAAGGATTTTGCTTTAACAGGTTGAGAAAGCTTTGTTGTTCCCTTGGCCTCAAGCATTGGATCCATTTTTTCTGGCCTGACTGTATAATCGCTTATCAGATCAAATAAACCATCCACTTCTTCCTTCTTTTGAGTAAACCTAATGTACCTTTCATCATCCACCAGGCCGATTCTCCTGCCAAGATTTGTAAGGCGCAGATCTGCATTATCCTGCCGCAATAAAATGCGATGTTCTGCTCTTGAGGTAAACATTCTGTACGGCTCTTCGGTACCTTTATTGATAAGATCATCAATCAATACTCCAATGTACGCTTCTGATCTTTTCAGTACAAAGGGCTCCTTCTCCTGAACATACAGCGCTGAATTAATGCCAGCCATAAGACCCTGGCAGGCGGCTTCCTCATATCCTGTTGTACCGTTAATCTGACCTGCAAAAAAGAGGCCATTGACCAACTTTGTCTCAAGGCTTCTTTTAATTTGATAAGGCGGAAAATAATCGTATTCGATAGCATATCCCGGACGAATCATCACCGCTTTTTCGAACCCTGGAATAGTTCTGAGCGCATGATACTGAACATCTTCGGGAAGTGAAGTAGAGAAGCCGTTCAAATACATTTCGTAGGTATTCCACCCTTCCGGCTCAAGAAATAACTGGTGGCGTTCTTTATCTGCAAATCGATTGATTTTATCCTCAATACTTGGACAGTACCTTGGCCCTATCGATTTAATTCTCCCGTTGAACATCGGGCTTTTGTCAAATCCGGTTTTTAATGTCTCGTGAACTTCCTGGTTGGTGTATCCAATCCAGCACGTCAGTTGCTCTTCCAGTGAAGGAAGCTCACCCGTCAGAAAAGAAAATGGCCCGGGTTCTTCATCTCCATACTGAATTTCAAGTTTGTTAAGATCAATAGAGCGCCCATCCAATCTTGGAGGTGTACCGGTTTTTAATCTTCCTATTTCAAAACCGAGTTTTTCGAGAGAAGCAGAAATGCCCACAGATGCCCTTTCTCCTGAACGGCCGCCCCCATATTGGCTCTCCCCGATGTGGATGACACCATTTAAGAACGTACCACTGGTTAAAATTACAGAAGATGCATGAAATGACTGCCCGGTTTGAGTAATCACTCCATTCACAATCTTACCATCATTATCTGTAATAATATCAACAACATTGTCTTGACGAAAATGCAGATTTGGTATCTTTTCAAGCTGCTCTCTCATCATTTGAGAATACAACATGCGATCACTTTGACAGCGCGGGCTCCACATGGCCGGTCCTTTGCTGCGATTCAGCATTCTGAATTGAACACCGCTTTTATCACTCACAATTCCACTTATACCACCCAGTGCATCTATCTCTCTCACAAGTTGTCCTTTTGCAACGCCTCCGATTGCAGGATTACAGGACATTTTGGCGATGGCATCCAGATTCATTGTAATCAGCAGGGTTTTTGCACCCATCTTTGCAGCAGCTCCCGCTGCCTCACTTCCGGCATGCCCTGCACCGACCACAATTACATCGTATGTTGGATAGATATTACCCATTACTGACTGTTTTTATTATACTTGATGTATTTCAATTATTTTAAACATTTGCACACAAAATATTGTTTTCTTTTCAATATTTAAACGTTGCGTTAATAGAATAACAGAATCTCCAAAAACGTACCATCAGGCAGATTCTTGCATCCAAACATTCCTATATACTATGTGGTTCAATAAAAAGGAAAATAAATCAACAGACAGATATTTTACGGAAGAGTGGGCTCGTAAATGGAAACAATCCATCAACAATAGTGCCGATTACAAACGGAAAGGAAAAAGCTGGAATGCACCATTGATCCTTAAATTTAATCCGGTTCCTGAACATCTTCAAAAAGAAGAAGCCATTGGATTTTTTCTGAGCCTGAAATATGGTGAATGCACCGAATTACGATTTGCCCGGATTTCCGATACTGATATCAGTGATGTTATTCTGACGGCTGATGAAGAAACCTGGATACGGTTGATTGAGGAAAAAAAAGACCCAACTTCGGCCATCATGAAAGGGAGGCTGAAACTGGAAAAAGGAAGTCTTTTACTTTTGTCGACCCAGAAAAAAGCAGCAACATCTCTTCTTGAAACCGCACCGGTGTACAAAAAATCGAAACAGAAAAGAGAATTTGTAGAACGGATAAAAAAAAGAAAAGCAGAAGATTCTACTCACAATCAATTCAAAACTGCCAAAAATGGGCTGGATCTCGACAGCTACCCCATGCAGTTATTTCAGAAGGCGAAAAAGTTCGGCATATGGAATCCTGCTGATATTGATTTTACATCAGACAGAGAACAGTGGCGCAAATTCGCAGATGATGAGAAAGAAATCATTATTCACCTATCCTCTCTTTTTATTGCCGGCGAAGAAGCGGTAACCTTAGATCTTCTCCCCCTCATCCAAACTATTGCCCGTGAAGGAAGAGTTGAGGAGGAAATTTTTCTGACCTCTTTTTTATGGGAGGAAGCCAAGCATACCGAGTTTTTCTCACTATTTGTGCGCGATGTAATCGGTTATCAGCCCAATTTTGAATCGTATCACGCCCCTTTTTATAAAAAACTATTTTACGACCAGCTACCTGCCGACCTTACACAATTGAATACTGACAGTTCTCCCCTGGCCCAGATAAAAGCTTCAGGAACCTATAATATGATTGTGGAAGGCACCCTTGCCGAAACCGGTTATGCCGCCTTTTCAAAAATGCTGAACGAAAACAATCTGCTTCCCGGTTTACAGGAAGGAATCCAAAAACTGAAACAGGATGAATCCCGTCATATCGCTTACGGACTTTATCTGATCAACCGGCTGCTTCAGGACAATCCCGACCTGAAGCTTCCGTTTGAAAATCATCTTGAGGAGCTTCTTGATGACGCTACAAACATCATTCATGAAATTTTCGAACCTTATGAGGTAGTACCCTTTGGTCTGGAAAAAGAGTGGTTTTTAAATTATGCGATTAAACAATTTCAGCTCAGAACGAATAAATTGGGGATTTTTTAGTACAAAGTTTTAATTTGAATGAAAAAATAACAAATGGTAAAAAAGCTACAGTTAAACCTATTCATCGTTATTATCTTTTTCTTTTTAATGGAGTCGCTTTTTGCACAACAATCTTCATCACTTTTCACAATTGTAAGTGAAGCTGAAGCAGAATGGGCGGGCAAGGTTCAGGCCGATCTTGAATTTGTACAGATTGAGTTTAGTGATCAAAAAATATCCCGCATTCAAAACCGGCAGGCCGAGGAGTTTGTGATAACATCGCCCGAAGGTATTGAATACTCAGTATCGATTCAGCGGGTTATTGATTTCGGTGACGGAAACTGGTCAGTGTCCGGCCATATAAACGATAAATGGAAAAATTCCTTAACACTCTCCTTTTCCGATGATAAAGCTCTGTCAAGCATAAATATAACTACCGATCACAATTTTTATCAGCTTCGGTATGATGAAACCCTGGATAGCCACATCATGGTAAAAATCGACCCTCATGAAACCGATGTGATTTCCTGTGGTGTAGATCATGATCAGATACTGTATCATTCCCACAGAAACATTGATGAAACAAGAGAGAAGCAGCAATCACCGCAACCAGAACAGGACTCCCATACCACCATCGACGTAATGATTGTCTATACACCTGCAGCAAGAAATTGGGCTAACCAGCCCGGAAATGGTGGAATTGATAACATTATTAACGAGGCTATGAATATGGCACAAATGTCAACTGACGCAGCGCAGATTAATTTGGAATTTCGATTGGTTCACCGTGCATTGATTGAATACAGTGAATCTGGAGATTCAGGTACAGACCTGAGAAGATTAACAGCTTCTCCATCATTCAATCCATTTGGCTCAGAGTATGCCGGTTATCTGAATGAAGTACACGATATGCGAAATGAATATGGCGCCGATCTTGTGGCCATGTTTACCCTGGCTGACGATGTTGGCGGATTAGCCTGGTTATTGCGGGATGCACAGGGTTGGCCGGAGATCGGTTTCTCAATTACAAGAGTTCAACAGGCAGCGCGGTCACCAACACACGCTCACGAAA
>SKYV01000254.1 GCA_007127745.1 Balneolaceae bacterium
AAATCGAATCGAGAAAAGATACACTGAAGGGACGCTCTCTTGCCTTTTTTAGTGACAATCCGGAGAGCTTTCTCACCACAACTCTTGTTGGCAATAATATTGTTAATGTTGTGTACGCCACACTAATGGCAATTTTTCTTGCCGAACCCATCCGGATGCTCTACTCCCGCTATTTTGATGTCATTCCTGCAGAAGCAACTGTTCTGCTCATTCAAACCATCATTGCGTCTGTTTTGATACTGTTTTTTGGCGAAATTCTATCAAAAGCGATATTCCGGGTTCAGGCCGATTTCTTGATCAAATTTATCGCCATTCCTCTCAGACTAACCAACTATATTTTTTGGCCGCTCATCACCATCACCAACCACACTTCGGGATTACTGGTAAATCTGTTAAATGTTGGAAGTGAACGCAGTTCCAGGATATTCCGGCGTCAAGATATCGAATCCATTTTCAGGGAGTTGCGGGACAGCGGAGGCAGCCAGGAAATTGACCATGACGATTCTGAAATTCTTCACAATGTGCTGGAGCTCTCCAACAAACGCGTGCGCGAAACCATGGTTCCACGTACCGAGATTGTTGCCATCGAAAAAAATTCATCTCTCGAAGATTTAAAAAAGGCCTTCATTGAATCGGGTTATTCAAAAATTCCGGTCTTTCAGGATACAATCGACGACATCATCGGGGTGGTTTTTGCGTACGATCTGTTCAGCAGCCCCAAAACTATCAGCGATATTATCCGGCCGGTAAAACTCATTCCCTCCAGTAAAAAATCGAAGGACCTGCTCACTGAGTTCAGACAGAGCAATATTTCTGTGGCTGTGGTTATTGATGAGTACGGAGGCACGGCCGGCATGGTAACCATCGAAGATTTGATTGAAGAAGTTGTGGGTGATATTCAGGATGAATACGATAAAGAAGACGACATCATTAAAAAAATATCCCACAACACTTTTTTACTCTCAGGAGGTGTTGAGCTTGACGAACTTCTGGTTGAGTATCCGGAAATTGACCTGCATGATGACGACGGGGAATTTGAAACCGTGGCCGGTTATATTATCCATCACACCGGCAGAATTCCCAAAGTGAATGAAGAGATCCAGATTCTCGGCAACACATTTATCATTACCAAGGCAACCCAAAGCAAACTGGAAAATGTTAAACTCATTATTAATTCAGGTGAGTGAACGGATGCATAATCCAATATTTTCCACTAAACCAGTCCAATTCCGATGATTGACAATTATCCCGTATGGGCACAAGAACTTGCAAAAAAATACCTGAGCCGGACACTGAACCAGTTTATTATCCACGGAAATGTGCACGATCTTGTTCCGATTGCCGATAACGGCAACACCTCTTTCCAGCGGCTGAAAACATTTTTGGCAGAAGATTTTTTTGGCGGCCGTGATATTGTGATTTTTTACGACCGGGCATCGGGAATTTATTTTCGGGACCAGGAATCGCAAAAAGATTTCAGCCGGGCCATATCGGGCCGCGATTCGTTTGCCGGCACCGAATACGCCAAAAAACTTCCGAAAGATCCCGTCAGTGTTTTTTCCATTCTTGAGCAGTATTTCCGATCCAGGGTGGATCAGAAAAAAAGCGTTGCCCTGATCATCGATTTTGCCAATACCATCGTTCCTGCCAATGAAGCGGGCAGCATCGGCACCGAAGACCGAAATTCGCTGGTTTACCTGCTTAAATGGGCTCATGATCCGCTCTTTCTGGCTGCCGATTTTACCACCATTCTGCTTACTGAAAATCTCTCCGACCTGAATCATACGCTCGTTCAAAATCCCTATTCAGCAGATGTGCGCATTCCGCTGCCGGATGAAAAAGATCGCCTCACCTACATCGAAGAGGAAATCGAAAAGGATACCTATCAGAAATTCTCGAAAGTCTCAAAACCGGTGATGGCACAGATGACGGCAGGCCTGGGTTATCTTAAGCTGAAAAGCATTCTTTCCAATGCAATTCAGAACTCCGAAACCATCACGTTCGATTCGCTCACCAACATCAAAAAAGAACTGATTGAGGCAGAGGCATACGGTCTTTTGGAGTTTGTAACAAGCAAAGCGGATCTCGATTCGGTAGCCGGACACACCAAGGTAAAAACCCACCTCAGAGCGGCCGTACATGCACTAAAAAAGGGGCGGCGTGATGTTATCCCGATGGGCTATCTGATCTGCGGGCCGGTTGGAACCGGGAAAACCTATCTGGTAACCTGCTTTTCGGGTGAAGTAGGAATCCCGATGGTAAAACTGAAAAATTTCAGGAGTCAGTGGCAGGGAGTAACCGAGGGGAATCTTGAAAAAATTCTCGGTCTGTTAAAAGCGATGGCTCCCGTTGCTGTGATGATCGATGAAGCCGATGCCTACCTGGGCGACCGAGCCGCTTCGGGCGACAGCGGTGTATCGAGCCGGGTGTTTTCGCAGATTGCTACGTTTATGAGCGACACACAGAACCGTGGCAAAATAATCTGGTTTTTGATGACAGCCCGCCCCGACCTGATGCCGATAGACCTGAAACGGCAGGGACGCGCCGAAGAACACATTCCGCTATTTGCCCCGGATACCGAAGAAGAACGCAGGGAACTGTTTGAAGCCATGAAAAAGAAAACCGGGCTTGAACTGTCAGAAGAGTACATCCCCAAACCGGTGCTCAAGGGAGATTTACCCTTTTCAGGCGCCGACATGGAAGCTGCACTGACACGAGCCAAATTCAAAACTGCCTCCGAAGGACTCGAAAAAACCACCCCTGACATTCTCGATTCGGTTTTTCTCGATTTTTTGCCGCCCAATTATCCCGAGGAAGTTGAACTTCAAACCCTGACGGCCGTCACCGAATGCACATCCAGGGCACTTTTGCCTGAACGATTCCGTAAATTAGACCGAGGAAAAATCCTGAAAAGAATTCAGGAACTGAAAAAAAATATTCGATAAACCAAAATGCCGGAAAAATCATTAAAAGAAATTCGTCAGATCATAGATCAGCTTGACGAACGAATAGTAGAAGCACTTGGCAAACGCCAAAAAATTGTACGTAAAATTATATCGGGCAAACTGGACAGAGCGGATGAAATCCGTGACCCACAGCGTGAAGAGAAGCTGCTCGAAAAAATCAGGCAGAAAGCGCCCGAGTTTGGCCTCGATCCGTTTTTTCTTGAACAGCTGTTTCGTGAAATTATCCAGCACTCCGTTCGCTACCAGACCCATGCACTGATCGACCATCAAAACGAAAAAACCGAGGAACAAACCATTCGGGTATCCTACCAGGGAACGGATGGCGCTTTCAGTCATCAGGCGGCAATGCGACACTTTGAGCTGCGCTATTCCAATGTTGAGTGTATTGGATACACCCGGTTTGAGGAAGCCGCCGATGCCATAGAACGCGGTGAAGTGGATGTTTCCATCCTCCCTATCGAAAATACCACGGCAGGCTCTATCAATGACACATACGACCTGCTGAATGAAAAAAATCTCTACATAACCGGTGAGGAAGTGCTCCATATCAACCACTGCCTGATGGCCCCAAAAGAGGTGGAGATCGGAAATATCAGGCGGATTTTATCGCACCCGCAGGCTATTGCACAGTGCAGCAAATTTTTAACATCACTGCCGCGCTGCCATGTAGAAACGTATTTTGACACAGCCATGGCGGCAAGAAAAGTACGTGATGATTCCGACCTTTCGCAGGCGGCCATTGCCAGTTCGTATGCCGCAGAAATTTATGGGCTCAAAATCCTGAAGCGGGATCTCGCCAATCAGTCCGAAAACCTGACACGATTTGTGATTGTAGGGCCGGAATCGATTCGATGTGACCCTCAATTAAACTGTAAAACCTCCCTGGTATTTGCCACCATCGATGAAAAAGGTGCATTGTTAAAATGCCTGAACCTGCTGGGTAACAGTGGCATTAATATGACTAAACTGGAGTCTCGTCCGCGAATCGGCCATCCGTGGCAGTCACTCTTTTATCTGGATATTGAGGGCAACAAAGATGAACCCCGAATTGCAGACGCCCTTCTGAAACTGAAGAAAAAAGCTCAATACCTGAAAATTCTTGGATGTTACCCCATACGCGAAGGAAAGTGGTAGATTCTGCAGTTAAGTCCTGATTTTCAGAGATATAAAGACACTAAAAATAAGTATCTCATGGTTTGGTGATCTGCTGCTCATTTGCAGTGTACAACAGACAGAAACAATCCGAAGAAGAGCCGTGTAACGAAAATAGAATGCCAGCCATTATTTCGTACCGCTCACCATATCATAACATCTTTTCTGTTTCTACTTGACCGCTATCTGTCTATATTGTTATAACACATTTATAACTCTGTTACTATGAGATTTACACCCCTTCGTATTACGCTCATATATTTTTTCTTTGCGCTCATCTGGATCACCACAACAGATGCTGTCCTGGAGTGGTATGTGACTGATGTACAACTGCTTACCCAATTACAGACAGCAAAAGGTTTTTTTTACATTTCCATAACAGCATTGGCTCTCTTTTGGATGGTAAAATCGTATGAAACATATATTAAAAAAAAGCAGGAACTGCAGAACGAAATTTTTGCCTCGATGCCTGCTCTCATTACGATTTATAAACCCGATTTTTCCAGCTTTTCAGTAAATAAAGAATTTGAGGAGGTGACCGGCTGGTCAAATAAAGAGATTTCCGCTGATAACATCATGGATAAAGTTTACCCTGATAAACAGCTTCGTGATGAAGCCGCTGAATTTATGAGCAATCCAAACGGCAAGTGGAAAGATTTTGAGCTCACCACTAAATCGCGGGGAACACTCCAGAGTACCTGGACCAACGTTCGTCTTTCTGATGAAACCCAGATCGGTATCGGTTTTGATATTACCGAACGAAAACAGATCGAAAACCGGCTCAAAAAGAGCGAAGAATGGCTGCAGCTTGCCACAACATCAGCAAGAGTGGGGCTCTGGGAGTGGAAGCCCAAAACCGGCGAGGTAGTCATCGACAGAATGTGGGCCGAATTGGTGGGATACCATTACGATGAACTTGAGCCCATAAATATCGAGACCTGGAATCGGCTGGTGCACCCCGAAGATCTGGAAATTTTTGAGCAGGAGGTGGAAAAATACTTTAGCGGTGAAAAACCGATTTATGAGTGTGAGGTACGCATGAAACACAAAAACGGGCAGTGGGTATGGATAATGGACCGCGGTCGAATTGTTGAGCGGGATGAACAGGGAGAGCCCGTCCGACTGGTGGGAACCCATGTAGATATCACCCACCGAAAACTGACTGAACAGAAAATTGAAGCCGAAAAAGAACTGTTCAAAGTTACATCAAACCTGGTCAGTGATGCCATTTACGACTGGGACGCACTGAAGAATACCGTTATCTGGAACGACGGAATCACGACCATTTTTGGCTACTCTGAAGAGGATGTGGGGGATAATCTGAGTTTTTGGAAAGAAAATATCCATCCTGACGATCAAAAAGAGGTTAATCAAAAACTCAACTCCGTAATGAACGGATCCAGCTCTATCTGGACGGCAGAATACCGGTTCCTGGATGCGGACGGGGCAACCCGTCATGTTAGAGACAAAGCACATATTTTCCGCGATGCCCGGGAGGAAATCACCCGAATGGTTGGGGTACTTATCGATTTAACGGATGAGAAAAAGGCCAATGAATTTCTACGGTATCATGCCAATCTGCTCAGTGAAATGTCTGACGCAGTGATTTCAACCGACTCTGAGTTTAAAATTAAAAGCTGGAATCGTGCTGCAGAGCAAATTTATGGATGGAAAGAAAATGAGGTTATTGGCAGGCATGTTGATGACGTTTCAGGAATTATAACCGACACCTCAAACGGCCGCCCACTTTCTAAATTGTTGGCACAATCTGAGGACTGGAACGGCGATGTTCTTCAAAAAACAAAAGCAGGAGAAACTCTCAGCATTCACAGTTCGGTGAGAGCCTTAAAAAACCAGGATAATGAATTTACCGGAGTCATCATTATCAACCGGGATATCACCGAAAATATTCAGATTGAACAAGAAAAACGTCTGCTGGCCGATCTTTTCATCCGATCCAATACCGGCCTTGCTGTAAGTAATCACAAAACCGGAAAACTTGAAAAAGTGAACAAGGCCTATGCCGATTTGTTTGGTTATGAAATGCACGAAATGATTGGCATGAATGTGAAAAAATTATATTCAAAAAGCTCACAAACCGATCCGGTTCAACAGGCTAAAAACCTGGATGAACATGGATACACAACTTTTGAATCTGAACTGTATAAAAAAGACCAATCCACGTATCCTGCACTGATTAATCTGGCACTGGTGAAAGACCGCTACAGTGATGATAAATTCAGAATCAGCACGGTTCAGGATATCAGCCAGATCAAAAAACAGCAACAGGAGCTAAAAAAAAGCCGGGACAGACTGCTTCAGGCTCAGCAAATTGCCCGGCTGGGCTACTGGTCGCTTGACCCGGATGACAATGTGTTCTGGTGGTCTGATATTGTCTACGAAATATATCACAAAAACCCCGAGGACTTCACCCCCACCCTCACAAATTATCCTCAGCTTGTTCACCCCTCCGATGCCGAAATGGTTATTGAAACGATCCGAAATAGCGTTGAAAAAGAATCCTTCAGGCTTGAACATCGGATTCTGAAGAAAAACAACGAAACCGGTTATGTACAGATTCGTGGTGAGAAACATTTTGATGAAGATCTGCAAAAAGAGATCATAAGCGGAACAGTGCTCGATATTTCGGAAACCAGGAAAATTGCCCACCGTCTTGAAGAGGAACAGAAACGGTTTGAAATTGCTGCAAACATCACCAGTGATGTGATTTGGGAATGGGACCCCGAAACCGAAAAACTTTGGTGGAGTGAAGGAATTGAATCGGTTTTTGGTTATCAAAAAGAGGATTACGAAGGAGATCCAAAATTCTGGCACTCCAAAATTCATAAAAAAGACCGCAAAAGAGTGGTTTCGAGTATGGAACACGCTGAACAGTCGGGGGCAAACATCTGGAGTGAAGAGTATATTTTTATAGCAGCCGATGGCACTGAAAAAGAAGTTTACGATTCTGCTATCATTCTCAGAGACCGGGACGGAAGCATCAACCGGATTATCGGCGCAATGGTGGATAAAACCAAAGAAATTGAATACCAGAAGGCGTTGCTTGAACAGGGGCAAAAATTTGAAATGATTGCCAAAAGTTCGAATGATGTACTTTACGACTGCAACCTGGAAACCGGCTATACGTGGTGGAGCGAAGGCTGGCAAACCCGTTTTGATTATAATGAAAATGATGTTGAGCAAACGCTGGAATGGTGGGAACAACATATCCATCCGGATGACCGCGAACGAATACAGAACAAACTGAGGTCAGCAATCGCTGCTAATGAAGACTCCTGGTCGGAGTATTATAAATTTCAAAATGGCGGAGGAGAATACTCCATTGTGATCGACAAAGGGTACTTCATCAAAAACAAAGAGGGGAAAAGCCTGGGTATTGTGGGAGCCATCTCAGACATGACTGCAGACATACAGGCCAGAGAAGAGTTGAAAGCATCTGAAGAGCAGTACCGGCTGCTTTTTGAACAGAGCCCGCTGCCAATGTTTATTTACGATCCTGAAACACTCAAATTTGTAACGGTAAACAATTCCACGATCGAAAAGTACGGTTTCAGTATGGATGAGCTTAAAAGGATGAAGATTAATGAACTCCACCCGGAATCGGATCAAAAAGCGATCAAAAAAGAGATCTCAAAAAACCTGAAACAGAAGAGAACCGGATTTGACGTATGGCCACAGCTTACAAAGTCCGGCAAAAAACTGATTGCAGAAATATCAGGTACCGAAATTTTTTACGAAGGCAGAGTGCTTCGGCTTGTAATTGCGAACGACATCACCGAGCAGAAAAAGGCTGAGGAGATGGCCATCAGCGCTGTGGTTGAAGGCGAGGAGCGCGAACGACAGCGGATTGCCAAAGAGCTGCATGACGGCCTTGGCCAGTACCTCTCTGCCTCCAACATGAATCTGAATTCGGTTTATGAAGATCTGCACGATATTCCCGAAGAGCTGGACAAGGTATTTAAAACCGGACTCGAATTTTTAAATCACGCCATTTCAGAAACCAGAAATATTTCACAGAACCTGCTGCCCAAAGCCATTCAGGATTATGGACTGGAACTGGCAGCAGAATCACTCATAAACCACCTGAGCAACAACACACAGATTAAATTCCATTTTTATAAAAATCTTGGAGATGCGGCAATCTCCGACAAAATTCAGATCAATCTTTACAGAATTCTTCAGGAAGGATTAAATAATGCCATCCGCCACGGCAAGCCTCAGAAAATTGATGTACAACTTGTATATTCCGATGGGGAGATATTAATGACAATTGAAGATAACGGCATCGGATTTGACCAGAATAACCAAACGAGTAGTGGAATTGGCATCCGCAGCATGAAAACAAGAGCGGGGGCCATGTCTGCAAACATAGATCTTTCAAGCGCAAAAAATAAGGGCACCATTCTTTCTGTTGTTGTACCGGTATAAAGAAAACAAAAAACTCATGGCAAATATTAAAATACTTTTGGCTGATGATCATAAAATTGTGAGAGACGGCATAAAACTGATGCTCAATTCGCAGGCGGGCATCGAAGTAGCTGCGGAAGCAGGCAATGGCAAACAGGTTCTGGAAAAACTCGAAAATATCTACATCGATATTGTGGTGATGGATATTAATATGCCTGAAATGGACGGAATTGCTGCCACCAAAGAAATCAAGAATAAATATCCGGACATCAAAGTACTTGCCCTTACAATGAGCAACGACGATCTCCACATCCGGCAGATGATCCAGGCCGGGGCTTCCGGTTATATCATGAAAAGTGCGGGGCGGGGTGATCTGAAAGATGCCATTTTAACCATTATGGATGGCAAACACTACTTCAGCGACGAGGCAACCAACAGTATTATGATGGACCTGGTAAAAGGAAAAGGCAAACCCTCTTCACCAGGTCTTGTTCACATAACCGACCGGGAACTGGAAATTCTGGAGTTGATTATCAAAGAGCACACCAACCAGGAAATCGCCGAAAAACTGTTTATCAGCTCCCGTACCGTGGATGCCCACAGGAGAAACCTGCTGCAAAAAACCGGTGCCCGGAACACTGCAGGTCTGGTAAAATATGCCTTCAAGCACAACATCATTTCACCAAAAGATAACTAACCGTTTCCGTGGCCAGAGTCAGCTTCCACCCGGGGAAAGTATGCACGTACGTTTTTTCACGTATCTAGATCGATAAAATTTACGTTCTTCAGCCTATACCCTGCCTGCATGCTGCTTGTTAGATTTCTGTTATGGAAGAATTGCCGGAAATCATACATATTATCTCAGATAAGCAACTTCGCGCTGAAATGATACAGGATTTAATCAATCGCTCATTCCACTCTGCGATTGATGTATTTGTTTTGAATACCGAAAACATTGAATCTATTGAAAAAGACTCAGGCAGCAATTTATTTATTATTGATTTAATGGGAATCAACGAGCCATCGGGAAAAGTCATCAAAAACATCAAAAACCATCATCCCCACAGAAAGCTGCTTGCCCTGCACATCTACCGTTCTTCCATGCTCATCAACCCGCTTTATGAAATGGGAATTCACGGTTATCTTTATTACGAGCCCACAAAAGAGGAGCTGATCTCTGCCATAAAAACAGTTCATCAGGGTAAGCACCACCTCCCGGATTTCCTGTAAATAGCGGAAAATACCTACGGATTTCCAGAAGCTTCCTACGTAGTTCAAACATTCAAAATTTTACGTTTTTCACGTCAGTTTTTTGAACTGAAAAAAGTTGAACTTTTACTTATTAAATAACCAATGCCAAACGATAAATGCAGGCGAAAAAAATATTCGAAGAGGGAGCGCTTGAAGTGCTCAATGCCATACCCGGTGCAGCAGCTTTTATTAACAAACTGGGTGACGTTGTTGAAACAAACCATCCCTGGAAATCAAAATCGGACAGTACAAACTGGCTGGGAATAAAACCCGAAGGTTCCAACTATTTTGACCACTGCCGAAAAGCTGTGGAACAAGGCAATGACTATGCCCTTAAATTACTGTTGGGAATCCGGGAGGTTTTTGAAAAACCCGACAAAAAGCTCGAAATGACCATAACGGTCGATAATAACGGGCAAAAAACATGGCTCAAAGTAACGGCATCTAAATTAAATGGCAGTCCGTACACGCTGTTAATTTTTGATGATGTTACCCTGAATATGCAAGCTCTTCGGGCCCTAAAAGAGTCGGAAGAACGATACAGCCAGCATTTCAAACATTCGGTATCGGGTATTTTAATCGGTACACCGGAGGGACACATTCTGGATGCAAATCCTGCAGCCTGTAAAATGCTGGGTTACACAAAAGATGAGCTAAAAAAAGGAGGACGGGAATTGATTGTGAATGTAAATGACCCGGCTCATCTGGAGATGATGAAGACCAGAGAAAAATCGGCATACTTTGATGGTGAAAAAGAGTATATCCACAAACAGGGCCATGTATTGCCGGTTCACATCACATCTGTACTGTACCGGAATCAGGAAGGAAAAATCCAGATCATCAACACCTTCCGCGATAAAAGTACCGAAAAAAATGTGCAATATTCGCTTGATGAAGAACGGCGCTTCTCCAGAACTGCTATAGACAGTATCCCGGGAATTTTCTTTGTTATTGATACAGATATGAATTTTGTGCGATGGAATAATACCATCGAAAACAAACTCGGTTACGAAAACCAGGAACTTCTCTCGATGGATATTTTGCAGCTATTGCATTCTGATGATAGAGAAGAGGTCCGCAGCCGGTTTGAAAATATATTTAAATCCGGAAACGGAGATTTTGTCTCGCGCGTGCTGGACAGTGACGGAAACACACACACTTACCATCTGTATGTGAATCGATTCAGCAATAAAAACAAGGTATTTTTGGTCAGTACCGGGGTTGACATCACAGAGTTTTTAACCCTGGAAAAAGAGAAAAGCGAACATTATGCATTGATGAATCAGCTTTTCGAAAACTCACCGCTGGCCACTGTAATGATTGACACCAATAACCGGATCAAGCGGGTAAACAGAGGTTTCATCCGGCTGTTCGGACATTCGAAAGACGAAGTGCTGGGCCAAAATATAAAAACCCTGATTACGAACGATCAATATAGTGATGAGTCCGAAAAAATGAGCCGGGATGCATTAAACGGAATTTCAACTCAGAAAGAAACCATCAGGTTTACCAGAGACAATGAAAAAGTGCCGGTACTTGTCAATTCAGTACCGATAAGAAATAATGGCGAAATTATTGCGGCATACGGAATTTATGTGGATTTGAGATCTCAAAAACAGCTGGAGGATGAACTTCATCAATCTCTGAGCGAAAAAGATGTGCTGCTTCAGGAAGTGCATCATCGTGTGAAGAACAATCTTGCCATCATTGCCGGTCTTTTGGAACTGCAAATTATGCATCTTGAAAATGAATACGAAACAGAGCAATTAAAAGAAGCGTTAAGCCGTGTTTTTTCTATCTCAAGTATTCACGAAACACTTTATCAGCATGAAGATGTGGTTCGTATCCGGTTTGATAACTATTTGGATAGAATCATTGAAAGCCTTCCTGCGAGAATGAATAAGCAAGTTGCAGAGATCAAAAAAAATCCTGATTCGGAACCGTTGATGCTGAACCTGAATCAAGCCGTACCGCTTGGGTTGATCATCAATGAATTGATCAATCTCGGGGTAGCCAACGAAAATATCGGAGAGAAGATTGCCATAACGCTGAGCTCGGATAACCACGCGGTAAAACTTGAGATTGACGGCATCAACCCGAAAATAGATGAGTTAAAAACAGGGCTAAAACCTGACACCTTCCACAAATTATTAATCAAAACGTTTTTAGACCAAATTGACGCCCGGATAAAACTTGAAGAGAGTACAATCAACAAACTTGTCATTCAGTTCAAAAAATCTGATTCAATGAAAGGGGCAAACAGTTCAATCTCCAATCAATACAATTTGGTGAAAAAGCAGGTCATTATAGAGAATTAATCAGTCAAATGAACATTTTAATTATTGAAGATAACGCCATCCAGGCCATGAGCATGGAAATGATGGTGAAAAAGATGGGTTATCTATCCGTTCAAAAAGCATTAAACGTGAACCAGGCATCGAAAATGGTTGAGAGCTTTAAACCGGATATCCTGCTGGTTGACATTCACCTCGACTCAGACATTACCGGCGTGGATATTGTTAAACAAGCACAGTTAAACGAAGATGTTGCTGTAATTTACATATCCGGAAATACCGATTTGAAATACAAGGAAATGATTTCTGAAACATCGTTTATCGAATTTATGTGTAAACCGGTCGACTTCAACCGGCTGGAATTCTTGCTGACGGAATTTTCAGGATCGTTGGTTAAGTAGTATTTAATTTCTGCAATACTATATTTACCCTTACCTTTCTCTCTTACTGAGATTTATAATTTAATTTCGTTAACCTGATGAATACCTCATTTGCCGCCAAAGAGAAAGATGCCATTTTTAACCATGTGGAATCCTATCTGACAGATAACAACATCACCATCAAAGACAGAGACAAAACCCGCCCGTGGGGCGGTTTTTTTGTGATTGATGAACAATCACTGGATACGTTTATCAGCCACTTCTTCTCGCATGAAAATATCAATACTGAACAAGATGGGTTGAAGCTGAGCCCGAAGATTTTATTGGTTCAGCCCGGCAAACGGCTGTCGTGGCAGTATCATCACCGGCGGTCTGAAGTATGGACAGTTGCAGCCGGCAAGGCCGGAATTGTAATCAGCGATACGGATGAACAAACCGATCTGCAGAAACTTGCACAGGGCGATACCATCCGGCTAAAACAGGGGGAGCGCCACCGCCTGGTGGGCCTGGATCAATGGGGCGTGATAGCCGAAATCTGGCAGCACACCGATCCCGAAAATCCATCCGACGAAGAAGATATCGTCCGGGTAGAAGATGATTTTGGCAGGTAATCCATCAAACCCAAATTTCAATACA